>NZ_JBQTGI010000005.1:0-311690 GCF_052400645.1 Saccharicrinis sp. GN24d3
CCGTAATAAATTCGGGACGATCTGTCCCTGAGGTATCTCGGGAGGTTATCCCAACATCGATCCGAGAAACCCAATTTTGGGTTGTCACAATGGGTTGAGATACTTATTCCCTGCCGGAATCAGCGATTGTTAATAGTTAAGGTTGTCAGTTGGATTCGTTTATAATAACAAGACAATTGGGATGGGAAGTGAAAATATGCAAAAACAATCAAGATCGAAACTTAAACTTTCCCTTAAACCATTCTAATACATTATGAATACCGTTTTGTTGCGTACATGATATTTCATAAAAGGGTGTGTTGATACCCAGTTGTTGTAGATCTGTTTTAAAATTGCCCATATTAAAGTTTGTATATTGCATTAAATCTATTTTGTTTAGAATAATCATGTCTGCCTTTCGAAACAGCATGGGGTACTTTGCTGGTTTGTCATCGCCTTCGGTTGTGCTGATCAAAGCAACACGGTAGTTCTCACCCAAGTCAAATACCGTCGGGCATATTAAATTTCCCACATTTTCGACAAGAATCACATCAAGCTTATCTAAATCAAATTCAGCTAAAGCGTTGCTAATACTATTTGAGTCGAGATGGCATCCGCCTTCCGTATTTATCTGTACAACAGGCACATGGTATTTAATTAAACGCTTGGCGTCGCGATCTGTATAAGCATCACCTTCAATTATTCCGATACGATATTCCTGTGCCAGATTTTTACATAGTATTTCCAGAAGTGATGTCTTTCCGGTTCCCGGAGAACTGATGAAATTGAACATCACAACATGGTTTTGTTCTAAAAGTTGTCTGATATCGTTGGCTTTATCCTGGTTCTTATCCAGTACATTGCGCATTATCTTTATTTTCATCCGTTAAAATTTTCAAGTTGTTATTTTATTATACTTTAAAATTTGAGAACGGATGTAACCGCTCCGCTCTCACATGGACTTATTTAAATCATCTTTATTTGTGAACTTTTAATTAAAAAAGTACATGTTCGTTTCATAATTATTCTCCTTCAATACTTTTTATGGTTAACTCATTTCCATTGATAAGATTCAGGTTATTACTTTGGCATTTAGGGCAATAAAAAAAATCTTTTACATGAAAAATTTCTTTACAATTATTGCATTGTGCTTTGATGGGTACTATTTCAATATTTAGTATGGCATCTTGTGCTATGGTGTTTTCGGCGGCACTTTCAAAGGCAAAACGAAATATTTCAGGAACAATCTGCTGTATCTCTCCCAAAAGGAAATTTACTTTTGAAATTTTACTTAACTTTTCTTTTTGGGATACTTCGATAATTATTTCAAACAAATTATTCACAATAGCAATTTCGTGCATTTTTTACCCGTTTATAATTGATAAGAGACAGATATCTTTCAGATGGAAGATGCTGTGTTATCAAGTTAAGGCTAAAACCGTAAATTTCATAACTGATTTGCAATATTTGCGATAGGATACGGCATTTTACCAACAATCAATAACGCTGATTTCATCGCTAAATAGTATTATTTGCATGAAAACTAGTGTGCAATTTTCACTCTTGTTGTCCGTGCCTGTTTTATTTATTGTATTATTGGTAAGTCCTTGCCGTCTAACATATTCGGGGTAATTGTTCCCCGGCGAGCATTTTAATCAAACGTTTTCCTCCTATTATACTATTCATTACTACCTCACCGCTATAGTTGTCTGTTATCTTCCCAATCAGGCTATATGATTTACCAAGTATGTCATTATGTAATATTTCTCTCATGGCGGTTTCATCCGCTTTATCAACCACAAATAATACTTTTCCTTCGTTTGCTAGGTAAAGAGGGTCAAATCCTAAGACTTCACATAATGCTTTTACGCTATCTTTAATCGGGATTTCCTTCTCATTTATTTCTATGCCCAATTTTTTTCCGGATATTACTTCATCAAGGACTGTCGCTAATCCGCCGCGGGTCAGGTCGCGCATAAATTTTACCCGAATTCCTGCATCCAATATCTTTTTAATCAAATGATTTAAACAAGCACAATCCGATTGGATATCGGTTTTTATAGGCAGGTCTTCTCTTGCTGTCAGCACAGCCATAGCGTGATCTCCAAGCGTGCCGTTAATAAATAATATGTCACCTGGTTCTAAGTGGTTACCCTTTGCAATGTTTTTATGTTCGTCTTTTACAATTCCAATTCCAGAAGTATTAATAAAAACCTTATCGGCTTTTCCTTTATTGATGACTTTCGTATCACCGGTAACAATTTGTACACCCGCGCTTTTCGCTTCAAGTGCCATTGCTTTTACAATTTCTTCCAGTTTGGCTAAAGAAAAACCTTCTTCAATGATAAATCCGGCACTTATAAATTGAGGTTGAGCCCCTGAGACAGCCAGATCGTTTATTGTTCCGCAAATCGCTAATTTGCCAACATTGCCACCAGGAAAAAATAGTGGGTCAACTACATATGAATCTGTGGTAAATGCAATATTGTTTGCTGGTATCGTTAAAATTGCAGAATCTGTGTTTTTTTTTAGTTCTTCATGATTAAAATATCTAAAGAATAAATTGTTGAGTAATTGATGCATCAACTTGCCGCCGCTTCCATGGCCAAGTAAAATATTATTTTCCATATTGATGATATTTAAAGTAGGACTGACAGGCACCTTCGTTGGAAACCATGCAGGCACCAACCGGATTTTCTGGACGGCAATTTTGAGCAAAAAGGATGCAATCGGAAGGTGATTTTTTACCTTTCAGAATTTCCCCGCAAATACAGCCTTTGTCCGGTTCTTTTGTTTTAAAAGATACGGAAAATTGATGTTCGGCATCGTATTTATAGTATTGGGGACGCAGTTTTAAAACACTTCTTTTGATAGATCCCAATCCGCGCCATTTTCCATCTACTGCTACAAACACCTGGTCCATAATTTTCTTGGCTTTTTTATTTCCATTGGGTTTTACAGCACGTTTGTATTGAATCTCTACCTTTGGATCATTATTTTTAAGTTGTACCAGAAGCATATGTATGGAATGTAAAATATCCAAAGGCTCAAATCCTGAAATAACGCAACCTAATCCAAAATCTCTGCATACTTCTTCATACATCGCAGAACCTGCAATGGTGCTTACATGCCCCGGACAGATGTAACCATTAATTTTTACCCCGTCCTCAACAATGGCTTTCATGGCAGGCGGCATTATTTTGTGGGCACTAAGAATTGAAAAATTGTTCAGATTCATTTGTTCTGCCTCTAAAACTGCAACAGCAGTACCCGGAGAAGTCGTCTCGAACCCAATGGCCGCAAAAACCACATTTTGTTTTGGGTTTTCAGTAGCGATTTTCAATGCATCGAGAGAAGATAATACAACACGGATATCAGCTCCGGCTGCTTTGGCTTTATCAAGGGAAGTGTATGACCCGGGTACGCGAATCAAATCGCCGAATGTGCAAATAATTGTTTTATCCAATTGCCCCAGAGCTGTTAAGTGGTCGATATAAGACGTGTCCGTAACACAAACCGGACAGCCGGGCCCCGAAATTAGTTTTATAGTTGAAGGCAATAACGATGGTATTCCGAATCTCTGTATGGCCATTGTATGTCCACCACAGACTTCCATAAAAATATAAGGTTTATCAGCTATTTTTTTTATTGAAGCACAAAGCTTATTGATGAGTTCCGGATTTCTATATTCATCGATATATTTCATGTTTTAAATGTTGGTATATTAGAAATGCGGTACATTGTAAATGTCTCCCTTAAACTCAACACTCACTTCTCATTACTCGCCGCTTTTTTCCATCTCTTCAAAAATTTGGAGCGTCAGTTTGGCCTCTTCTTCATCAATTTTTTGAATGGCAAATCCTGCATGTAATAATACGTAGTCTCCAACCTTTATGTCTTCAATCATTTGTAGCCCTGCGGAATAGTTTACGTTGCCAATTCTCACTTCAGCTTTATCACCTTTAATGGAAATTATTTTTGCCGGAATACTTAAACACATAACAATTTTGTTTTAATGATAATGTCACTACTACTGCTTTTATTGTTGGCAGAATTTACGAAGTTTATTTGTTTAAATAGTTTGCAGCTATTGCTATTTGTCCGAGGGCAATGCCTCCATCATTTGGAGGTACTTTTCGATTTGTATAAACTTTAAACCCGATATTTTGAAGTTGATGTTCTAGATGCTCCAGTAAATAACGATTTTGAAAAGTTCCACCAGATAAAATTACATGATTTATCCCATACTTTTGCTGCAATAAGGTCACAATTTTTAGGATTACTTCGATAATGGTCTGATGAAAGCGAGCGGAAATTATTGAAACAGGTACATTACTCTTTAAATCTTTTAGAATCTGGGCAATCGTTTTTTTGAATGAGATTATTTTACCGGATATTTCATAACCATATTTATCCTGGCATGTCTTATCGATTCTTGCTTCCAGTTTCATAGGTGCTTCCGCTTCAAAATCTGCATAATTGCATATGTTAATCATAGAGGCAATGGCATCAAATAAACGTCCTGCACTGCAACTTAACGGTACATTGATGTTTTTTTTCAGCGAAGAGAGTACCATTTTAATATGATCCATGGAAATACCTTGTAGGAAATCACAACCGGAATACTGAAATTTTTCCCCAAAAGTATGATAGAGGTATGCAACAGCCATACGCCAGGGTTGTTTCACTGCCAAATCGCCACCGGGCATAGGGATGTATTCAAAATGGTATTCCCTTGAAAAATCCGACAAATCACAACACATAAATTCACTGCCCCAAATATTTCCATCGGTTCCATATCCGCTTCCATCAAAACAAATCCCGATTACCTTATCCGTTAGCCCATGTTCAGCCAATACCGATGCGATATGTGCATGATGATGATAAACTTTTACACATTTGGTATTGTATTTCGTTTTAAAGTCATTAGCAAATTTTGTGGTGAGATAATCCGGGTGAGCATCGGTAACTATGCAGGCAGGATGACTTATATGGTATAAATTCATAAACCTGTCAACCGTTTCACGATAGGAATGGTATATTTCGTAATTTTTTATATCACCAATGTGTTGACTTAAAATAGCTTTGTTTTCTTTTCCAATAGCAAAGCAGTTTTTTTGCTCAGCACCGGTGGCAATTATGTTTTCGGTGCAAAACGGCACATCAATAGATCGTGGCACATACCCTCTGGAACGACGAATTAGTTGAGGTTTGCCATTTGTAATTTGTAGCACAGAATCATCAGCGCGGTTCCATATTTGACGGTTATACATTACAATCCCATCCGTATTGTTTTCCAGTTTGTTGACTACTTCATGATTGTCTGTTAAATTCGGTTCGCCACTAATATTACAACTCGTATACACCAATGCTTTTGTTTGTATTTTATCAAAAAGCAGGTAATGAAAAGGCATATATGGTAACATGCAGCCCAATGTGTGTAACCCGTCGTTTATGCCGGGAGTAAGTTGCCTTTTTTGTTCTAGTAATACCACAGGGCGTTGCCATGATGTTATTGCTTTCTTTTCTTCGTTATTAAGAAACGCAAAATCTTCAACCTCTTTCTCATCACTAAACATGACGGCAAATGGCTTTTTGTCTCTTCTTTTTATTTTTCTTACTTTATCTACAGCTAGTTGGTTCATGGCATCGCAGACAAGGAAAAAGCTGCCAACGCCTTTTATTGCTAATACACCACCATTTTTTATGATAAAGTAAATAGCTCGTATAATTTCATCTATCCTTAATATTCTATCCTTCTTCAACAGCAATGTATATCCAGGACCGCAATTATTGCAGGAAATTGGTTGTGCATGAAATCTCCGATCATCAACATCATAATATTCCTTCGCACAATCATGGCACATTTCAAAAACATCCATAGTAGTTTCCTTTCTATCATAAGGGAAACCTTTGATGATTGTAAATCGAGGACCGCAATGCGTGCAGTTGGTGAAAGAATAATGTAACCTGCGGGATTGAGTACTCATGTCGTGCAAACATTCACTGCATATGGCAATATCCGGACTGATTTCCGTAAAATCATGCGTGCTTTCAACGCTTTCGATTATTCTAAAATCATTCGAAAAAGATTGTTCTGTGGTGTAAAAATCAATAGATGTAATATCTGCTGCTGCAGGGCTATGAGTTGCGAGTGACTGTATAAAATGTAATTTATCATCTTCATTTCCTTGAAAACCAATCTCTACACCATTTCTGGTATTTCTTACAAAACCGGTGATGTGATTATTTTTAGCTAGTTTATATACAAAAGGCCGAAAACCAACTCCTTGTACAAGTCCATGAATACGTACAAAATTTTTATTTTCTATGTCGGCTCGTCTGAATAACATGTATTACCATTTTTATTTCACTATGAGCTTTATTGAATACTTGGTATTATGCCGATATCATTAATGATTGAGATTATCGATTATAACGTAGATAAGTCTCAACACATAATATAACCGGCATTATTTATTTTTAACTATAGTCAGTCTTAGTAAAAATATCATTTTATAATAAATAATGTCTCAAAAAAATATGATTATCTATGTATATTTTGTAACTTATTGGATAGTAATATACTAGCTTTATGTCAAGGATTTTAAAGTTACCGAGAGAGATTTGGGATGATATCCTCAAGCAATTGACGAAGGATTACCATATTTATGCCCCTATACCATGTGAAAACGAACAGGATTATGAATTACTTCATGATGATAACATTAGCGATGTGATTTATAATAAACCCAAACCTGCAACTCCTTTAAAAACTTTTTTATTACCTGTAAAACAAAACTTAGTAAAAGAAGATAATTTAAAACCGGGTATTATATTAGGAATTCCTGCCTGTGATCTGTCAGCAGTAAATCTGTTAAGCGAAATATACTTAGGTAAGGATTTTAAAGATACTGCCTACCAAAACAGATTAGAAAACTACTTATTTATAGGAACAGATTGTTACTCAATACAAGAACATTGTCATTGTACATCATATGGATGCAAACCTTATCCAACAGAAAATACAGACCTAGTATTATCCTGTATTAACTCAACTGTTTTTATAGAAGCCCTGAGTGTTAAAGGAGATGTTTTTATTGGACAAATCGAATCAAAGGTTGCTTTTAAAGAAGCCACAGAAAAAGAGGTAAATCAAATCAACGAGAAACGGGAAAGTAGTTTCCGACAACTCAAAGAAAAAAATAAAAAACTCCCGGATTACAAAAAAACAGGGGAACTAGTAAAGCAGGCAAATGAAGAAATATGGAAAAAATATTCCGATACATGTGTGTCATGTGGTGCATGTGCCACTATTTGTCCGACCTGTACCTGCTTTTTATTAATTGACAGACCTGGTTTCGAAAAGATTAGACAATTAGATGCCTGCCAATTACCGGCATTTGCTCGTGTGGCAGCAGGTGAGGATCCTTTGCAGGACTTAAATGTGCGGTTTAAAAACAGGTATATGTGTAAGTACGTTTGGAAACCGGAAAAATTTAATTCAGTTGCATGCACTGGTTGTGGAAGATGTATAGAAGCCTGTATTGGCAAGATTAATAAGAACGAGATATTTGTTGAATTAAATGAAGTGAAATAAAGTGGATGCTGATCAAAACATATATCAATGTATAAAAGCGGAACTAACTGAGGTTATCGAAGAGTCACCTACTATTAAATCGTTTGTTTTGAAGCCTGAAAAGGAATTTGAATTTAAAACAGGACAATTTGTAGAATTGACATTAGATGGAATTGGTGAAGCACCTTTTACACCATCATCATCTCCTCTTGAAAAAGATGAAATTCAAATTACCGTAATGAGAGCAGGTTATGTCACGGAAAAAATTCATCAGCTTAAACCTGGTGTTTTAATGGGTATTAGAGGGCCTTATGGAAGAGGTTATCCATTAGATAAGTTTTTTGGTAAGGAAGTATTGGTGCTTGGAGGTGGTTGTGGGTTTGCCCCATTGCGTTCTTTACTGTACAACCTAAAAGCAGAAGAAGACAAAATTAAAAAATTGGTCTTTTGCTATGGTTCCAAAACACCGGCAGAATGCATATATAAACCTTATATAAACGAATTGCGACAAATAAAGAAATTTGAGGTGCACAGAAGTGTGGATAGTTCTGACGAAACCTGGACAGAAGAAGTGGGCGTGGTAACCAATCTTTTAGATAAAATAACTATAAATGTTGAAGATTCTGTCGCTGTAGTTTGTGGTCCGCCGGTAATGATGAAGTTTGGAACTTTCAAATTACTTGAAATGGGATATCCTGAAGATAGGATTTATTTGTCCATGGAGAAAAATATGTCATGCGGATTAGGTAAATGCGGGCATTGTATGATGGGGAAATATTTCGTGTGCAAAGATGGACCGGTATTTACCTACGAAGAGGTAAAAGAACAGCCTGATATTTGGCAATAATTATTAAGATATGGGCAAAAGAGTAATTATTGATTTATCGAAATTTAGGGATTGCAGAACAACCGGGGAATGCGACAAGCCGCAGCCGGCTGGTGTATGGTTAGGGTTCCCCGATAATACTGGTTTAAAAACAATCCGGGAGTTGGCAATTTTTCAGTTCACATGTCGAAAATGTGAAGATGCACCATGCATGACTGTTTGCCCTACTGATGCATTGGAGAGAAATAAGGATGGAATAATTACACGAGCATTAAACCTTTGCATATCCTGTAAATCATGTGTTACAGCTTGTCCATTTGGTACTTTGATGACCGATTTTTTTACATTCACTACACATGTGGATGATTATCTCGACCTGGCTGATGAGGATGACCTAAAAAAATTTATGGACCAATGCCCCGAAGGAGCAGTTGGTTTTACAGACAATGAAGCATCTGAAGATGAAAATATATACCCATTGAACGAAAAAATATTGATCAAAGAAGTTCCTTGGGACAAACTTAAATAGTGAAGTTTTAAATGCTTTAATACAAAACGATCCGATGGTAGCCGATTTATTTTATTATTTTATCTATCCAGGATTTTTATTTACTGCTGTAATAGGTGGTTTAATAGCTGGTGTGGACAGAAAAATTACTGCCCGTGTGCAGTTTCGTAAAGGTCCTCCAATCATTCAGCCGTTCTATGATTTTTTAAAGCTTTTGCTCGTAAAAGAAACCATTCTGCCTGCTAAGGGATCCAAAATCACATTTCTGCTTGCTCCTGTATTTGCGGTTTTCGGTGCTTCAACATCAGCAATCTTAATCATGTTACCGCTTTTCGGCATCAATACAGGTTTCCAGGGAGATGTTATTGTAGTATTTTATTTACTGGGTATCCCATCACTTGCCTATATTATCGGAGCGCTGGCTTCGGGCAATCCTCTTGCTGCTGTCGGTGGTTCGAGGGAGATGAAATTAATAATTAGTTATGAGCTTACTTTCATACTGATAATTGCAGCTATTATCCTTAAGGCTGGGGCAAGTGTAAGTCTATACAAGATAATTGAGATTCAACAATCAGGAACTGCTTTTATAGGTAGTGTTTCAGGTGTTTTGCTGTTTATAGCAGCAATTTTTTGTGTTCAGGCTAAACTCGGACTTGTACCCTTTGATATGGGAGAAGCAGAAACAGAAATTGCCGAAGGGGCATTTATTGAATACTCAGGTTCTGCTTACGCGCTCATTAAACTCACAAAGTACATGTTGTTTTTTACTTTGCCGGCATTTATTATTCTATTGTTCTTGAGTGGAATACAATTTTCAGGGATCCATATATTATGGTCGGTTCTTAAGCTGGTTGCCGTGGTATTGCTTATCACGTTGATACGTAATACTAATCCGAGACTAAAAATAGGACAAGCGATGAGGTTTTTCCTTATCTGGATGAATCTTTTGGTGGTGGTTGCTATAACGTTAAGTTATTTAGGATATTAAAAAATAGAGACGTGGGATTAAAAGATTTTTGTTTTAGAAAATCATTGTGGCTGTTTCATTACGGTGGAGCTTCTTGTAACAATTGTGACATCGAAATATTGGATTGTCTTACTTCAAGATTTGATGTGGAACGCTTTGGTATGAAGCTGGTAGGTAGCCCACGTCACGCTGATGTGCTGTTGGTTAATGGCTCTATTAACAAACGTGATAAAGACCGTTTGATCGAGGTATATAACCAAATGGCAAAACCCGTATTGGTTGTGGCAATAGGGGCATGTGGTTGCACAGGAGGAATTTTTGCGGAAGGCATCACTTTTGCCGGACCTGTTGATAAAATTATTCCGGTAGATGTTTACGTACCGGGCTGTCCTCCAAAACCTGAGGCAATCATAGGTGGAATAGTAAAATTATTGAATAAAAAATAATTTCTGGGATGGAAAAAGAACTGTTTATAGAAAAAATCACAACTCGTTTTGGAGATAAAATTCTAAGAACTGAAATCATAAAACAGAACAGAATTCTGGTTGATATCGACAAGCATGCTATCCTGGAAATAGTTGATTATTTGCATAATGGCATACAATTCAGGTTTATCATTGCTTCGGCATTTCATACAAAAGCAGGATTTGAAATATTGTATCATTTTAGTGATGATAAAGCGGGGAATATCGCAAATTTTCATGTGGTATTACCTCAGGAGAACCCGGAAATTGAATCGCTGACGCAGTGTTTTATTGCAGCCGATTGGATTGAACGGGAAATGCATGAATTATTTGGGATTACATTTTTAAACCATACCAATCCGGGTAAACTTCTTTCGGAAGGAAATTGGGCTGAAGGAGTTTATCCGTATAGAAAAGATTTTACAAAATAAAGGAGAATGAGCGAGAAAAAAGTCATACCGATAGGGCCGTATCATCCGCTTCAGGAAGAACCGGAACTTTTTAAGCTGTATTGCGAAGGTGAAATAGTGAAAGATGTAAAGTGGGAAACAGGTTATAATCATCGGGGCATAGAGAAGCTCAGTGAAAGTAAATCCTTTGATCAATCGTTTTTTCTGGTCGAGCGGATTTGTGGCATTTGTTCTACATCGCATCCTTTTGCTTTTGCAAATGCGATGGAAGAAATTGCTTGCGTGGAGGTTCCTGATCGTGCTAAATATATTCGAAGTATTATTGGTGAATTAGAGCGGATTCATAGTCATTTATTATGGGTTGGTTTAGCAGGACATTTTTTGGGTTATGATACTGTTTTTATGTGGGCATGGAAATATAGGGAACCGGTACTCGATCTCTTCGAAATGATCTCCGGAAACAGAAATAGCTATGCCATGTTTAAAATCGGTGGCGTGCGAAGGGATATTGAAAATGCCAAAATACCTAAGATCCGAGAAGTGCTCGCTTTCCTTAAAAAGAAGGTCGATTTATTGACGGGTGCTGTCATGGACGATCCCGTCATTCATGCACGCACAAAAGGTGTTGGAGTGATCACAAAAGAAGATATTATGGAGTATTGTGCTGTCGGCCCTACAGCCAGGGCTTCAGGCGTAGATATCGATGTACGGAGAGATGACCCTCATGCCGCTTATCCTCTTGTAGACTGGAAAGTAATTACTGCTCAGGGAGGTGATGTTTTTGCGAAAGCAGAAGTAAGACTTCTTGAAATGTATGAATCCATTAAAATTATAGAACAATGCCTGAACGGACTCGGAAAGGTAAAAGAAGGTGATATTGAAGTTGTGGTCAAAAATATTCCGGCAGGAATAGGCACCGGACGTTATGAAGCACCACGGGGTGAAGTATTCCATTTCGTAAAAACAATAGGTACAAATTCACCGGCAAGGCATAAAATCCGTGCCCCGAGTTATGTGAATATTGCAACCTTCAAAAAGTCATGTGTTGGACAAACCATTTCTGATGCGGCAATATCGCTGGCCGCTGTTGACCCTTGTTACTGTTGTACCGAACGCATGGCTGCGGTATACGATTACGCTACAGGCGAAAAGGTGTTGAATGGTGTAGAGATAATTGAAAAGTCGAAAAGAAAGTCAGATGAAATAAGACGTAATAGTTGATTGAGTTTAAGTCATGAGCGAAGCAGGTAACATCATAATATTACCCATAGTTGTCGGGATACTACTTCTGATATTCCCGGATAAAGTGAAAATTATTAAGGGGCTGATTGCCGTCGTTATTTCACTAATATCTGGCTTTTTTGCTATTAAACTGTATCAAACCGAAGCTGCAATTGTGGATTTGAGTCTGTTCTCCGGACTGATTACAGAAGATTCGCTATCCCTTAGAGGTATAAATACTTACTGCCAGTTAAATATCGACCCGTTAAGCCAGCTTATTACTTTAGGGATCAGTTTTTTTGCTGTACTAATTTCCATCTATTCGCTTACCAATATTACCAGGGAGAAAAAGGTCTATCATTTTTATCCTTTTTTCTTAATAACACTGGGATGTGCCAATGGCGCGGCATTAGCAGATAATCTGATTCTTTTCCTTGTATTCTGGGGGGCACTTGGACTAACATTATACAAGTTAATTAAAGGGTATGATGAGGAAAGTTCTGCTGCTGCTAAAGAAACATTAATTCTAATCGGCGCTTCCGATAGTGTTATGATGATAGGTATAGCTTTAATTGGGGTAATTGCAGGTACTTATAATATGTCTGAATTGAATATCAGCACGTCAACAGGGATTGGGATTATGGCTTTTTTAACCTTACTTGTTGGTAGTTTTACAAAAGCCGGTGCCTTTCCTTTTCATACATGGGTACCCGATTATACCCAAAAAGCTCCGGCTGCATCATCCGCCTTTTTACCGGCATCATTGGATAAATTACTGGGTATATATTTACTTGCCCGGTTATGTACCGATATTTTTGTGTTGAACCAATGGTTAAAACTGGTTATATTAATTCTTGGGGTTACTACTATCATTACAGCTGTACTCATGGCTCTCGTACAACACGATTATAAAAGATTACTAGGTTTTCATGCTGTCTCTCAAGTAGGTTATATGGTAATAGGTTTTGGCTTAGGAACACCCATTGGTGTTGCGGCCGGATTATTTCATATGGTAAACCATGCGCTATATAAAAGTGGATTGTTTTTATCCGCTGGTAGTGTATACCACCAAACTGGCCAATCAGATCTGAATGGGTTAGGAGGATTATCTAAATCTATGCCCATAACTTTTATAGCAGCTCTTGTTTTTGCGTTGTCCATTTCGGGTATTCCTCCATTAAATGGTTTTGCATCAAAATGGATGATCTACCAGGGAATTATTGATTTTGGAACATTACCTGGAATCGCAAATCAATTATGGATGGTCTGGCTTGCTCTGGCAGTAATAGGTTCCGCACTAACGCTGGCCAGTTTTGTGAAATTTATGACTGGAATTTTTATGGGGCGTCGAAATCCGGACTTGGAATCAGTAAAAGAGGTGAACGTTTTAATGTTGAGCCCCAAAATAATATTAGCCCTGATTTGCATTTTGTTGGGTGTATTTGCTACTGATTATTTCGTTCCAAAAATATTCTATCCTATTACAGGTCAGTTCAAATTTGTTGGTATTTGGCAATCTTCATTTGTCTCATTGTTAGTAGTTCTATCGGTTATCCTGGGATTACTAATTTATTTAATAGGGAATATAAAAAACTTCCGGACAGCCGACAGTTATGTTGGAGGAGAGAAGTGGGAAGAGAAAGCGGCATTTCCGGTCACCGGATTTTATGATACGATCCGAAATGCAAAAGTATTCAAATCCATGTACGATAAGGCGGAGAAACACTGGTTTGATATTTACGATCTAACCAAAAGCGTAGTGCTAAGTTCCAATAAGGTACTAAGTAAGGCGCATACTGGTATTTTAACTGATTATACTATCTGGCTTTTTGCCGGATTGGTTATTATGCTCGTGTTATTTTTAATAGTCTGACTTAAACTGAAATATTTAAAAGAAATGGAAATTCTTCTGTCTGCCATAATATTTCTCATGATTATCGGAGCGTTGTATGCAATACATGCCAAAGATTTATTATCAGCCCTTATTGCATGCGGTATAGTAGGATATAGCCTTGTAATATGTTTCCTGCTTTTAAAGGCTCCTGATTTAGCTATTGTTCAGATTGTAGTAGAAACAATTACATTGATATTCATGGTTGCCGTTATCCTTAACAGCACGCGTGAAGAAGTGAAAAAACAATATACAAAGCGTGCTTTAGTCAATATCGGAATTGCGTTAGTGGCAATAATCATATTAGTTATTTCATTTCATACTGCTACAGAAGCACTTGATCCTTTAGGCAGCCATGCAACCCGAATGTCAACAGCGTATATTAAGGGAGCAGAAAGAACGGGAAGCGCCAATCTGGTTACCGGTGTTTTATTTGATTTTAGAGGTTACGATACTTTAGGAGAAGCTACCATTTTGTTTACCGCAGTTATTGGCGTATTAACTGTGCTACGGTTAAAGGGAAGAAAATACTAACATTGAAATGATCTGGGATTATGGAAGGAATGTCGAAAATTGTTAAAACTGTTACCGGGCTACTCTCCGGGGCTGTTTTTATATATGGGCTGTATATCATTACGCATGGTCATCTTACTCCTGGTGGAGGTTTTGCAGGTGGTGCTTTGGTGGCTGGATCCTTTATCCTCTTGATACTGGCATATGGGAGTGACATACTAAGGTTAAAGAAGGAAGAAACTGAAAGTTCGATTACAGAAAGCAGTGCAATTTTAATTGTATTAATTCTGGCGGCTATAGGAATGTTTGCCGGAGGTACGGCTTTTATGAATAATTATTTACAGTTGGGAAAAGTCGGAGAACTTATTAGCGCTGGTGTAATCCCACTTTACAACCTGTTTGTTGGTATGGAAGTAGCTTCGGCATTGCTAACTATATTTTTAGCATTGGTCATTTATAAAAAAGAGGTATTGAAATGATGGCTTATATCTTGTGTTTCATATTATTTCTGGTAGGGCTCTATGGTGTGATAACCAGGAGGAATTTAATTAAGATAGTTATTGGATTGTCTGTCATGGAGTTTAGTATATTTCTTTTTCTGGTGATGATAGGATATATGAATAATGCCCAGGCACCTATTCTTACAGCAGGAATGGAAAATGCTAAATTTGTTGATCCACTGCCGCAGGCTATGGTATTAACAGCTATTGTTATCGGATTGGCCACAACAGCCATGTTATTGGCTATAGCCATCCGTATCTTTAAGAAATACGGAACCTTTGATATAACAAAAATCAACAATTTAAAAGGGTAATTATGGATAACCTGATAATATTATTTGTTATAGTTCCCCTGGGAAGTGCATTTCTGATCCCGATTATCGGGAAATTTATACCACACTTCCAGAAAGCATTTTCATTGCTCGCTTTATTGTTTCTTTGTGCCCTTATCCTTAATTATTTATTTTCCGGCAATACGCAATATGTTGTTTACAAACCAGGAGGTTGGGGGTTGGTGGAAAATGTTCCGATAGGAATCTATCTGGTTCTGGATGGTTTAAGTGCTTTTTTGTTGTTGATTATCAATGCTATCGGTTTATTGGTGGTTTTTTATGCCTTCTCGTATATGAGAAAATACACAGCCGAAAATAATTTTTATGCCTTGTTGTGTTTAATGGTGGCCGGGATGAATGGTGTAGTTCTTACCGGAGATATATTTAACCTTTATGTTTTTCTTGAAATAGCGGTAATAGCTTCTTATGCATTGGTGGCGTTCGGAATTGAGAAAAACGAATTGGAAGCCTCGTTTAAATATCAGGTCTTAGGAGGGATTGCTTCGTTGTTAATCCTTCTGGGTATATCTCTGCTTTATTGGCAGACTAAAACCTTAAACATGGCAGATATTTCCAATGTACTCACAGTTCAGGCCAATAACGAAACAATTTTATTTATTCAAATCATTTTAATCACCGGATTCGGACTTAAGGGGGCTATGATTCCATTTCATGCCTGGCTTCCGGATGCACATTCGTCTGCACCATCACCTATATCGGCAATGCTTTCGGGAGTGCTTATTAAAGCAATTGGTATCTATGCCATCATCAGGTTATTTTATAACATGTTTGCCATTACCTACCCAATAGCATTGATCATAACCGTTATCGGAACCCTATCGATGGTAATAGGCGTTTTACTGGCCATTGGACAATGGGATCTTAAGCGGCTTCTTGCTTATCATAGTATTAGCCAGATGGGATATGTCGTAATAGGAATGGGAATGGGAATGCTGATTTTAGCAAACAACGGAGATAGAATCGTGGCCTCTCTTGCAATTGCGGGTGGATTATTCCACCTCATAAATCATGCAGTTTTTAAAGGACTTTTGTTTTTGAATGCCGGGGCTATTGAATACGTCATTGGTACAAGGAATTTAAAACAAATGGGAGGCTTGGCTAAAGGTATGCCGGTTACTTCCGCAACATCGTTGAGTGCCTCAATGGCTATTTCCGGAATACCTCCGTTTAATGGATTTTTCAGCAAACTGCTCATTGTTATTGCTGCCATAAAAGGACATTATTATCTTCTTGCTGCATTGGCGGTATTTGTAAGCATAATAACATTGGCCTCGTTTCTGAAATTTCAACGGTATGCATTTTTCAATAAAACGAAATATAGTGGTAAGGCGATTGTTAAAGAAGTTCCTTTTGCGATGGCTTTTTCAATGATCGTGATGGGTGTTTTATGTATGGCACTTAGTTTCTTAATATTTCCCGGAGTACGGGAACTCATTCTTTCACCAGCAGTGGAAGTACTTATGGAAACCACAAAATATTCTGGTAAAGTATTAGGGATATGATCAAGGAGTTTAAAATTTAAACGAATGAAATACATTGTATTGTTTATATTTTCTTTAGGTTTCTGGTTGTTACTGACTTTTAGTCTTAGTTTACAGAACATTATGGTAGGTGTGGTGGCTGCTTTGCTTACTGTTTTATTTTTTGGGAATTTTTTCCCTGAAAAAACGGCAAGACTCCTGCAGCCGCAGCGGTACTTGTGGTTTATCGTATACCTGTTTATATTTATTTGGGAGTGCCTTAAGGCCAATTTTGATGTTGCATATCGTGTGTTGCATCCTGCCATGCCCATAAAACCTGGAATTGTTAAAATAGAAATGTCGCTTAAAACCGATCTGGCGCGTACAATTCTGGCAAATTCCATAACCATGACCCCGGGCACAATTACGGTTGATATGATAGGCGATTTATTATACGTACACTGGATTTATATTAGTTCTACGGACCCTGAAGTATATAGTAAAAAAATTGCAGGAAGATTTGAAAAATATATAAAAAAGATCTTCGAATGAATGACTTGTTAAATATATTCCTGTATGTACAAATTGCACTTTGTGTATTTTGTCTTTACAGAATAATCCGTGGACCTTCCATACCGGACAGAATGGTTGGGATCGATATCTTCGGCATTCTGGTTGTTGGAATATGTGCCATCCTGAGTGTCATTACCGGGAAGACATTTATTATTGATATCGGAATTGCATGGATAATTCTAAGTTTTATCGGAACCCTTACCTTGGCTAAATATTTGGGGGGTAGTAATTTGAACGAATAATAATGCATTATGAAAACAGTAAGCATCATATTAATAGCCATAGGAATTCTTTTTAATCTGTTCGGGTGTATCGGTCTTATTCGTTTACCCGATGTATACAACAGATTGCAATCGGCAACAAAATGTGTTACGCTCGGAACATGCAGCATTTTGCTGGGCGTATTGTTTTATTACGGTTTTATAGATATCGGTGTTAAGGCGCTTATAACCATTCCGATATTGTTTTTTACGGCAACGGTTGCAGCACATGCATTGGTTAAAGGAGCCTATGAATTTGGGGTTAAATTAGGAGATAAAAGTGTTAAGGACGATTATAAGGAGGTTGAAAAATGAAGTATCCAAAACTACGCGAAATAAAAGAAGCGGTGATATCCCTGTTTTCACCGGCATATACCACAAAATTTCCGGCAGAACCGCATGAACCCTATGAAAACTTTAGGGGTAAGCCAGTGGTAGATGATAAAAACTGTGTAGGATGCGAAACTTGTGCTAATGTTTGCCCGTCCCTAGCCATTACATTTGAAGATGATAAGGAAAACAAAATACGGCGGATAAAAAGAGATTACGGTAAATGCATCTTTTGTGGTCAATGTGAGGAACATTGTATCACTGGAAAAGGAGTGATGTTATCTGATAAAATATATGATATGGCTTCCTTCGACAGAAAAGAAAATATCGAATATCAGGAAAAAGAACTGCTGATTTGTAAAAATTGCGGAGCTGTAATTACAACCAAGGAACATATTTTATTTATGCACAAAAAGCTGGGGCCCAAAGCCTATTCATCACTTATGAACCTGAATATGATAAACGAAAAACTAAAGTTAGCACATGTAGAAGATATCGAACTGGAAATTCAGGATCAGATGAAACGAAAAGACATGTTTAATATTTTGTGCCCGAATTGTTTAAGAGAAGCATTGATTAATAACCTAAGAAAATGATAGAGTTCTTAAACGAGTTAGTGGGCCTTGATAAAAAGATTCTTTTTGCCGGAATAGGAAATGTGCTCAAAAAAGACGATGGAGTAGGTGTGTTCATCAGCAAGCGAATTTCCTCCTCTCGAAATATAAATGCATTAACAGTTGAAGTAAGTATCGAAAACTATATCGGTAAAATTAATTCACTGTCACCCGATATTCTTGTCTTAATTGATTGTGTACATTTTAATCGCCAGCCAGGTTATTTCGAACTGCTTGACTTGGATAAAATACAGGATTTTACCACCAACACACATAATATCTCGTTAAAGAAAATCAAAGAACTTTTTCATGTGCCCATAATACTTGTACTTGGCATACAACCCAAAACCGTAGATTTTGGAGAAGAGGTGTCTGCAGATGTTCTGCAGGCCGCAAATCAGATTTTAGATATGATTAATATCGATTAATTATAAAAGCTATCTTTTGGAAGAAATAGTAGTAACTCATTGGCATGTTGGTCGCGGACACAAATAAGGCAATGTTGTGCTAAACTGTAACCTACCATTTAATAAATAAACCCGGATTATGTATTGTAGGTTCGTCATGAGCATTGCAAGTACAATAAAACAAGGCATTACTGAAACGAGGCATAACTTGTCCCGATTACTTTCGGGAGCATCGTTCTGGTGAGTTGAAGTGATGCAACAAAGTGCCTTGTTTTAAAGTAATTTCAATGTGTAATAGAATTTCTAATGCATATTGCGGGATAAATGAGTATTGGGTATTATGTGGATAACCTTCCTCAATAATACAAAACAAGTTGTCCCGATCTATACGTCAGGGTAACATTGAATAGCCTGAATCTGTACTATTAAGAATTGATTGGAGGTAACCGCTTTTGCTTTTGTTAATACGTATATTGACACAACTCCTATTATCTTCTAATATTATATTTTGTATGGATTGTTTAAAAAAGTGAATGGAGCAGAAAATCATGGGTGCCTTAAATGCTATCTCATGTGTGGTGTGGTAGCACAAAAAAAAGCTGCCAGAAGGCAGCTTTAAATCTTTATAATAGAAGAATTATTCAGATAAGTCTTCAAATTCTACGTTTGTGTATTCGTTATTTTGCACTGCATCAACTAGTTGCTCAACTGGTTCTTCTATAGGTGTTTGGTTTTGCTTAATGAATTCGACAGCTTCTTGCAGTCCATCAGCGAATTTTTCGAAATCTTCTTTGTAAAGAAATACCTTGTGTTTCTCAAAGTGAAATCTCCCATCCTGCTCAAACTTTTTTTTACTTTCTGTAATCGTTAGGTAATAATCGTTTTTCCGAGTAGCCTTAACATCAAAAAAGTAGGTTCTTTTTCCCGCTCTTACCGCTTTTGAAAAGATTTCTTCTCTATCGTTCTTTTCAAAACCTTCTTTTTTCTCATATCCTTCCATCGTCAATCAATTAGTTGTTTTGAATTATATTACACTGGTTTGTTGTTTGCCATCCAAAAATGGGAATTATTTTTTAATTAATCTAACCTTTGTATGCAAAATTTACTATAATCAATAATAATTGGTAATAATTTTGTCCTTTTTTGCGATAAATTGTATTCAACAATGAGGTATTCAATTACTAAATAGAAGAAGTTCCGCGTTTGTATATTTATCGATAAGATCATTATAGTACATCAGAGTTGATTGTTTCACCAATTCGATCGGAAAGTCGGGCAAAGTATACATTTTTTATGCTTTAAAAGTTAATATTTTTGTGGTATGATATGAAAAAAGACCTATTTTTGCGGCATAATCAATTATTAAAAGTTCTTTGAGGAATGTTAAATAGAAGACTACTAAGGGTGAAAGTGATGCAAGTTTTGTACGCGCACTACCAACATAACGAAACCACCATCCAAAATTCTGAGAAAGAATTATTTCACAGTATTTCCAAATCTCTTGATCTATATTATTTATATATTCTTTTAATGTTAGAAGTTAGGGATTATGCGATTGGTCGTATTGAGTTTGGGAAAAACAAAAAAATGGCTTCTGCCGAGGAACTTAACCCCAATACAAGATTTGTAACCAATAAAGTACTTTCTAAATTTGCAGAAAGTGAACAGGTTAGTAAATACATGGATCAAAAGGGTAACAATTGGGCAAACTACAAGGAGGTGATTAAAAGTTTGTATGCTGAAGTAATCAAATCACAGCAATACAAAGATTATTTGGAAAACCCTGAGAATTCGTTTGAGGTAGATAAAAAGTTTATTGTCAAGTTACTGGAGAAAGTAATTGCCTATTTTGAACCTATTTATGCAACGTTTGAGGAACAAAGCATTTATTGGAACGATGAAGTGGAGTTTGTTTTAAGTATGGTTGTTAAAACCGTAAAGAGCATGGAAGATGAGGTTCCTGTAAAACTAATGGGTCAGTTTAAGGACGAGGATGATGAGGATTTTGTGAAAAGATTGTTCCGAAAAGCAGTGGTTAATCATCAAGATTACCTCGACTTAATTAAAAAGCACTCCAAAAACTGGGATGTGGAACGTGTAGCTTTTATGGATATTATATTAATGCAAATTGCCTTGGCTGAGTTGGTAGAATTTCCTAATATTCCTGTAAAAGTATCAATGAATGAGTATATTGAAATCGCTAAACATTATTCAACCGACAAAAGTGGGGTGTTTATCAACGGAATTTTAGATAAGGCTATCGTGGAATTAACAGAAGCCAAAAAAATTAAAAAAGTGGGTAGAGGCTTGGTTGATGGTGCAAAATAAAAGGGTTTATATTATATTAGTATTTATAGGCTGTTTGCTTGTCGGTTGCGCTACCGGCGGTTCAAAACAAAATCAAGAGCTTGTTAATCATCATACCCAAATTACTTTTGAGAAAATGAATCATGTTTTCGGGAAAGTAGTCGGAGGGGAAACAGTAGGGTGCTATTTTAATTTCACTAATACAGGAGAGTTTCCTTTGGTAATTCAGCGGGTAAAGCCAGGTTGCGGGTGTACAACAGTAAAATACACCAAGGAACCTGTGTTGCCAGGAAAAAATGGCGAGATTGAAGTGAGATTTAATTCAAGCGGTTTTTCCGGGCAACAATATAAAGTGATACAGGTGCATGCCAATATTGAAAATAAAATGAAAGAATTGGTTATTTCGGCCAATGTTATAAATTAGATAAATTAGGTTAAAATGAATTTACAAAGTATTTTTTTACAAGCTGCTCCTTCCGGAGGGCAAAATATGTTAACATCTATCTTACCATTTATTTTAATTATTGTGGTTTTTTATTTCTTTATGATCCGCCCACAAATGAAGCGTCAAAAAGAATTAAAAAAATACCGCGAAGAACTTAAAAAAGGAGATAAGGTAATTACCACTGGTGGAATCTATGGTAAAGTAGTCGAAATTAAAGAGACGTACGTTGTTGTAGAAATAGCTAGCGGGGTTGTCATTAAAATTGATAAGTCTGCTATCATCATGGATATGTCAGATGCACAAACAAAACGATAAAAGATAATTTTTTTATATGAGGCCAATGACTACATTTGTGGTTATTGGCCTTTTTTTTATGATGAAACATTTGAAAATTAATATCGAAGAGTGGAAAGATAAAACCAAGAGTTCGGTTAAGTCTCTAAGGCAAAATCGCGATTTGTTGGCCTTCCTTCTATTTCTAATATTGTCCACTGGTTTGTGGTTTTTAAATGCTTTACGTAAGGAATATACAACTACCATTTCGTACCCTGTAAAATATGAGGATTTCCCTAAAGATTTTATTCTTCTGGGTAAACCGCAAAATAAACTGCAGTTAAAAATTAAGTCTTTAGGTTACGGTATTCTACCCTATCATATTGGTAAAATTCTTGATCCGGAACCGCTTAATGTTTCATCGTTCCGAAGGATTAGAAGCGGGAGCAAATACGGGGCTTACATACCTACACGGGAAATGTTGAATGATATTTCCAATAAATTGTCAAATGGAGTAGAGCTGATTGAGATTTACCCGGATACCCTATACGTGTTTTTTGAGAAAAAAGAAAGCAAAAAGGTAGCTGTTGTATTTGATTCGAAACTAAGCTTTGAGCAACAGTTTTACCAATCAGGAAGAATAACTGTAATACCTGATAGTGTAGAGGTTGCGGGGCCGGCTTCGCTTGTGGATTCAGTTGATTTTATTAAAACGGAATCTAAGAGTTATGAAGGGCTGAAAGATTCTTTGGTACGTAATGTGGCACTGGAACAATTAAACAATATTGAGGTAAGACCAAACCGGGTGGTCGTCAATATTCCGGTAGAAGCCTTCACGCAAAAAAACCTTAGAATTCCGGTTGATCAACTTAATATTCCGGATAGTTTAACGCTGAGAAGTTTTCCTGGGGATATCAACTTATCTTTTATGGTTGCGGCCAGTCGCTTTAATGACATTAAAGCACAGGATTTTTCGGCGATTATTGATTTTAAGCAAAATACATCAACCCGATTGCCGGATAGGTTAAAGGTGAAACTATTGGATCAACCCGAGGGTATCAAAAATGTTACATACTCACCTTTATTTGTGGAATGTTTGTTTGAAAAGGCAAAATCAGATGATTAAAGTAGGCGTAACAGGCGGCATAGGTAGCGGTAAGACCACCGTGTGCAACATTTTTAAAACCCTTAATGTGCCTGTGTATAGTGCCGACCAGGAAGCTCGATATCTGACCGATTCGCACCCGGATATTATAGCAGGGGTAAAAGCGTTGTTCGGTGCGGATATATATGTCAATGGTCAATTAGATCGTAAAAAAGTAGGTTCCTTGGTATTTGCCAACAAGGAACTTTTAACAGGCTTAAATAATATTGTTCACCCTGTTGTAGCCCGGCATTTTAAGGATTGGTTGGCACATAACCAACATCATCCTTATATTTTAAAGGAAGCAGCCATATTATTCGAAAGCGGAGCAAACAAGCATGTGGATAAGGTGATCATGGTTACTGCTCCCAGAGACATTAGGGTACGGAGGGTAATGAGACGTGACAATTTTACCGAAAAAGAAGTGATAGGAAGAATGAATAATCAAATGTCGGAGAAAGAAAAGGTTAGTTGGTCTGATTATGTTATTCGCTGTAACGACAAGGAATTAGTGATTCCACAGGTACTGGAAATTCATAAATCGCTCTTGAGGCAATAATGTCAGCTTTGGTCCTATGGCATGAAAAATGATAGGGTGAATAACTGGTTTGCGAAATTTAAAGATCCGTGTTAAAGATCTTATATAAAAAAATATAAATATGAACATATTTAAAATATCCGGTTCTTCATTGCTGGGTGCAGGATTGGGCTGGTGGATTGCAGGACCCGTTGGAGCCATTCTGGGTTTTGTGCTGGCTTCTTTTGCCGAAGGGATGTCTAAAGAGTTGGAGCCAGGTGCCAGAACCGAGGGAAGCGCCAGGGATGGGTTTGTAGCTTCGCTGTTGGTTTTAATGGCGGCGGTGATGAAAGCGGATGGGAGAGTAGTTAAATCTGAATTGGATTTTGTAAAAACCTACCTCCGTCAGGCGTTTGACGAGCAAAAGGCAGCAGAAGCGCTATTGATGCTGAGGGATATCTTGGAGCGTGATATTCCGCTGGCCGAGGTCTGCAGGCAAATAAGTATGCACGTGGATTATAGCTCCAGGGTACAGCTTGTGCATATGTTGTTTGGAGTAGCCAATGCCGATAAGGAAATACCTCCAAGTGAGCAAAATGTAATTCGGCAAATCGCCTCCGGTCTGGGTGTTTCGGTCCGCGATTTTGAATCGGTAATGAACATGTATGTCAAAAATACGGAATCGGCATATAAAATATTGGAGGTGGAATCTTCCGCCAGCAATGATGAAATTAAAAAAGCTTATAGAAAAATGGCTGTAAAATTTCATCCGGACAAAGTGGCCCATCTGGGTGACGAGTTTCAAGCTTCTGCTAAAGAGAAGTTTCAGAAAGTTAACGAAGCTTTTGAGGCTATCAAGAAGCAAAGAGGTTTCAATTAGAATGTTAAATAATTTGTAGTTAATCCTATTCTGTTATTTTTGCACTGAATTTTTAAGCCCAATAGTGCAACAGGGAATTTAATCGAAAAAAAAATTGTAATGAGTGAAATGTTAAAGGGGATATTGGCTGTATCAGGACAAAGTGGATTGTTTAAAATGATTTCGCAAGCCAAAAACAGCATTATTGTTGAATCGTTGATTGACGGGAAAAGAATGCCGGCTTATGCAACTTCCAGGATTAGTGCGTTGGAGGATATTTCCATTTTTACCGAGGAAGCAGATGTGAAATTGGTCGATGTTTTTAAGCGTATTTTCGAGAAAGAAGATGGGGGACAGTCAATTAGCCATAAGGCGTCGGCTAAGGAACTGAAAAGCTATTTTGCCACGGTTTTACCAGATTACGATAGGGACAGGGTATATGTTTCAGACATCAAAAAAGTTATCATGTGGTACAACCTGTTGGTAGATAAGGATTTTTTTAAGTTTGGTGAAGATGTGGAGGCTGAAGAGAAAGAGTCATCCAACGAAGAAACAAAAGAAGCAGAAGCTTAAGATAAATTTGTTTTAGCGGAACATCAATAAATAATAAAGGGTAAAATCGACAGGTTTTACCCTTTATTATTTAAGAAGAAACTGTCTAATCCTGATTGTTCACAAATAACCCTGATTATGTATTGGAGGTTCGTCATGATCATGGCAAGTACAATAAAACAAGGCATTACTGAAACGAGGCATCACTTGTCCCGATTACTTTCGGGAGCATCGTTCTGGTGAGTTGAAGTGATGCAACGAAGTGTCTTGTTTTAAAGTAATTTCAATGCATAATAGAATTTCTAGTGCATATTGCAGGATAAATGCTGCTTGGGGCAGCGATGAAAAGTCACAACCAATTTTAATAACCCAAATTTGGGTTTCGTGGATCGGGCTCGGGACGGGTGGCTTCAAATTCATATGGGAAGACGCTCTAATCCGGGTATCGCCTGTGGGAAGCCTCGCACTTGCGCTCGTAGCTTCGGAGTAGGTGCATGGCAGCCTACGCATTAACCCGCAAGAACATTCAAATCCTTGAAAATAGATGAATTATGCGGCCTAATGTTTGTTGAGGAGCTTCGAAAATAGTGCCGTATAACAGATGGAGTAATTTCTGGATTGCCTTCCCGCCAATTTTAACAATAGGTGCTGTGAGGTCACTTTGGCACACTATTACTCACTGTTGACTGCTTAACCACTCCTTTTCCCTTCCACTTACCACTTAGATAATAAATCAGTGAGCCAAGCATACCTGCCGTCCAGCCAGCCGGAATGGCCCACCAGATTCCATTTACCCCAAAATGATCAGAAAATATAACGGCTAGAGGAATTCGGATAACCCAGAGCGACATCAATGTGATAAACATGGGAATTAAAGTTGCACCTGCGCCTCGTAACACCCCGTGTAGCACAAACATAGTTGAGAAAATAAGATAAAAGGAACTGACGATTACAAGATAGCTTGAACCGTGGCCAATAACATCTTCACTGGCTGAGAAAAGGGTCATTAAATGTTCGCTGAAAAAATAGGCGATAACCATTACCACAAAGCTAATGCTCCAGGCCATTATCAGGGTGGCCCTTAAACCTTTTTTGATGCGGTCTATTTTATTGGCACCTAGGTTTTGCCCCACAAAGGCCGATAGGGCCGAGGCGAGATTTAATGCCGGAAGTGCAGCCAGAGCATCAATTTGCCCAGCAGCCGTATAGGCGGCCAAAACGGATGAGTCAAAGTTGTTTACGATACGGATAAGTGCCATCATTCCTAAGGCAACAAAAGTTTGTTGAAATCCGGTAGGCAAACCAATCTGCAAGCTCTGCTTAAAAAGTGCCCAGTCAAACACCCATTGTTTGAGCCTAAATGAAATAATGTGCTGTTTTTTCTCGAGGTACATGACAGCCCTGGCAAACGCAGCAAATTGCGAAATAACCGTTGCTGCGGCAACAGCTTTAATACCCCAATTAAACACAACTACAAATAATACGTCGAGAATGATATTTAAAACGGTTGCAAAAATTAAGAACCGTAATGGCGTCTTAGAATCGCCCAAGCCTCGCAATATAGATGAAGTTCCATTAAAACCAAAGAAGGCAATCATACCGGTCATATACACCGTGAAATACTCCACGGAAAGAGGAAGCACCTCTTCACCAACATGGAGAAGAACAAATATCTCCCTACTAAAATAAATGCCGATAAACATGATGACAAGGCTGGCAAAAAACAGAAAAGTAAAAATGGTAGTAATAGCGCGTTTTACTTTCTCGGTTTCTTTCGCTCCAAAGTATTGTGAAATTACTATAGTAGCACCACTCCCTATCCCAATCATAAATGAAATCAGTGTATAAAAAATAGGAAATGAAGCTCCTACAGCAGCTAATGCAGTGTCATCGATAAAACGCCCCACGATAATACGGTCAACCACGCTGTAAAGCTGTTGAAACAAGTTTCCGAGTACCATGGGTAAAGCAAAATTAAAAATCAGTTTTGCTTCGTTTCCTACTGTTAGGTCTTTCATTCAGTATTTCGCTATTATGGATGATAAGGCAACTAAAACAAAAGCAATATGTCCTTTAAAAGTTCACCCTAAAAATTTGCCTAAATCACTAAAATATTAGTTAGGAAAAAAGTTAGATATTTTGAATATCTGCTGTTTACCTTGTTAATGAGAATTTTTGAAGGCAAGGCACAAAGCAACACATTTAATTGGGATTTATCAATACATGGAGGCATGCCAAAGGTTAAATGATGTTGTTTATGGCTGAAACGTGATGTAGTAATTGGCCAAAAAATTCCAACAAGTAGTTAAAACTATTGCCCCAATCTTAGCCGCATAAAAATTCATCTTCTTCTCTAATAATGATAGGATTAGATTGTTGATGGCAAGACCTATGAGTGAAATAATAAAAAAACTGCTGTATTCAGTTAATATTTCTTCGTTTTTGCTCTGAAAGGTATACCATCGGTTTAAATAGTAGTTTGAACTTGCAGCAGCAATAAAACCAACCGAGTTAGCGATGTAACGGTGGACTTTTAATTTCTCTTTTATGAAAAAGGTCAATCCAAAATCGACCAATAGGCCAGAGAAACCCACCAGTATAAATTTTATGAGCTGTAATAACATGGGCATATACTACTTAGAAAACGCAGGATAATATAAACAAAAAAACGCTTCAGCAAGTTGCCGAAGCGTTTTTATATAATGGATGCCATTTAGCCCATAAACACAAATTTCAGAACAAATAAAATCGCCAGAATATATGTGATAATTGATATTTCCTTATATCTACCTGTAAAAAGTTTAAGGATTACATACGAAAGCATACCAAACACTATCCCTTCTGCAATCGAGAACGTTAAGGGCATCATAATAAGCGCAAAAAATGCGGGTATCGATTCCGTGTAATCGTCAAACGTAAGGTTCTGAATGGGAGTCATCATCATTACACCTACCAACACTAGTGCCGGAGCAGTTGCTGCTGCCGGAATCATTAAAAACAATGGTGATAAGAACAAGGCAAAAATAAATAAAACCGCAGTTGTTAATGCGGTAAGTCCTGTTCGCCCTCCTTCAGCGACCCCGGCTGCCGACTCTACGTAAGTAGTAACAGTAGAAGTACCTAGGACGGCTCCAATGGTTGTTCCCAATGAGTCAGCCATAAGCGCTTTTTTTACGTTAGGGATACGTCCATCCTCTGTTAGCATGTCAGCTTTGGTTGAAACCCCAATCAAAGTACCTACCGTATCAAACATGTCAACAAATAAAAACGTAAACAATACTGTTATCATGGTGAAAATACCTTCCCCTGTTTTGACCCAGCTCCAGTCAAACTTCCAGGCAATAGAAGAAACCGAAGGTACCGAGAAATCAAAATGAGGTAACTGAGTAACACCAACCGGAATACCTATTAGGGTAGTGACAACCATACCGATCAGTAATGCACCTTTGACCTTTAAGGCTAAAAGAGCTCCTGTTATTGCAATTCCTGATAATGCCAACAATACACCGGCCGATTTCATATCTCCGAGATGGACAAATGTTGCGTCATGAGCAATAATGATACCTGAGTTCTTCATGCCGATAAAGGCAATGAACAAGCCAATGCCCACTGAAATAGCATTTTTTATACTCTTTGGAATAGCATTGATAATGACCTCCCGTATATTAAACACGGTCATTAAAATAAACAAGAGGCCTTCCAGAAAAACTGCGGTTAATGCAAACTGCCACGACATTCCCATGCCCAGACATACGCCAAAAGCAAAGAAAGCATTTAGTCCCATTCCGGGAGCCAGCGCAAATGGCAACTTGGCCCAAAGCGCCATGACCAGCGTACCGAATGCAGCAGAAATAGCTGTAGCTGTAAAAATAGCACCCTTATCCATTCCAGTGGCAGAAAGGATATCGGGGTTTACAGCCAAAATATAGGCCATGGTCATAAACGTAGTAATACCGGCAATTACCTCAGTTCGTACGTTTGTTTTATTTTTTTTTAATTGGAAATATTTTTCTAGCATAGCTCAGTAATTAGAAAGTCCATTTAACAGCTAATGTAGGATTAACTACAAATTTTTCATCGGCAAAGTTGTTGCTTAGTTCAATTTCGGTACCCAAAGAGAATTTTTCGCAAGTATTCCACCATAGTTGTGGCTCAGCTAAGAACCTGTAATCTGTACCCCAATACATTTCTTCTTTCCAGAAATCAGCAAACCCTGTAAAAGATAATTTTCTGTTAAAGAAATGTAATCCCCAAACACCAGTAATTTGAAAGGCCGCATCTTCTTTGTCCTGTATGTATTTGTAATTGGCTTGTAAGGTGAATACCTTAGAGAAGTCGGCGTTGTTCCAGGTGTACTGACCACCAACTAAATAGGCGTTTTCGATTTGGAATAGGGTGGATGTACCACTGTTAAATTCTACTCTGGGTTCGAATTTTTGGCTCTCATTCCATTTGAAGCTTCTTGCAATTTCCCAATAGGCTAAAGAAACACCATTGTCTACGCCTCTTTTATCAGTGCCATAGTCAAGATCAATAAAAAAGAAAGTGCTACCGTATTTGTCCGGTTTAAACATTTCTACCGTAGTTGTAAATAATTGACGTTCTTCTCCAAAATCGTAGTGCAATTGAACATTCTGAGCTTTTATGGTACTTGCAAAAGCCAATACCATGGCAACAATTAAAAGTTTTTTCATTTTTAACAGTTTTTCGTAGCTACATTAAAACAAGTGTAATGGTGCATTAAGGGAAATAGACCATATCGTTAGTTTTATGCAGAAGTGTGTAATAAATTGAGTTTTAATGGCGCAAAAATAATTTAAAATCCACACCTTCAAAAAAATATGCAATAAATTACTTAATTAACACAACGTGGTTATTTGTTGTTTTTAATGTTTGTAAAACGTAATCGTTGAATATTCAATTAGATAAAGAGTCGGAAAATAAGGCGTATGCTTTATGTAGAATTAATTTGGATTATTTATTCCGTTTGGTTTAAAATTTGTTCACTAACGCCAGTCAAATACGAATGAGCCAGTTGTCGGCTCGAAACAATTTTTTCTATCTTTGCGCACAATGAGTAAAAAGTGGATATATTTAGTTTTTCTATTGGTCTTATCAGTCAAAATGTTAGGGCAGGGGGGGCGAAGGCCTGAAGGCCAGCGACAGGAAGGTCAAGGACATGAAGAAGAAAGTAAAGCCCCGCAAGTGGCCCCGGAGGACAGGTTAAGGTCATGGAGACTGTTAGATGATTTTACGCTGGTGGATTCGCTTGCCATCGATACGGCAACCACAGGGGTACAGCAATACGACCCTATCTATAAAAATAGCTTTTCCAATATTCATTTGGGTAATTTAGGAGGTGCTTATACTTCAAATTTATTGTCGTTTAAAAAGGATTACAACGAGTTTATTTTTCTAAATTCCTTGCAAGAATATTTTGTGCAACCAGAAGACATAAAGTATTACAACAGTAAGGTGCCATACACTAATCTAACCTACATATATGCAGGGCCTAAAAGGCGTTCGGAGGAAAATGTGTCTGCCTTTTTTACACAGAATATCAATAAAAAATGGAATTTGGGTTTTCATTACCACCTGATTTCTTCCGTGGGTTCATACAGCTCCCAGCAAACCGATAATCGCAATTTTAATTTCTTTATGAGTTATAAGAGCAACAAGTATTCCATACACGGCGTGTTGGCCTACAACAAAGCGGAACATTACGAAAATGGAGGATTGGAAGCCGATGACCATGATGTGATTTTGAATCCTGATATATACGGATACGATCAGGCAGAAAATATTCCTGTTAAATATACCGATCAGACTAACACGGTTGAGAATTATCAGTTTTTCGTTACACAATCTTTGGGCATCGGTAAGATTAAGATAAACAAACGGAATGTTGTTCAAAAGGATTCATTGCCGGAAAGGCCTGGTGTGGAATATGAGGAGGAATACGAGGAAGAGGAGCAATTACCGGTGAGTACGGTTTATCATACCATGCATTTGAAAAGTTATAAAAGGGCGTTTAAAATTGACGATTTGTCATCGTACATTGATTCTGGTGATTCCATACCTATTTATAACGCAAATTACGATTATCCGGAAACAACGGGTGATACCACAAGGTACACGAATTTTAAAAATACCTTCCAAATTAAGTTCAACGAGGAAGCAAACTCCCTGCTTAAGTTTGGGGTGAGAGCCTATGTGACCAACGAAATAAAAAACTATAAATATCAGACTGAGCCAACCATAAATACAGCGCTTGCTACCGCTATATACCATTATAAAAATAAAACTTTGGTTAGTACGCACTTGGGGGGACAGGTATTTAAGAATATTGGCCGGAATTTTTGGTGGAACGTTGGAGGTAAGGTTTATGTGCAGGGGTATAAGGCGGGCGATATTCAATTAGAAGGAAACATAAATACGTTGTATCAGGTTTTTAATGATACTGCCGGTTTTTATGCCAGGGGTAAGGTCGATTTAAGACAGCCTGAATTTCTTTTAGAAAACTATTATTCCAATCACTTTAGTTGGAACAATAATTTTAAGCAAGAGAAAACAATAAATTTGGAATTTGGCTTAAACATTCCAACCCGTGATTTGAAATTAGCATTTGAATCGAAATCCCTGACCGATTATATATATTGGAATTATGAGGCAGTGCCCGATCAGTCCACCCAGCTAATTAATGCATTTCAAGTTTCTTTGTATAAGAACTTTAAGTTTGGAGCGCTTCACAGCGACAATAAACTGGCTTATCAGTACACTTCGCATAAAGATTTATATCCATTACCGGATTTTGCAGGCCTATCCTCTAATTACTTTAATTTTTATCTGGCTAAACGGGTTTTAAATGTACAGATAGGTTTGGATGTAAAGTATCATACCGAGTATTATACCCCGTCTTATATGCCAGCCACGGGACAATTTTATTTACAAGATAAAATGAAGATTGGTAACTACCCGTTTATGGATGCGTTTATGAACTTGCAGTTGAAGAGAGCCCGCATATTCTTAAAATTTGATCATTTTAATCAAAGCTTACTGGACAGGAATTATTTTTTAACCGTTGGTTATCCGTATACGCCAATTCGATTTAAATGGGGTATCTCATGGAATTTTTATGATTAAGTTTTTTATCCGTTATTTTTGTTGGTTAATTGTAGTTTGAAAAAAGTGTTTTTTCAATTATATTTGTTCCCTGGAAATTAAACAATTGTGTATGAGACAAATTGTAAAGACGGGGATCCTGTTTCTGTTTATTGTGGCAGCTTGTACTACTGAAACAAAGAAAACAAAGCAGGTTGAGGTTGAAAGGGAAGTTGAATTTGATTTGGAAGGTATACAAGAACGGGGCAAACTCAAAGTTGCTACCGATTACAACTCCACCAATTATTTTATTTACAAGGGTAAACCTATGGGCTACCAGCTTGAGTTGCTCGAAGAGTTTTGCAACAATTTGGGCATTAAGCTGGAAGTTAAAGTAAGTAACGATGTACATGACAATATAGGTCATCTTAAGTCGGGTAAAATTGATTTAATTGCTCAAAACCTTACGGTAACCCGCGAAAGAAGTAAGGTGATTCAATTTACCGAGCCGCATACCTATTCTCGCCAGGTGTTAGTGCAGCGCAAGCACGAAAAAACAAATAGTGTTCAACGGAAGAGCAGGTTTAATGAATTGATTCGAAATCAATTGGATTTGGCTGGTAAAACTATTTATGTTCAAAAAGGTTCGTCTTATGTGACGCGATTACGCCATTTGTCCGATGAAATTGGGGATAGTATCAATATTGTGGAGATTCCGGACTATGAAGCGGAACAGTTAATAGGACTGGTGGCCGAAGGGGAAATCTCTTATACCATTTGTGATGAGAACCTGGCTAAGGTAAACCTGAACTATTACAAGAATATTGACGTGGAAACAGCCATTAGTTTCCCACAAAAAATGGCCTGGGGGGTTCGAAAAAGTTCGCCCGATTTGCTTCATGTCATTAATAACTGGTTGGTGAGATTCCGCAAAACCACGAAGTACCGGCTAATCTACAAAAAGTATTTCGAAAACAGAAGGTCAACACATATTGTCGATTCAGGTTATAATTCCATTAAAGGTGGCTTGGTATCAAAATTTGATGATATAATTAAAAAAGAAAGTGCGACTATTGATTGGGATTGGCGGTTAATAGCAGCCTTAATATATCAAGAATCAAGGTTCTCGCCCGAGATTAAAAGTTGGGCAGGCGCTCAGGGATTGATGCAGCTAATGCCCGAAACCGCCAAACGATTTGGGGTAAGCAATATTACCTCCCCACAGGAAAATATTCGCGGGGGGATACAGTTCTTAAAATGGTTGGATTCCAGGTTGTCGTTGCGAATTGACGATCCGAAAGAGCGGTTAAAGTTTATCTTGGCCTCGTACAATGTGGGGTTGGGCCACGTGCTGGATGCCATGAGGTTGGCTGAAAAGAACGGAAAAAACCCAAAGGTTTGGGAGGATAATGTGGACTTTTACCTGCTGAATAAATCTAAGCCTGTCTATTTCAACGATCCGGTGGTTCAGTTCGGTTACTGTAGAGGCGAAGAACCTTATTTGTATGTTACCGAGATTCTTGACCGTTATGAGCATTACAAGAATTTGATGGAATAGTGTCTATTGTAGTGATAAGTTCTTTTAATTCACTAATTATCATAGCTGTAGCTCCCCATATTTGATGATTGTTGATGTTGAAAAAAGGTGCTTCAACTTGTACGCCATTTACTTTTTTAACGAATAAATCAATGGTTTCCGGCGCAATCAATTGCGCTACCTCAGCTTCTATAATGTTGGCCACTTCAAATGAATCAAGTATAAAATTAGGCTCTTCGGGCAAATAGGCGATGTATGGTGTTACATTGTAATTGCTGTTTGGTATATATGTAGAAGTTAAGTTCCCCAATATTTGCATTTTATCTGGTCGTACTCCAATCTCTTCCCACGTTTCACGCAATGCGGTCTCCAGTAAATTTTTGTCTTGTGGTTCAAATTTGCCGCCAGGCAAACTTATCTGACCGCTGTGCGGACCATCATACCTTGATCGCTGAATAAATGGTATATATAACGTATTATCCTTTAAATAAAACAATATTAAAACACTGCTTTCCCTGGTTTTATTGGTGTTGGGTATAACCTTACCTGTAAATCGAACACTGGGCGACATTTTGTTTTGTGCACATGCTCCTGGTAAGTCCTCTTTTAATCTTTCTGTTAATTTATGGATGAAGTTGTCTGGCATATTTAGTATAAATCTTATTCGTGCATTTAATATACTAAATTAAACAATAATATGATACAGGTGTCAGCGGATTTGTACCAAATTTATACCAAATTTTGCTTTTAGATTAGTGCCAAATAATTTTAGATATTTTGTCTTTTGGCAAGACATTAAATATTGTCATAGCTTAAGTTCTGTTGATATTTTATAAGCCGTTTAAAAGAATGTAACTTTAATACTAATGCGATGGGATTGTTGGTGTTCTGGTAAATAGAAAGTGAAAAGTATGGGTGGGCTTTACGTTAAAAAAAATGCCGGACGTTTCCAGCATTTTTTCTCATTGTCTTGTCTTTAATTTAAACCTTTTGTATAAATACACTTAATTGTATATTAAAAACCATGCCATATATCGTAAGTGTTCGAAAAAAGATTTAAGTTTGCGTTTAAGGAGATGGTAATCAGGGTGTAGTGTATAGGTGGTTTGAGAGGCGCGATTTTTAGCACTTATTTAAAAAGTTCGATAATTGTCCGTTACCGTTCACAAGGTGTACGAAGAGGTACAATTGTATAAATATGCGGTTTTGGATTGGTTAATCAAAGCGTATCGCTTCCACTGGCGTAATTTTGGTTGCCAGGTACGAGGGCGCTATCATCATAAGGTATGAAACAACAATAGTTCCGATATTAAGATAAAGGAGGTGCCATAAATTCAGGTGAATTGGAACCGTATCTAAATAATAATTTTCGGGATCCAGTGAGATAATTCCAAAATATTTCTGCACCAGACAAATTGTGATACCAACGATATTTCCGATGAGTACACCTTTTGTAATGATAAAAGTGGCCAGATAAATAAAGACCTTACGGATATTGTGATTTTGCTTACCTAAGGCTTTTAGTATCCCGATCATGGCGGTGCGCTCCAAAATAATAATTAATAAACCGGAAATCATATTGAATCCGGCTACCAAGACTATTAATATCAGAATGATAGCTACATTGGTATCTAACAAATTAAGCCAACCAAAAATTTGAGGTTGTTGCTGAATTATGGTGGTTGTACGTAATAACCCGCCATCCGGAGAAATTTTGGAAGCCGCCAGTAGATCTATCCGGAATGAGAGTTCCGGAATATCCTCAAATTCGTCTAACGTTATCTCGTAACCGGTAACTTGGTTATCCTCCCATTTGTTCAACTTTATGATGTGGCGGATATCCACAAACAGAAATACTTTGTCAAACTCCGGCAGGCTGGAATCGTAAATGGCAGAAATGCGGAAATTACGGGGCCTAATCCTGTCCTGAAAAAAATACGTGGGTACTTTGTCGCCAACTTTTAATTTTAAGAGACGCGCCAGCGTTCGGGACATAATGATATCGTTGGATGTTTTTTCTTGTGTAACATCCGGTTTTTCTCCTTCAATTATTATTTGGTTAAAATATTCCCAGTCAAAATCCTTTCCGATACCTTTAATAATAACACCCTGAATATTTTCTTTTGTTTTTAACAATCCTGGTTTGGTGGCGAACTCTTGCACCTTTTTAACGCCTGGAATAGCTAAAACCTGATTGACAAACGTGGAGTCCCGTTCGATGGGTTTGGTTTCGTAGGAGGAGTTATAATCGTAGTTAACTACTTGTACGTGTGCACCAAAACCTATTATTTTATTTCTAATCTCTCTCTTAAAGCCCGAGCCTATGGACATAGAAAGAATCATTACCGTTATGCCCAAAACGATACCAATGGTAGCGACGGTAATAATGGGGCCGGATAATTTTTTTCCGGTAATTTCCCCTTTTCTAATTTTATGGGCTATGTATAAATTGAGGTTCAAAGCAACAGGGCACTATAAGTGTATACTAAAACGCCTCAAAGATAATGATTACACGTTAAGAACAAACATATCCGGTAATCGGTTTATTGCTTATTGCCAATTGCTGACGATTGACTGCTGACTGTTCTGCCGGGGTATACTTCCAAAGCCTTTTCAATCACCACAAGCGCATTTTTTAGATCTTCTACATTTAAAACGTAAGCGATCCTAACCTCGTCATTTCCCAGGTAGCGACTGCTGTAAAAACCCGAGCCGGGGGCCATCATGACAGTTTGACCTTCATATTCAAAATCACTTAATATCCATTGGCAAAAATGTTCAGAATCCTTTACGGGCAATTTAGCCATGGTGTAAAAGGCACCTTTAGGAACCGCGGATTTAACACCAGGTATACGATTAAGGCCTTCTACCAAAACGTTTCTTCGGTGGAGGTATTCTTTATACACGTTTTCTGTGTATTCGGGTGCGACATCCAATGAGGCGCAAGCCGCAATCTGGCCCAATAAAGGAGGGCTTAATCGTGCCTGGGCAAATTTCAAGGCCGATTCCATTACCTCTTTATTTCTGCTTACCAAAGTCCCTATCCGAATCCCACATTCACTATAACGCTTGCTGACGGAGTCTATAAGTACCACGTTTTCCTCAAGGCCTTTTAGGTTTAAAGCTGAGAAATGACCTCCCTCGTCATAACAAAACTCGCGGTAAACTTCATCTGACAATAAAAACAGATTGTTTTGCAACACAATGTCCTTAAGTTGGTTCAGTTCCTCTTCGGAATACAAATAACCAGTTGGATTATTAGGATTACAGATGAAAATACCTTTGGTTTGGGGGGTAATTAATTTTTCAAATTTTTCTATCGGTGGTAGGGCGAATTCTTTTTCAAATGTGGAAGTAATAGGTTTAATGTTAATGCCCATCGCATTGGCAAAACTACTATAGTTGGCGTAAAAAGGTTCAGGAATAATGATTTCGTCGCCAGGATTAAAACAACAGAAAAAAGCAAAGATAAATGCTTCGGATCCCCCTGTAGTAACCATAACTTCCTCTTTGGTTACATTAATGTTGTGATGGCGATAGTATTGAGTCAGTTTTTCGCGAAACTCAGGAATACCTGCCGAGTCGCTATATTCTAACACTGTCCTATCAATATTTTTAATGGCATCTATGGCAATTTTGGGGGTGTGGATATCTGGCTGTCCAATGTTCAGGTGATATATTTTTATGCCCCTTTCAATGGCGGCATTAGCAAAGGGAACTAGTTTTCTTATCGGGGAAGCAGGCATATCATACCCACGTTTTGAAATAGATGGCATATTATTATTTATTTTTGGTTGTTCGCGAATTGACAAAAATACCTAAAACCTGTCGTTTATCATCTTTTTCACAAAACTTTTTCAAAAAAAGTTTTGTTTAGTGTTTGTACCTTAGTCCCAATTTTATGCCAAAAAACAGAACATTGGGATTAAGTTATAAATAAGGCATTGTTTTAATCGATGTGCTTAGATACGGTATCCTTTGAAATAAATGTCTGTAACTATTCGGGGAGTTAATCGTTATATTGACTGAACCTAGAACTAAATTTAATTCAAATGTCAATTGTGGAATCGACCATAGATACCATCGCCTTGTTAAAAAGAACCTATAAAATTAAGATGCCCAAATCAATGTATATGCTATTGTTATTGGGCATTTTTTATTCTACCACATACTCCCAGGTTTTGTCGGGTGTGATACGATCATCCAATGGGGAACCTATTCCGTTCGCTTCTATCTATATTCGAGAATTAACAACGGGTACCACTTCTAATCTCGATGGAGAATACAGTATTGAACTTGCTCCCGGAATATCGCATGTGTCGTTTCAGGCACTGAGTTTTACAAAGGTTCAGCGGGAAGTGAATATGCTAGGCGAAGATATGGTAATGGATATAGAATTGAGGCCGCAAAACTACGAAATAAAGGAGGTACGTGTGTTTTCGGGGGATGAAGATCCAGCCTACGGGATTATTCGAAATTCAATTAGTTTGGCACCTTATTTCCTTCGGCAAATTAAACATTACAAAGCCAATGTGTATTTAAAGGGAGGCTTTGATATGAACAAAGTTCCCCGACTCTTCCGCAAGCAATTGAAAGAAGAGGGTATAGAAGAGGGAAATAGTTATGTGGCCGAGTCAGTGAATGAGATTACGTTTAACTCGCCCAATCGTTATATCCATAAACAGATTTCCAAACGTTCAACCATACCCAACGATGGCGATGATGAAGTGTTGGGTTTTTTGAACTATAGTTTTTACGATTCAGAAAGCGAATTGGCTATTTCGCCAATATCACGAAAAGCATTATCCTTTTATAAATATAGGTATGAGGGATTCTTCCAGCAGGGTGAGCATTATGTAAATAAGATTAAGGTAACACCCAAACGTAAAAACCAGAAACTTTTTGAAGGTTATATTTATGTGGTCGACAAACTTTGGAACCTTCATTCTGTGGATCTTGTCAATGAGCAATTCTTTGGTAAGGTTCGTATAAAACAGGTTCAGGAGCAAGTAAAGGGTAAGGCCTGGTTGCCTGTAAGTCATCATTTCGATGTGGATTTAAATATGATGGGATTTAAAGTGGTGGCCAATTATGGCGGATCCGTTAAATATGAAAAAGTGGAACTGAACACTGATTTACCAGTGCCTTCATCGCTTAAAAAAGCATATGCCGAAGTGGAAGCGGAGCAGGAATTTTTGAAGGAAAAGGAACAAACAATACCTCCTTTAACCAAAAATCAGGAAAAAGTAGAAGCTTTGCTTAAAAAGGATGATTTAAGTAACCGCGAGATGATGAAACTCTCTCGTTTGATGGAGAAAGAGAATAGAGGCATGGAGCAAGTTGGAAAGGGGTTAAGGCTTGAATCCAGGGATAGCTTGTATCGAATTGTAAAGGATACGGTAAGTGTTGATTCTATCGATTGGAATAAAATCAGACCCATCCCTTTGAGCAAGAAAGAAATAGAGAGCTTTGGTATCAAGGATTCCTTGACATTGGCGCTGGCAGGCCTAGAGGTGGACACTACTCTACAAGAAAAGAAAAAGCGATCAAAACTGGCCAAAACATTAGGTAACATTTTGTATGGGATGAATTCCATGATTTGCGATTCTACGGTTGAATTCGGGTATAATGGTCTTATAGGTCTTGGATCTTTTGGATTTAACAGTGTAGATGGAGTTTCCTATGCCCAACAATTTGATTTCCGGAGAAAGTTTGCGGATGATAGGCGTCGCATAGATATAATTCCAACGCTAAAGTATGCCTTTGGTCGTCAAAAATTGATGTGGAATTTGGAGACCAAACTGCATTATGATCATATTAAACGTATTATGTTTACGCTTAATGCCGGTCAAATAAGTAAAGATTTTAACGAAGAAACGGGTATCGCTCCTTTTGTTAATATGGCTTCTTCCTTGCTGTTGAAAGATAATTATATGAAACTTTATCAAGACAATTATATTTATGTACGAAGCAGGACGGTGCTTTTTAATGGACTTGATTTAAGCGTGAAAGTCAAATATCAGAATATTGACAGACTCGAAAATAACACGGATTATTCTTTTGCATATAACAACAAGGATTACCGGGAAAACAATAGGGTACTTAACCATGAAGATGTAAATGTTTTTATGGGAAGGAAAAGTTTTTTTGTGGAAGGTAAGTTGACCTATACTCCAAAATATTTCTATAAAATAGAAGGCGGTAAAAAAACAATGTTGCATTCAGATTATCCTACTTTTAATTTGTTGTATCGTTCGGGGTTGTCTGGTGTGCTGAACGCTACGGCTCGATATGATTTGCTGGAGTTGAGCGTTGATCAGGAGTTGCAATGGAGTTTAATGTACCATTTGAACTATGATATAAGTGCAGGATATTTCTTGAACAATTCGGCAATGCATTTCTCGCACTTCAAACATTTTAATACCAGTGAGGTGCCAATTTCTTTTAAAGACTGGAAAAGAAATTTTAATTTGCTCAACGATTACGAATATAGCACCAACAAGTGGTATGTTGAGGCGCACTTAAGTTATTCCACGCCTTACCTGCTCATAAAAAATATTCCTTTCTTGCAGGATAAACTCTGGAACGAGAATATTTATTTCAGCCATCTGACGCAGTCAGGCTTTAAAAACTACAATGAAGTAGGCTATGGAATCAGCCAGATTTATTTGGTAGCCAACGTTGGCGTATTCGCAGGCTTCAATGAAATGGAATTTGAAAGATGGGGGGTGAGGCTTAGCATTAATCTCGGTCAGTAGTTCGTTTTAAATATGTTTTATTAAGATGCACAGGCAACTACTAGCGAAGAAACCACCCGCCAACCGTCATAAACAGGCTTCTTATGCCATTCTTCAGGAAATGGGCTTGGATTGGTACGAGAATAAAGCGTTATTAATGCTTAAGGTACCTTCTGCGCTTGTGCCGAACCGATATAACTATGTCATCAACACAGGGTGTCCCTTATATCCCGGAAGAGCAAAATTGGTGCGCTCCGAAGAATATATATGGGATAAGCGATTGTTTTAACCTGTGGTAATCGTTATCTCAATTAATGCGCTAGTAAACATGTCGTTTTCTATTATGGAGGTGCTTTGGGAACGGTAAACCAAAAAGTAGAACCCTTTCCTATTTCACTGCTGACACCAATGGTTCCGTCATTTTTCTCGGCAAACTCTTTGCAGATGATCAAACCCAAGCCGGTTCCCTTTTCGCCTGATGTACCATCGGTTTTTACTTTTTGGTCTATCGAAAACAATCTGGTCAGGTTATCCTTGCTTATTCCCAAACCAGTATCTATCACCGATATTTTCCAATGCGTACCATTGTGGTCCGTTATTGTTAGATTTACCGTTCCTCCGGGTTTAGTATATTTTAAGGCATTGGCGGTAAGGTTTCTGATAATGGTATTTATGGTATCCCTATCGCCGTAGGCCATATGACTATTAATGTTCTCGGCTTTTAAAGTGATGTTTTTCTTTTGACTGGTGACCAGGTTTAAGTTGATGTTTTCGGTAATGAGGTTAGAAAGGTTAAAAGTTGATTTCTTGAATTCGATAACGCCTCGCTGCGACCTTGACCAGGTAAGCAGGTTTTCCAATAAAGAATAAACATTTTTTAGCGAAGCGTTGATTCTGGCAACACACATCTTGCGATCTTCTTCATCCGACTCATCGTAATGATTGGCCAGTACTTCGCTGATTGACATTAGACTTGCAAAGGGGTTTTTTAGGTCATGTGATATAATCGAAAAGAACCGGTCTTTGGCTGCGTTCGTTCTCTTTAGACTGTTCTCGGATTCTTTTAATTTAAGGTTAACGGTTTTAATTCTTTTATTTTGGATCTTCAGCGCTTTGTTCAATTTTATCTTGATGAGGAATCGGTGGACAAAAACAATCATCAACAACACAAATAATATTTCAATGGTTATAAACCAATACGTAAGCCAGAATGGTGGCTGAACGGTAATTCTCAATTCAGTTGCTTCATCTGGCCATAATCCTTCCGGATTAGACGCCTTAACTTTAAATAAATAATTACCTGGTTCAATGTTGGCATACGAAACATAGTTTCTGTTTCCTGCTTCGCGCCAATATTTATCTATTGGGTACATTTGGTACTTGTATTTAGTCTTCTCCGGGAGAAGGTGGTTGAGACCCGAAAATTCCAAAGAAAAAAACCTGTGGGAATAATCCAGAACAACTTCACTTGTATAAGTGATATGCCGATCCATTTGGAGTTGTTCGTTAATCAACGAAATTTTATGATCACCGATGTTGCCTGCTTTGTTAATTTTGACAGGTTGCCCCAATACTTCCAGCGATGTTATTATGGTCGGGTTACAATATTTATTTTTACTCATTTGGTCTGGATCTATCATGTTTAGCCCGTAAACTCCACCAAAATAAAGCCGCCCACTATTCCCTCTATGGAACGCACCGCCATTAAATTCATTGCTTTGTAATCCATCGTTTACATCGTAATTTGTAAAGGATTCATTTTTGGGATTAAAACAGCTGATTCCACGATTTGTGCTAAGCCAAAGAAGGCCGTTGTCATCTGGTAAAATTCCATATATCACTTCATTGGGCAATCCATCATCCAAACTAAAGATGCGTATGGAATCGTTGGATGGGTTTAGTACGCTGAGTCCTTGGTTTGTTCCTATCCAAATCAAACCTGTATCATCTTCAAACAGGGAAAAAACAATATCATTGCTTAGCGATTTCCCATGATTGTTATGGGTGGTATATGCTTTAAAGGTTTCATTCTGCGTATCCATCCGGTTTAGACCTCCACCGTACGTGCCGATCCATAAAAATCCGCTTTTATCTTCCAATATCGCAGAGTATACAAAGTTGTTCGAAATGGATGCAGGATCTGATTCATCGTTCAGGTAGCGGGTAAATCTTTGAGTTAACCGATTAAATTTATTCAAACCGTTTTTTGTGCCTATCCATAATTGACCCTTATTATCTTCATAAACTACACGTACAGAATTGTCGGAAATAGAATAGGGATTGTTTTCCGTGTTCTTATAGACTTTAAAGTCACGTGATGATGCGTTATATCGATTCAAACCTCCTCCATCCGTTCCTATCCAAATAGAGCCTTGGCTATCCTGAAAAATCTCTCTTACTGAGGTGTTAGACAAACTTCCTTTGGATTGAGGATGATCATCGAAAAACTCGAATTTGTCTTCCGAAGGATAATAATGGCTAATGCCCTTGTCGTTGGTTCCTATCCATAGCGATCCATCTTTATCTTCTTGTATCGACCAAATAAAATCGCTGGAAAGGCTGTTGGGATCAAGGGGATTGTGTTTTAAAATATCAAATTTGTTCGCAAATGCATTAAACATGTTTAAACCGGCACCAAACGTCCCTAGCCATATATTCCCGGATACAGTATCATTGTAAATGCAGTTGATGGCATTTTGGCTTATGCCTGTTACCTCTATAGGATTGTATTTGTGTTGTCTTATTTGTAAATCGGGATAGATGAGATATAGCCCATCACCATGCGTACCAAACCACAAGATACCGTTACTATCAAAGGTTAAGGGCTTTTGTGTATTAATAGACAGGCTGTTGGTGTTGTTGGTGGTTCCTATTAAAAGTTGTGATTGGTCGGATTGTACATGGTATAAATATAGCCCCTGGTTAGTGCTAATCCAAAACCGGTTATGTTTATCCGCAACAATGGATTCAATATTTTCGTTGGTAAAAGCTTGCGATAATATATGGGACGTTTTTAAGGATTGTGTTTCCAAGTCATATCGATATAACTTCTGCGCTCCTGCCAGCCATAATGTGTTTTCTTGTTGCAACATTGCATTAACGGGCAATGGAGTATTAACGGAAGTTGGCAATTCCTGCGTATAGGTGTTTTGTTTTGAGGAAAAACGATATAAACCTTTGTTTGTGCATATCCAGGCTTCGTCATTATCCGATAATTTTATCTGGTTGATCCGCCCTTCTACTATTGAAGAGGACTGGACTTGGTGAGAGTTTATATTGATTTGATGTATTCCATTTGTTGTTCCTGTCAGCAATAAACTATCGGAAACCTGTAATAGGCAAGTGATGGTATCTTGGGTTAACTTGTTCGGTTGTGTAGACGAGGAGCTGAAGTTGGTAAAGTGTTCTTTTTGGGGATTAAATTTAGATAACCCAGCTTTTGAACCAAACCAAAGATTTCCGCTTGAATCCTCGTAGATATGTTCAATCCATTTGTAACAGATGCTATTGGATTCTTTTACATTTGTGCGAAATACTTTAAATCGATATCCATCGTACCTGTTAAGTCCATCTTCTGTTCCAAACCACATGTATCCTTTCGAATCCCTGTGCACACAATATACCGAACTTAACGAAAGTCCGTCAGCTATGGTCAGCTTTTGAAAGCGTACTGCCTTGTTCTTTGAAAACGAAATTACAGGGAGTGCAACAAGCAGAACTAAAACTATTGTTTGTTTCATTTTGCTGGGGAATTAATAGGACAGAAACAATGCGTATATGAAGATAAGGAAAAATGAATAGATTGCATGGGCTTACTATTTTTTTTTATTTTTGCAGCTTAATTAATTAAAGCAAATAAATTAGATAAAGTATTTAACAGATTTTGACTGTGTAGATTAGTCTCTAATCTCATATCTTTTATCTAAAAATCTAATAAAACAAACATGGAATTAGCAAGTACGTACAATCCTGCCGACACGGAGGACAAGTGGTATAAGTATTGGATGGATCAAAAATATTTTCATTCCGAGCCGGATGAAAGAGAGCCATATACTGTCGTCATACCACCGCCTAACGTTACAGGAATGTTGCATATGGGACATATGCTCAACAATACCATTCAGGATATTTTGGTGCGTCGTGCCCGTATGATGGGCAAAAATGCTTGCTGGGTTCCCGGTACCGACCATGCTTCAATTGCTACGGAGGCAAAAGTGGTGAACAAACTTAAAAGCGAAGGTGTCGATAAGTCGGACCTTACACGTGATGAGTTTTTAAAACATGCGTGGGACTGGACCGACAAACATGGAGGCATCATCCTTGAACAGCTGAAAAAACTGGGCGCATCGTGCGATTGGGACAGGACTTGCTTTACATTGGATGAAACCCGCACCGAAGCAGTTATCGACACGTTTGTGAAGCTTTACGAGAAAGGATTGGTTTACCGTGGGGTTCGCATGGTAAACTGGGATCCTGATGCTTTGACTGCCGTTTCTGACGAAGAAGTGGTTTACAAAGAGGTTCACTCGAAATTATACTATCTGCTTTATAAAATTGATGGCGAGGACGGGCATGTAACTATTGCCACTACGCGACCGGAAACCATATTGGGTGATACTGCGGTTTGTATCAATCCCAATGACGAACGTTTTAAGCATTTGAAAGGTAAAAGAGTTTTGGTGCCATTGATCAACCGTTCTATTCCAATTATTGAGGACGACTATGTAGATATGGAATTCGGTACCGGTTGTTTAAAAATTACGCCGGCTCACGATTTAAATGACTACGAAATCGGGATGCGTCATAACCTGGAAAGCGTTGATATTTTAAACGATGATGGTACCTTGAGCGAGGCTGCTCAAATGTTTGTGGGTAAGGATCGCTTTGTGGTACGTGATGAAATCATACCTGAACTGCAAACAGCAGGCAATTTATTAAAAGTAGAAGATTACGATAACAAAGTGGGTTGTTCCGAAAGAACCGGAGCTGTGATTGAGCCTAAACTTTCTACGCAGTGGTTCTTGAAAATGAACCATATGGCCAAAGTTGCACTGGATGCTGTGATGACCGATGAGGTTCAGTTTCACCCAGCCAAGTTCAAGAATGTTTACCGTCATTGGATGGAAAACGTGAAAGATTGGTGTATTTCCCGTCAATTGTATTGGGGACATAGAATTCCGGTTTACTATTTGGATAACGGTGATTTTGTTGTTGCCAAAAGCGCTGAAGACGCGGTTCGGTTGGCACAAGAAAAATCTGGAAATAAATTATTAACAATTTCCGATTTGAAGCAAGAAGAAGACGTGTTGGATACCTGGGCTTCGTCATGGTTATGGCCAATTTCTGTATTTGACGGATTTAACCCGGAAAAGAAGGAGATTGATTATTATTACCCAACCAGCGATTTGGTTACAGGTCATGATATTATCTTTTTCTGGGTGGCACGTATGATTATGGCCGGTTACGAGTTTAAAGGAACCTTCCCGTTTAAAAACGTGTATTTCACAGGGATGGTTCGCGACAAGCAAGGTCGTAAGATGAGTAAACAGCTGGGCAACTCGCCCGATCCGTTGGATTTGATTGCCAAGTTTGGTGCCGACGGTGTTCGTGTAGGTATGTTGCTTTGCTCTCCTGCCGGTGGCGACTTGCTATTTGACGAGAGCCTAACGGAGCAAGGACGTAATTTCTCCAATAAAATATGGAATGCTTTCCGTTTGGTCAAAGGATGGGAGGTTAATGAATTACTGCCTCAACCGGAAAGTGCTGCCAAAGGAATTGAATGGTTTGCCCACAAATTAAACCAAACGATAACTTTGGTTGATGACCACTTTAGTAAGTTCCGTATTTCGGATGCATTGATGGCAGTTTATACTTTGTTCCGGGACGATTTCTCATCGTGGTATCTGGAGATTGTTAAGCCAGGCTATCAGCAACCGATTGATGGTGCAACCTACAAGGCGACGATCGAGTATTTTGATAAGATATTAAGGTTGCTTCACCCTTTTATGCCGTTTATATCAGAAGAAATATGGCAATTGTTGGAAGAAAGAAAAGAAGGTGAAAGTGTTATGGTATCGAATATGCCGGTGGCCGGAGAAATAGATAAAAAACTACTGGCAAGTTTTGAGTTAACGCAAGAAGCCGTTGGTGGTGTAAGAAATATCCGTAAGCAAAAAAATATTCCGAACAAAGATTCCATCGCTTTGAGTATTTTGGATAATACAGGGAACTACGATAGAACTTTTGATGCTGTTTTATCTAAGCTGGCAAACGCTGAGGAATTGACTTTTGTAAGTGAAAAAGTAAACGGAGCTTTATCCTTTATGGTTAAAGCCAACGAGTATTTTATTCCGATGGGCGACTTGATCGATGTGGAAGCAGAGATAGCACGTTTAGAGGCTGACTTAAAATACAATAAAGGCTTTTTAGTTTCTGTTACTAAAAAATTAGGCAATGATCGTTTTGTAAATAATGCACCCGAAAAAGTAGTGGCCATCGAAAAACAAAAACAAGCAGATGCAGAAGCCAAGATAAAAGCTTTGGAGGAAAGCATTGCCAGCTTGAAAAAGTCTTGAGCAGACAATAGGCATTGAGATAATACCTGTCAGTCGACAGGCTGGGATAATAGAAAAAACGCCGCATTTTGCGGCGTTTTTTGTTGGTCGCTAATCTTTTCCAAGGTTTAAAACTTTGGAAAAGGTGAAATATACAGTATGAAGTTACCTTCACCAGCTTCTTTTTCTTCAGGGAACGTTTGTAGATACCTCCAAAGCCTCCTTTTCGCTTAGGGAAGGCGTGGAGGTTTAACCAAAGCCTCCCTTTTTAATAATGGGAGCCGTGGGGGTTTAACCAAAGCCCAAATTATTGTCGGGGAACGCATGGTTAAACAACCATGGCATGACTTTTCAAGTTTTGGAGCTTTGGTTATTTAACCGTTGCTTCCTTTTTCAATTGTTGAAGTAAAGTAGTTTAACCATGAGTACTTATTCTAGAATTAATTAATCAGGGGGATTGATAAAAGCACTGCACTCCAATTCTTTGCGTAAAATTATTTCTTCACTACCTTAAACACCTCGCCGTTCACTTTTAATATATAATAACCGGTCGATAACTCAGCAGTTGATATGGAATTTTCACCAGCGTAGATTGCTTTTTGCAAAGCAACAGAACCGGTTAGATTATAAAATGTTGCAAATCCATTTTCTTCCGTTTCAATATTGATTGCAGCACTAAATGCTGTTGGGTACACCGAAGCGGCTCCTGAATTATTTATAGCAATACTTGTTGGAATATAATTAAATGTTTCTTTCAACATATTTTCATACATCGAACCTGTCCAATTTTTAGTGATACGTACCTGCATTTTGGCAGATGCACCTTCATAGGTAATGTCCAATTGGTTGCCTGAAGTTTGTATCCAGTTGTTTCCCTGTTGATTTTCAATTTTGGTTTCTGTGATATGACTAAAGGAATTCAAAGTAGTAGTTGTTCTGTCAACCGAGGCTAGTGTTCCGAGAACATATAACCGTGATAAGGTAACAACGGAGGTAGGTGTTATTTCGGTTTCGAAATAAGAAGTTTCATTCCATTGCGACCCATCCCATTCCTCTTCCTTATAGCTGTTAAACCCCTCGTTTACAATACTCGTTTCCCTTTCGGTATTTACCCAACTGTTGTTTTCCCAAATCAAGTAGGTATCAATAATGGTAGGAGGTAAACCGTTACCATGTCCGTCCGGATATGAACCCTCTTGTTTTTCTGCATTGGTGTAGTTGTTGTCGTCATTTACGTCTCCGCTTCCATTGTACGTTTGATAAGTATAACTGGTAGGGTAACTGCCGTCGACGCCCAAAATATTGTCCCAATAGAACCAAACAACATCAATGTACCTACCTACAAATACAAAATCATTACCATCATGCTCATATTCATATGCCAGGTTTGGTCGATTTTGTGCATCATAAAAATACTCATTTTTTGTTTCTTCAATCCACGCACCAGCAGTACGGTTATAATATATCTCAATGGTCAACAGGTCACCGTTGTATGTCCTGTCCCATTTTTCACCGCCATTCTCTATCCAACCTACAGAGGTCTGATAATAGTAATAAAGCTCACTGGCAATGTTACCCATTGTGTCATATTCTCTGACAGTTCTGTTGCCTCCCGTCACTATCCAGTCGTTTCCAACCCAGGTTGAATAGGTAGTTTCGTAATTAAAGTCTCTATCGTTAAACTGGAAATCTGTTTTTGTGCTGTTTATATAACTACCAGATCCACTGTCGTATAGTTCAAGAATAGTTTCTATAATATTGTCATCGGTGTCATAAGCATGCGTGGTTTGGGTTTCCGGTGTTGTGATTTTGGTAACATTTCCTCGGGAATCGTATTGGTAGCTGACAGTTCGGGGTGAACCCCAGCTACCATCTTCCCAGGTTTCATTTACAATAGAGCTCGGTTGAAATTCTAAATGTCCCGCTTTGAGGGTTGGGTTTTCTGTGTTTTTTATCTGTGTAAGGTTTGATTTAAACGGATGCTTTTTTGCGGATAAGGAAAGAGTGAGTGCAAAAATTAAAAGGAGAGTAAAAGTTGTTTTCATAATAACTGTTTTAGGTGATTTTACTTTTTGGTTACCAATGCAAAACAACTATTAAAAGGGTATGGTTTAGTGTGTGTGTAAAATTCTAACAATCAACATTATTCGTATTTTGTTAGAACTGCCTGATTAAGGTACAAGCATATATGTCATCTTCATTGGCACAACACCACTCATTTTTCAAGCTAAAACTCCTGATAAACGGGTATTACTTCCAGCCCTTGTTCCGCCAGCTCTTTTTTTACTTTGCTAAAATTCCTGGTAAAGCCCAGCAGATATCCTCCGCCTCCGGAGCCACAGAGTTTTAACAAGTAGTGGTTTTTATTGATTCCTTCTTCCCAGTGTTTTAAGAATTCGTCGGGAATCATTTCTTTCAGGTATTGAAACTGGAATTTTGAGAGCTGTTTCAAATGTGTGTAGAAACTGTTTAAATCACCTGATAATAAAGAATGTATACATTTGTTGGTGGTTGGTATTAAATCTTTTTTAATCCTATCTATATATTTGGTATTTAAGCATTTGGTCATGAATAAATCTACCAGAGGACCTGTTTTGCCGGTTTGTTTGGTATTGACAATAAAAACGGCATCATCCGATTTTATATTTTCGCGGGATATACCTATCGAAGAAATATTCTTTTGGTCTTTAATAAAAAGAGGGTATTTGAGATAGCAAATTAACGGGTCGATACCGGAACTTTTACCGTGGAAATAAGATTCCAGTCTGGCAAATATTTTTTTAAGTTCCTGTGTTTCATTATTTGAGAGGCCCGCTTTGGCTTCAATCGGGTTTTTACCATACTTTTTATAGAATGCAGCTACCAAAGCACCGCTACTGCCCAAACCATAACCTTCTGGGATTGAGGATTCAAAATATAATCCTTTTTCAATATCAGCATGTATTTTATCCACATCTACCAGATCTGAGGCATATTGTTGCAGGTATGCTGAGTATTTTATTAGCTGTTGGTTCGATTTTTTTGCGAAATCCAAATCGGTATAGCTAGTTGAATTAATGAAATTAAGCGTTCCGTTAAAATGTGCATATGGTATGGTTAATCCGTTGGAGTCGAACAGAATGGAGTATTCTCCAAAAAGAAGAACCTTAGAATAAAAAATGCTGTTTTTGTTGTTTATAGACATTGATTAAGTTATTTCTGCTGGTCCATCGCCCAACTCATCGTGTATTAAATTTTGTTGAACACAATATTGCATCAAATTACGGAGAATAAACTCCTGAACCTGTTTTTTGTTCGCAGCCGGATACAAAACATGAATGTTTGGGCCGGCATCGATGGTGAAACAGACCGGGATGTTATTTTGTTCACGAAATAATCGGATATGTTGAACAATAGAAAGGGAGTTAGGTAAAAGCAAGGTGTATCCCGGAGCTGAACTCATCATCAAAGCATGAAGGCTCAAGGCCTCTGACTCGGCTAAGGCGGCAAACGCATCCCAATCGCCGGATTTAAGAATTTGGAGCAGATTATTGGTGTTGTTGCAGGCCTGCTGTATTCTTCCATTTTTATAAGGGTGGACATCCATTAGTTCGTGACCAACAGAGCTGCTAACCGTTTTTTTATCCTTACTTACGATTAGGATGGTATCCTGAATGTTTTTAAAGGAAGGATGTATATCTCCATGCAGGTGAACTGCGTACATATTGCTGCTGTTGCTTATCTTCGATTCGCCCCAGGAATTCCAGCCGCCAAATACCGATCGGCATGCACTGCCCGAACCCAGACGTGCAACATTGGATATGTGTTCTGTTGAAATCGTTTCGCCGGTTATTTGAAAGTGAATCTTGCTTAAACATAATGCCAGGGCTGCATAGCTACTGGCGGAAGAAGCTATTCCCGATGAGTGGGGGAAAGTGTTTCTGCTTTCTATGGTAAGGTGGCATGTCAACAACCAGGGAAACGTCTCACTTATACGATCGAAGAATACTACTAATTTTTTTTCAAAAGTCATGTTTTTACTTCCTTCAAACATAAAATTAAAGGAGATATTGTTTTGATCGGGAATAAAGCGGTAGTGGATCGAGGTATCTGTGATGGAGTGCTTTAAGCTAAAACTAACGGACGGATTTATTGGGATTTGAATATCCCTTTTCCCCCAATATTTAACTATGGCAATGTTAGAAGGGCTTGTGAAATGAACGCTTCCCTCTACATTTGAGTGATGTGGCTCAGGTATTGTCATAATGGATTTATATACGAGAGCTTAATAGCATTTAGTCTGGCATTCCATACATGGATCATTTAAAACCAAGTCTCTGTATCGAAACATGACTTTTAACTTTTTACCGTGAAAGTAATCTAAAACATATTCTTCAGATTGATTACTTGCCACCATAACAAAATCGCCTCCCCAAGCTCCCAATGATTTGATAGAACCATCAAAATCGCTAAAATGTTCTTGCTTAACCGGGGTTTTGTCTATTATTCTTCCAATTATCTCTTCGTGTTCATCCATGAGTTCCTGAAAATCAGATAAATTGGTACAAACAGCCATGTAAGTGGATATCGCGCTTATTTGACTTATGTCGTCCGGGGATATGTTTTTTTTGTAAAAACCTTTGATGGAGGCTTTCGAGCTTTGTTTCTTTCCAGTATAAATAAAGTATATGTTATTTTTAAAAACAGGGTTAAAGTTGATTTCAACACTTTTGGGTTTTTCATTCACCAATAAAAAGAAAATTGGCATTTGGTGAGCTGCATTGGCCAAGTCATAACCCGATCCTTTAAAAGTTGTTTTGAGCAATTTGTAGGCATCAATCCTAAAAAAATCAGACAGGTTATGCAACAAGGTAGAGCTGCTTCCCAATCCCCATTCCGGCAAAAACTCCAAGTGGGTTAAAGCCTTTTTTCCTAATAAATCTTTTAAGTTAAGAGGACTCAGTTTGATGGCGTTTCTAAGGATTTTTTGCAGTTGTTTGGCAAATATATCATCGGTAGAACTTGTTATGGTTAGTTTGTCGTTAAACTTAACGGAGTTCCATTTCCCTTTGGCATGAGTAGCTTCCCAGGTAAACGCATTTTCATTCGAGTTATAGATATTTAAACTTTGTCCTATTTTTAAAGGTACCGATAATACTTTTGCACCCTTCAGAACCAGATATTCTCCTGATAACATCAGCTTGCCGTTACCTCTGGATGAAAAAATAGGTCTTGGTTTATTTGCTGTACCCATACTTATCAGCTATTTCCTGAAAAGAAAGAGTTTCTGTGTTCTCTTTTCATTAATAATTATTTTTTTTGGTTTTCCTGCCTCTCGGATTCGAGAAACTGTTTTACCGCCGAATGACTGACCGTGCGACTAATGAAATAGTTCTCGGCTTTTTCTTTCTCATCATCGGAAGCATTAAAAGTAAACAAAATATTTGACAAATGCATTTTCATATGACCTTTTTGAATTCCTGAAGTCACCAATGCCGCTAGGGCAGAAAAATTATTTGCCATACCTGCGGCAGCGATTATTTGCATCAATTCCGGTGCCGAGGGGTTAGCTAATAAGGCTAACGACAGTTTAGCCAGTGGGTGAACTTTGGTAAGACCTCCTACGGTTCCCAATGCCATGGGAAGGGTTAGTGTGTAGGTGAATACTTCGTCTTCAATTTTAATTTGGGTGAGCGATGAATACTTGCCCGATTTTGCTGCGTAAGCATGAGCACCTGCCTCAATGGCTCTGTAATCGTTACCGGTGGCCAGTACAACAGCATCCACGCCGTTCATGATGCCCTTGTTATGTGTTACGGCACGCGAGATGTTGTGTTGGGCCAATAAAACCGCTTGTTGAAAACGGTGCGCGAATTCTTGAGGCGAATAGTCGCCACTATATGCTTTCAGAGAATCGATAGGGCAGGAAAGGGTACACTCCACAATACAATCGGGTGTGTAATTTGATAGGATGGCCATGGTAATTTCTACCTGTTTATTTTTATCTTTTGCCTTCAGAATAGTGCACAGCTGAGCGCCCATTCTCTCAAGGCATGAATTAATGAAATTTGCGCCCATGGAATCCGCTGTTTCAAAACTGATTTGCAAACTGAAAAACCGATCATCGACATCTGTTTCCTGATTTACAACCATGCCGACAATGCCACCACCTCTGCGGCTCATATTTTGCGTAAGGTCATAAACGCTCTCCTTTAGCGCAATTTCAAGGGCGGGCAGGCATTCTTGTAACGCATTTAATTTCCAGTCTGTAGTGAAAAAGAGTTGTCCTACTTTGGTAGTTGAAATCACATGGGTTCTGAACCCACCATGCTTACTCCAGAATTTGGCTGCTTTTGAGGCCGCCGCTACAACTGAACTTTCTTCAATGGCCATGGGTATGGCATATTCTTTTTCGTTTATGATAAAATTTGGAGCAATGCCATAAGGCAAGTAAAAATTACTGATGGTATTCTCGGAGAACTGGTTGTAAACTTCCTGTAATTCTTTGTGCAGGTGAGAATTCAAAACTTCCTTTATAGATGACGGAAGGTTGAATTTTTTTAATAGAACATCTATTTTTTCTTCTTGTGAGAGTTTTGAAAAACCTTGGATCATACTTGTGGGCATTTAGCTGCAGGCAATTAGCTTTTTGCTCAATGTTGCCTTGGTAATTATAATGTTAAATTAAAAGTGTTTTGTATAACCTACATATTTAGTCTATTGCGAAAGGCTATCGACTAAAAGCTACTGTCTATTTTACCTTTAAAAACGCTTCGGCCAGTTGCCAGGCATCAACCATGTTTCGAATAAAAACCTGAAGTTCTTCATAATCTTTAAGCGCATAATTCAAAAAAGCCGATCCCATACCAATAACTGCCGGGAGTTTGCAAATTTTTGTCAGGTAATATCCGTCCAAAAGCGACTTGATGCCTCCTGAGATAATGATTTGTTTACATTTGATATTTCCTTCTTCAACAATTTGGTTTACCATCATGGTCATTTCTTCAGCGGTATGGCCAACGGTAGTAAAACTTTCAAAAATAGAAGAAATATCAATTCTTCGCATTTGCTCCAGCTTGGTAAAGTTTGTTCCACCCAAGGCTCCAAATTCAAGCGCAGCTATATTCATTTTCAACAATGCCCTAATGCTTTCCATCCCCATTCCTTGCCCAACTTCTTTCACAATTATGGGTGATTTAGTTTGTTCCAGCAGCTCCTGGATGCATTCTATGGGCGGCCTTTTCAACTTATCCCCTTCAGGTTGAAATGCTTCTTGCAAGGGATTGATATGGATAATGGTGCCGTCTGTTTTAAGTTGTTGGTTCAGGTAGTCGATTTTCTCACTTTCCTTGTTTTCCAGTAACTTCTCCAGCTGGGCGATGCCAAGGTTTGCGTAAAACGGATAATCATCTCCAATAAGGCTTCGTAATTTAAAATCGTCCCAATAATCGTCCGACTCAAACAGAACCCGGCACGAGCCCAGTCCCATCCCCAGTCCAAATTCACCAGCTGCTTTTGCCAGCTTTACATTAATGGCTCCGGCGCGTTGTGTTCCCCCGGTCATGGAGGAAATCCAGAACGGGTGGTTCATTTTTTTTCCCAAAAAAGAAAAGGGTTTAACTTTGCCATTGGGATGTGCCGATAACATAGGTTCATACATAAACCGCGGGTCAGCCTGAGCTCGGCTTATCGAAGCTTCAAAAGCCAAATGAAGATGTTCTTTTTTTCTGTCTTCCATAGGGTAAAAAAAGGAAAGTTTAATGAGAAAGCATCTAATATACGTCAAAAAAATAGATGCTACACACCCAGGCTTCTGGAAATAACCAATTTGAGTATTTCCGTGGTTCCTTCACCGATACGCAATATGCGGTGGTCGCGATAAAAACGCTCGATATCCTGGTTTTTAAATAAGCCAGCGCCAGCAAAAATCTGCACCCCTTCGTCAGATACTTCTGCGGCTACCTCGCTGCAATATAATTTAGCCATGGCGGCTTCCTTACCAAAAGGTTGTTGATGGTCTTTTAGCCAGCAAGCTTTATACAAGAGGTTTCTGGCCAGTTCGATTTTTAGGTCCATATCGGCCAATTTAAACTGTACCGCCTGAAAGCCGGAAATATTTTTGCCGAATTGTTCTCTCTTTTTGGCATAGGCCAAAGCCATTTCAAAAGCTCCCTGAGCCAGCCCTAATCCCATGGCTGCGATTGAAAGCCTCCCGCTATCTAATGTTTTAAGCATTTGCGACAATCCTTTGTCATTGGTGCCCAGCAGGTCACCATCTTTTACCTGGCAGTCGTCAAATTTTATTTCGGCAGTATCGGATGCTCTCCACATCATCTTGCCCAGTGTACGTTTGGCGGAGAATCCCGGCGTATCTCTTTTAATAATAAAAGTGGAATAAGTAGGTTTGCCATTATTTTCGCCGGTTTTAGCCAGGACGGTAATGCCTCCCATAAGTTCGTTGCTCCCATTGGTGATATATCTTTTTGAACCATTGATCCGCCAGCCTCCATTTATCTTTGTGGCGAAGGTCTCCACACCGCGGGCATCAGACCCGGCGGTCGTTTCAGTGAGTCCGAAAGCCCAAAGTTTATTCCCGTTCAATAAGTCCGGGAGCAATGATTTCTTTTGTTCTTCGGTACCGAAATTATAAATGGGAGAAGCCCCTAATGAGTTATGTGCCGCTAAAGTGGCGGCTTGTGAACCATCTACCCTGGCTATTTCTTCTACTGCTATAATATACGACAGGGTATCCATGCCTTGTCCACCATATGCTTTGGGAATATCGATTCCGAATAAGCCTTGTTGCCCCATTTTCTTTGTTATATCAACCGAAAAAGTTTCGTTGGCATCCAATTCTTGCGCAAGAGGCTTAATTTCAGCTTCCGCAAAACCTCTTACTTTTTTTCTTAATTCTTCTTTTTCTCCGTTGTAATATGGATTCATACAATATTCATTTGTTTTTGGCCATCAGTCACTTATTGTTAGTCCATAGTTCAACTATTACCAATGACTAATGTCTAATGACCTGGTTTTATTCTGTTTCTAATAATAGTTGATTTAAATTTACCTGTTGTCCCTTATCTACTGAAATCTTTGTGATGGTGGTATCCTTCCATGCGATCATGTTGTTCTCTGTTTTCATGGCCTCCAATACCATTAAGGTATTCCCTTTTTTTATTTGCTCCCCTTCTTTTATCATAATATCGATGATTCTTCCCGGCATAGGCGCCTTCAGTATTTTTACGGATTCAAGATGATCTTGCTCGTTATTTCGTTTTATTCGTTCAGGCTTATCGCTGATAATTCTTTTATGTCCGTTGTGCTGGATGTAGAAATAACCATTGTCGCCAAGCAAATAATGAACTAAATAGGGCTTTCCGTTAATAATAAATGAAAGTTCGTTTTGTTCAATTTGTATGGAAGAAATTTCAACAGGTGTTTTCTGATCAATTTGAATTTGGATTGATTCGGAATCGATATCGATAACATCAATTTCCACTTTGTACCCATCAAAGAATATACGGTGCTGTTGCGATAATCGCCAATAACCAAGTTTTTTCCAGATGTTTTCTGATGAGATTTTAGCATTGTTTTTTAAAATGATAAAGGAGGCGGCAATGACTTCCAGTTCAGCGCCTAAAACAGGCTTTTGAGTCAACAGGTAATCCTGTTTTGTCTCGAAAAACGAAGTGGAATAATTTCCTTTCTGAAAATCTTTGTCTTTTAATGTTTGAATAATAAATTCTCTGTTTGACTCCACCCCAAATAAAGCATAGTTGTTCAAAAAGCTTATTAGTTGGTTGATGGCTTGCATACGGTCCTTACCATGCGAAATCACTTTTTTTAACAGCGGATCAAAGTTTGGGTTTAGGTTCTCTTCGGGTTGCGCTCCACCATCGATTCTGATATTTGGATGCGAAGGAATGTGCGTGCCGATTATTTTTCCGGTGGAAGGTGTAAAGTTATCTCCCGGGTCTTCCGCGTAAATTCGTGCCTCAATGGCATGTCCGCAAGGCTTAATTTCACTTTGCTGGTAAGTGATCGGCATGCCGGATGCAATCATAATTTGTTCTTTGACAATGTCTATTCCGGTTATTTCCTCGGTTACCGGATGTTCAACCTGGATACGGGTATTCATCTCCAGGAAATAGTGCTTTTGATCCGGAGTTAATAAGAACTCTACGGTACCTGCATTTGTATATCCGATATGTTTGGCAAGTTTTAGGGCATCCTCAATTATTTTCATTTTAATTTTCATATTCAAATTGGGCGCCGGCGTTTCCTCAATCACTTTTTGGTGGCGTCGTTGAATAGAGCATTCCCGTTCGAATAAATGAATTGTGTTTCCATAGTTGTCGGCCAGTATCTGTACTTCAATGTGCCTGGGGTGCTCTATATATTCTTCAACGTAAACCGATGGATTACCAAAATACCTTTGCGCTTCGGATCCGGCCCGTACAATTTCGCTTTCCAGATCGTTGTGTTTGTAGACTACACGCATGCCTTTGCCACCACCTCCTGCGGCGGCTTTAATAATCACAGGCAGTTTCAATGATTTGGCTTCGCTTAACATTTGTGGTACACTGCCGGTGATTTTTTTTAGTAAGGGGATTTTGCAAGTAGCTGCAATTTTATTGGCCTCGTCTTTATTGCCCATCATTTTAATATGATGCGCTTTGGGGCCGATAAAGACAATGTCGTTTTTTGCGCAGAGTGCGGCGAAGTTATCATTTTCCGATAGGAATCCGTAACCGGGATGAATGGCATCCACCCGGCACCGCTGGGCCAAATGGATAATTTGATTGGCGTTCAAATACGTCTCCTCCAATGTTGTTCCATTCATCAAAGCTTTCAGGTCGGCCTTTTCAACATGCAGGGCATCTTTTTCCTCCTGTGTATAAATGGCCACCGTTTCAATGTCCATTTCTTTGGCCGTTTTTATAATTCTAACGGCTATTTCGCCCCGGTTGGCAATCAGAATTCTATTAAACTGATGGTATGTTTTCTTCATTGTTCCATGCTGGTTTTCGTTTTTCAAAAAATGCCTTAACGCCTTCCTGACCCTCCTTGGAGATCCTTGCATTGGCAATCAGACGGGCACAAAAGAGCAGCGCCGATTCATCATCCTCACTTTCTTCAAGACGAAGAATAAGTGCTTTGGTTTGTATCAAGGCATCCGGAGCCCCTTGAGCTACAGCTTGAGCAATGCTTAACGTTTTTTTTCTTATCGTTTTGCCATCGGCAATAAAATGCACTAGAGCTTCAGCTTGTGCTTCCTTTGCGGAAAAAGGATTTGGTATTAATAACCGTTTTCGGGCGTTGCTACCCCCCATTTTAGATATGATGTAAGGGGCTATTGTTGCAGGAATAATCCCCAGCTTCACCTCGGGAAAACCAAAAGTTGAATCTGGTTCGCACAACACGATATCGGAACAGGCCATGAGTCCAACAGCACCGCCAAAAGCCGATTTTCTGACCTCGCAAATGACAGGGGTAGGAAATGTATGGATGGTTTCGAATAAAGTATTGAATAGCTTGGCATCGTTAATGTTTTCTGTTTTTGATTGCTTTATCCCTTCTTTCATCCATTCTAGATCCGCACCGGAACAAAAATGATCGCCCTCTCCATAAATTACCAACACCCTGAAAATTCTATTGGCTTTGTTTTTGTTTAGGGTCTGAATAATTTCTTCAATCATTCTTTTGTTGATGGCGTTTTTCTTTTCGGGCCTGTTTAAACCTAAAAAAGCAATTCCATTTTCGATGTAGAATTTAATAGTTTCCATAGATGTTTACATTCTGAAAATACCGTATGAAGAGGTATTGTTGGGTTTGTTTTGTGCAATGGTTAAGCCAATTGTCAGAATTGTCCGGGTATCGGCAGGATCAATAATTCCATCATCCCACAGTCTACTGGTGGCGTAATATGGCGAGGCTTCATCCTCGAAACCGTGCTGTGTTTTTTTCTTAAGTTCGTCGAGTTCTTCTTCCGAGATATCTACACCGTTTGCTTTGGCCTGGTCTTTTTTTACGGTTACCAAAACATCGGCGGCCTGTTGCGGACCCATTACCGATATGCTTGCGTTGGGCCACGAGAAAAGCAAGCGCGGACCAAAGGCCCGACCTCCCATGGCATAGTTGCCGGCACCATAGCTTCCTCCAATCATAACGGTAAAGAAGGGGACCCGGGAGTTAGCCAATGCATTTAACATTTTGGCACCATCCTTGGCAATACCTCTTTTTTCATATTCTTTGCCCACCATAAAACCGGTAATGTTTTGAAGAAAAACCATGGGTAAATTCCGGTTGTTGCACAGCTGAATAAAGTGCGCTCCTTTTTGCGCCGATTCTGAAAATAGTATGCCATTATTAGCTAGTATGCCCACACGAAAACCGTTGATGGTGGCATGTCCGGTCACCAATGTCGAACCGTAATCAGACTTAAACTCCTTAAATTCACCGCTGTCTGTCAGATGTTTAATCAGTTCCCTTACATCTTTTTGCCGACTTCCCCCAGAGGGTATTTGATGATAAATAGCTTCCCTGTTATATATGGATGGTTTCGGTTTTTCACGCTGATAGTTTTCTTTTTCGGGATGAGGCAAGGATTTGAAAATATCCCTGCAAATTTCAATAGCATGGTGATCGTCATCCGCCAAATGATCTGCAACGCCAGACTCGGATGTGTGCAATTTTCCTCCACCCAGTTCTTCGGCCGTAACGTCCTCTCCGGTAGCAGCTTTTACTAATGGAGGGCCGCCTAAAAAAATGGTGCCTTGATTTTTTACGATGATGGTTTCGTCGCTCATGGCAGGTATGTAGGCGCCGCCTGCCGTGCATGAGCCCATTACGATGCTAATTTGCGGGATACCCATGGCCGACAATCGGGCCTGGTTATAAAATATCCTTCCAAAATCTTCTTTATCCGGAAATACATTGGCTTGTTCGGGCAAAAAGATGCCTCCGGAATCGACCAGGTAGACACAGGCCAAATTATTTTGTCCGGCAATTTCTTGTGCCCTTAGATGTTTTTTAATGGTTTCCTTAATGTAAGTTCCTCCTTTTGTGGTTGCATCATTGGCAATGATCACGGATTCGCGGCCTTGAATAATGCCAATCCCGGTAATTATTCCGGCCGAAGGAAAATTGTCGTTGTACTGACCGTAGGCAGCCAATGGTGACAATTCAACAAAGGGTGTTTGTTCATCAACCAGCAAATTTATGCGTTCGTGCGCAAGTAGTTTGCCTCTTTTTTTATGCCGTTCTTTTTGCTTGCTGTTTACCTCGGTTAGGTTTTTAATGATTTGATTAAACGCGGTTATCTTGCTGGTAACAGCGTCGTTATTGTCAGTAGTGATATGGTCTCTGTTACTCGTCATTTTTGTCCTGAATAAATGGCATGCTTAAATAACCATGGGATTTGCAAAATGTTTGCAAGTAGTCAAAATTATCAACTGCTTGATTTTTTAAGACATTATTGATTTTAATAAAAGATTAACAAATATGGAGGCCATCAAGTAACTTGCCGAGGCGATCGTAAACAATATGCTGAATCCAAATTCCATGGAGAGTATCACGGCTAAGGGTGTGGCAATGACAGATAAAAGACCGTTAATGGCCCATGCTGTTGGTATTTGGTTTTGTTTAGAGTGGGATAATTTAAGAATAGCCGAAGGAAATGGTATTCCCATAAAAAAGCCGATACTTCCAATGAATACAAAAACAATAGCTATTTTATAAACTAACACATAGGAAATGGTGCTGTTAATAACAATGGGATTAAGAATGGCCAATATAATGAGTAGACCGGAAACAATAAGTGGTGCTGCCCATAAATGGCGCATGAATAAGCTGTATTTAGAGAAATAGCTGCCTAAACCTGAAGAAATCAACAAAATGCCGATGATGATTGCGATAGTGTATGTTGGGTTTGAAAAATAAATATTGAACTGGTGAATCAAAGACATTTCCGTGATCATATAACCCAAACCGATGGCAGAGAAGTACAAAAAGACACTTGATTTAAAACTTGTTTTACCCACAAGAATAAGTGGGAGTATGATAAAAATAATCCCTAAAAGCGTAATTAATAACAAGGTTACTAATGCAATATAATATCCCAACTCAAAATAAGGCAATGAGTTGAGCTTATAGATTTTACTGATTTCAGAGAGCGAACCCAGTTTAATAAAATGAGAGAAATAGGGTTTGTTGTCTGTTGCCGGGCGTATTTTAAAAGGATATGAATGGTAAAGCGCTGTTTTTTGAGGACTGGTTAATTTTTTTAAATAGGCTGTAAACATGGGGTCGTTTAATTCGTGTATGGGATCCATAGCTTCGTCAACTTCTTGATCAAAACTCATGAAGTCAAAAAGTAACGAATCACAGAAAAGCCTCGCTGCTTGATATTCTAATTTGGTAAAAGGGGTTCGCTTGACCAGGAAAGAAAGCTGGTTCCAGTTTTTAACAGCCATTAAATGATCGCTTGTTTCCTTTGCTTTCGCCGCAAGGATATCATCCAGGGTAGCTACCAACTTATATGAATTGCGATAAGGGTAATCTAACCAGCACGATACCGATAATACTCCATCCGGGGATAAGTGTTCCCATGCTTCTGAAAAGGCTTCCACAGTCAGCCAATTTTGTTCCTCCAGGGCATATAGTCCGGTTGTTCCGTAAAAGGAACCTACCGTTGGAAATAGAATAACATCGTATTGTTGCTGATCATGTTTTAGAAAGGATCGGGTATTGGTATTGATAAAATATAGTTCGGGTTTTGTTTCTCTTGTTGAAAGGCGGGACTTTGATATTTTATGCAAAAGAGGATTGCTTTCAATGCAGGTGATAGAATTTGATGGGTGTAACATGGGAAGATGTGCCGGTTCCCCGGTACCGGACTGCAGAACAAGGTTTTTAGGTCGTGGTTTGAGTCGGTAGGCCAGGGTTTGAGGACTGTAATTTAAAACCGGGAATATATTGCGGGTGCTGTCCAAGGTAAGATATCCCGCCGCATCACCGTTAACAAAAACCATATTTGCATAAGGAATGGGGTTGGTATTCAGTAAACTGACAGAAGGAGCATATCGAATGGCAGGTGAAGCTACTTGTTGTACCAGACCAAAGGGGCTGTTTTGTTGCCATGTGACTTTTGCATCAGGAAGGTTCATGGTTTTGCTAAAACCCTTGAATTGCGAAGATTTGACGGTAGGTGCAAAAAACAGGTTTACGGCCATCATTATTATACATGCGGATAATATTGGATAGAAATATTTTATATTGCCTTTGGCATAACGATAAATACCGGCACCAATCAATGGCATGGTGGCACAAAAGACAGAAAGGTGTTGGGGAAGGATAACCCACATAGCCAACACCATAAATATTCCACCAAGTCCGGAACCAACAAGGTTGGCGAAATATAGCTTACCGACTTTATATGAACCATACGTGAATGACATTCCTATGGCTGTGGCAGCCCATAAAAACGGAATGAAATATAATACGCAGGTCCCCAATAAACGAAGGATGTGGCTCAAATCCGAAAATAACAGGTAGGTGTCAAACAGTAACCATTTGGTCCCTGTTAACAACGGAGATATGAGCATCGAAATAGCAGTAAAAAGCAGCAACAGTGTATAATATTTATCAAAATCTTGTAAAAGTTTGTCCTTGAAAATAGCCAAAAGTGTGCCCGAGGTTCCAAATCCGAGCAGGGCAATGGATATGACCATGAAAGCCATGTAATGCCATTGCTGAATCGAAAGTATTTGCATAAGGGCAAGTTGGTAACCAATCACGGAAGCCGACAGTAAGGCTATGCTAAATTCCAGTTTGTGAGACGGTTGGTTCATTTTGAACGTGTAAAAGGAACAAAGCGCACCGGTAACAAGGTTCGTGTGTTTATTTTTGATTCTTTTTTGCGGACAAGAACCAGTTTTTGTACTTCAAAAGGATGTCCGACCGGAATAATCATATAACCGCCCACCTTAAGCTGCTTGGTTAATGGAGGAGGGATGTAAGATGCGGCGGCGGTAACAATAATGGCATCGTAAGGCGCATGTTCTTTCCAGCCATCATAACCGTCGGAAATTTTTATGTGTATATTATCGTATCCCAGGTTTTTGAGTGTTTGCGATGCTCTGCTCCCCAGCTCGGGAATAATCTCAACAGTATACACGCTGTCTACTATTTCGGCTAAGACGGCTGCCTGATAACCTGAACCGGTTCCTATTTCCAGCACCTTGTAATCAGAAGTGGGATGAATGGCCTGTGTCATATAAGCCACGATATAGGGTTGTGAGATGGTTTGTCCGTAACCGATAGGTAACGGGCCGTCGTCGTATGCTCTTTCGACATAAACTGAGGGAACAAATAAATGCCGGGGCACATTTTGCATGGCCCGTAACGTTGCTTTATCCGTAATTGACCTTAGTATCATTTGTTCTTTAACCATAGTGCTTCTGGCTTTTTCAAATTTATCCTGCGATAAAACTTGAATGGGACTAAAGAATATCAATAGCAGCAATATGATGGTTAGTCGTATCATGAAAGCATTGAATTGTATTGATAAAGTTACAAAAATCATTGCCTAAAGTCCATGAATAAATACACTAAACTAATTGCAAATGATGGATGGCATAATTCGGGTTGCTACATTTTTTGCGAAACGATAAACATCGGATAACATAACGGGCTCATAACTATTAACCCTCTTTCGCACAGTCTTTTAATGTGGGGTTATGGTATGTTTTTTTATTGGTTTGTGGGCAAAGATATTATTACGTAATTCTATTTGGTTTTTTGTTCACAGATGCCTATAATTTTAAGGATTAAAGCCGCAATATGCATTAGAAATTCTATTACACATTGAAATTACTTTAAAACAAGACACTTCGTTGCATCACTTCAACTCACCAAAACGATGCTCCCGAAAGTAATCGGGACAAGTTATGCCTCGTTTCAGTAAAGCCTTGTTTTATTTTACTTGCAATGCTCATGACGAACCTCCAATACATAATCCGGATTAAACAGTTTTGCTATGTATGGCTTTTTTTAGTAAAAAACTTATGAATCTTTGGGTAGGAAATAAGATGCTTACGTAGTAATTGGGTTGCTGATTTATTAATTCTAACCATAGGCTTCAGGAATGCCTGACTGAAGCCAAAAATTCGGTCATTCTTTCATAATGGCTTCCTTTCCAATAGATATGGTTGCATTGCTTACAGGTATAAAAGGTGTCAAAACGGTTGAGTATCGCAGGTTTTATTCTATTCAAGACCTTTGTTTTGTTGATAGGTTCCAGTGGGTTGTTGCATTTCAGACAACGCATCATGGGTTTAAGTTGTGAACCCAAATTAAACTTTGCCAATACTTCCTTAAATTGTTTCAGCGGGTCGATGTTGCGAACGAAATACCCGTGGTTTATGCGTTTGGAATGAAGCAACTGTCTGTCGCGGGTTAGTATTATCCGTCCTGTTTCTAAAGAAATATCGATAATCTCCGAATCTTCGAAACGATCGCTATACAGGGTGTCTAATCCTGCCATTCGCAAGAATTTGGCCAGTTTGCCAAGGTGTACGTCCAGGATAAAGGTAGAGCGACGGAGAGGTTCTTTGCGAAGTTTGTTTATCGGTGAAATATCGAAACATTCAAATACCGGATAAACCGAGACGTAATCATTATGATTAAGAAAATAGTCGAGTGTTTGAGGCTGTGAATTAATAAGGATCAAGTCTATTTCTGACAACGGTACCCGCATCGACAAGATAGCTTCTTCCACTTTTAAAGGTCCGATAAACGCATATTTAAAAGAGACCTGTTTTTTATCTGCGGTGAGGAAGTCATTTAACTCGGCGTAAAACCGGAACCATATGTGTTTATCTTTTCTCATGATTTTTTTTTCTTAGGAATACCATGGAATAAACCACAAAATTTATAAACAGAACAATTAGTCCCAATACCAACTGTACTTCGCGATTAAGGTTGTCAATGTATACAATTGGATAAAGATATTGCTCAGTAAAACTTAGTTCAAAGCCAGTACCTCCACCTAGTTCTCTCAGTTTATTTTCTAAGGGAGTTAATGGGCAGATAAAATTACCCCATTCAACAATAACTCCCCACAAAGCTAAAGGAATATGAACCCAAACCAGCTTTTCCCACCTCAAAACAAGAATACCCCCAAGCACGACAAAAACAATAAAAAAGAGGTGTAGCATGAATATTATGTCGGCCAACACTTTGTAAACCATCCAAACAAAGGTATGGCCGAAGTTGCGATTAGGCAAAAAAAATGGTGCGAAATCAGACGAAACCACACCATTAATATTTTCAATCAATTAATTGCAAATGACAATCAAAGGTTTTACTCAACTATTGAATCAAGTCCCAAACTAATTCCTGGTCACCTTATAAATGATCCCATTATCGAAGATTTTTCTTATTTCTGTTCTCGGCATAATTTACATATCCTGTCTATAATATGAATCTATATCAATTATTTCAATGCCGCTTATTGTGCTAAAACCATAATTGTTTTGCAAAAACATAATGCTGTCATCCTTGACATCAACAACCATTATGGTTGAAAAAAGCGCTCTGGTTATTCCCCGTATTTATACGCATCACCAGCTATCGGATTGGTCAGGTATTGTTATTCATTTTTAGGTATAGCCTTGCTCTAATAAGTCATAATCACAGCGATTAAAACAATGATGATTAATCCAGAGAAATGCCATAAAGGAAGCTTAACTTCGCACTTCATTTCTTTGTACTGTCTTTCTATATTTTCGGACATATGTTTAGGTTCAAAAATATGGTTGCATTTACTACATTGTGATGCACCTTTTTTACCCAACGAGAATGTTGGAATCCAAAACAAGTGGAAATATCGTCCGTAATAACTATTTACAATACCACCCTTTTCATTACAATTTGGGCACGTAATATTTTTTGAGGGGAGTGTTTTGATGTGAGATGAGCGCCATCCATAAATTAACATAAAAGATAGTTTTTGTTTAAGTTTTATTTTTAAGATGTTAACGTAAATGTTATGGTAATGTTACATAGAAAATTGTTTGTTCCTCTCGTATTTAAATTTTGATGTGTTAATTTCGTACACGAAATAATCAGGATTATTATGAGAAGGGCTATTCAGGAACTTCAGAAGGTACACGAGCTTCTGTTAAAGGAGAAAGAAGAAGATTTGCTTCAATATAAACGTAAGATGTCCAACACTTCGGTGGTGGAAAGAAGGAGAGAAGGGGTTTGCTGGTATCCGTTAAATATTGAACGTGCCAGGTTTGATGCCGGGGAGCGCTTGCTGGTAAAAGTATCCAGACCCAAGGAGCACAAGGAATCACATCTTTTTCAGTCCGGAAAATTGGTTTCGCTGTTTTCCTATGCAGGAAATAACAATGAAAATAAACATGCGGTAAGCGGTGTGGTGAACCGGGCTGGCGAAATTGAAATGATAATTACCTTGAACGGAGATGAGGAGCCGGATTGGTTGCAAGATGGAAATGTCGGTGTTCAGCTGATGTTTGATGAAAATGCCTATCTGGAAATGGAAAGAGCCTTGAATTTGGTGATCACTCCACAAGATGACCGTTTGGCGTATTTGAGAAGTTTGTTGCTGGAATCGGAGGAAGCTACTTTTACTGAAAGGAAAGGGCTCATCCTTCCTCAGCTAAATATAAGTCAAAACCGCGCACTGAACCTTATTTTGTCAGCCAATGATTTGGCCATTGTTCATGGCCCCCCCGGAACAGGAAAAACTACTACATTGGTAGAGAGTATTCGCCATACCTTAAAATCGGAGAGTCAGGTGTTGGTGTGTGCCCCAAGCAATGCAGCTATCGATTTGTTATGCGAAAAATTGGGGGAGAAGGGGTTAAATGTCGTTAGAGTTGGACATCCGGCAAGGGTTACCCAGGAAATACTGAGCTTAACGCTGGATGCCAGAATTGCACATCATACTAATTACAAAGATTTGAAAGCCATAAAAAAGCAGGCCGAGGAATATTACCGAACGGCGATGAAATACAAGCGTAATTTTGGCCATGAAGAACGTCGGCAGCGAAGATTATTGTTGCAGGAATCGAGTAAGCTCAAAAAGGAAGCGGAGCAATTGGAATATTACATTGTCAACGATATTTTAAGTAACGCTCAAGTAATTGCCAGCACCATGGTAGGGGCTTCCAACTATCAAATAAGAGACAGGAAATTTAATACGGTTTTTATGGATGAAGCAGCCCAAGGATTGGAACCTGCCACATGGATTCCGATCACAAAAGCAAACCGTGTCGTTTTTGCCGGAGATCATTGTCAGTTGCCCCCTACCATAAAATCTTTTGAGGCAGCCAGGGCCGGATTGGACGAGACTTTGTTTGAGAAAGCCATCAAACGAAATAGGGCGGATGTGATGTTGCGGGAGCAATACAGAATGAACCAAAAAATCATGCGTTTTTCGAGCCAATATTTCTATGGCGACAAGCTTAAGGCAAATGATAAAGTGGAGAACTGGACGCTTTTTGATGGCGACTTAGCCATTGAATTTGTGGATACGGCAGGTTGTGGGTTTTTCGAGCAGGTCGACAAGGAAACTAAAAGTTCTTTTAACCCGGAAGAGAGTGACTTGATACTAAAACATTTCAGACAGTATTTTGGTGGCCTGGAGAGTCAGGGCATTGGAAGCGAAGCAAGTGTTGGCGTTATTTCGCCATATAAAGCACAAGTAAAATTGTTGCAGGTAAATTTTAAAGGGGTGGAGGAAGAATTCGAAAAATGTAACCTTCAGCTGTCTGTGAATACCATCGACTCCTTTCAGGGACAAGAAAGGGATGTTATTTATATCAGTTTGGTTCGAAGTAACGAAAAAGGAGAGATCGGCTTTTTAGCGGATACCCGAAGAATGAACGTGGCCATGACCAGGGCGCGTAAAAAGTTGGTTATCGTAGGTGATAGTGCCACCATTGGCCAGCATAGTTTTTATGGACGGCTTTTAGATTATGTCAATGAAATTGGAGCTTACCGAAGTGCATTTGAATGGCTGTATTAAATGGCAAGTGGTTTTTACACAATAAATCAATGGTCAATAGTGTAATAATTTAGCTAAAAGGGAGACCCAATCGATCAACTTGTAATGGGAAATGAAATTTAACATTTTTTATGGGTGTGGTCTTTCCGTTTGTGGCTGCGGTGTTTGACGATTAACCTTGGTTTTTATGCTGTTCGAAAAGAACTTTTTGAAACCTTTTTGCATTTTATTTATAAAATAAGGTAAATGAGAAAGACATGAAGCTGAAGGACGTCGCAACTATTTTTACAAGTATATTTTTCTTATCTACAGTTCCCATTAACGGGTTAGCACAATCCAATGAAAAGAATTATTGGCAAAGAGGTTCTTTAAAAGTAGATACTACTTTCAAAAAAATGTATCTCAGTAATTTTTTAGTTCCGTACACCCAATTTGCAGATTTACACCATTGCAAAATACGCATCAAAACAAAGAAGCTAAAAACCACCATGACCGCGCGTCCTGGTATTTGGTCTTTATTTCTGGGCAAGAAGAACCGTCAGTATATTATTTATGTGAATAATGATGTGAATTTTAACGGTGTGTTATTATCGGATGTGCCGCAAGAAGCGCGTATTGGATTATTTGCACATGAGTTAATGCATATCCGAGATTACGAAAGCCGAAAAGTGACAGGTGTAATCAGAAGAGGTGTGCAATATCTTTCGAAAAAAGGTAAGCGAAAAGTTGAGCATTATACCGATGGATTAACCATAGCGGCCGGATTTGGTGAACAACTTTTTCAATGGGCTGCTTATGTGCTTTATGATTCCGACGCTTCCGAAGATTACAAGGCATTCAAGTCCGAAATTTATATGTCACCGGTCACCATCTATAATAAGATGAGTATGGTGGACTGGAACAAATAATGCCATGTGTATCTTCAAATCAGCACCGGGTATTATGACGATATTGTACGCTAATAATTATTAATTGTGCCCAAAAGCACATATTACCCCCCTTATTTATGTTTTATTGTGTCGTATTTCAATAATGAATTATTTTATCTTTGGTATGCTTTTGATAAAGCATAGCAATGACAGAAAATAATTTACATATATAATACACATGAAAAACTCAAACTTGATTTATCCATTTTTGATTGCTTTAGCGGTTATGGCAGGATGTGCTCCAGCAGGTAAAAAGCAAGCAGAAAAAAGTGAAGCTTCCAAAAAGCCAAACATTATAGTTATTTACATGGATGACCTGGGTTATGGTGATGTTGGTGCCTATGGGGCAACAGAACTTTCAACCCCTAACATGGACATGCTGGCCAATGGGGGTGTTAAATTTATTAATGGCTATGCTACCTCTGCAACGTGTACGCCAAGTAGGTACGGTCTGTTGACAGGAACCTATCCTTGGCGTAATAAAAATGCGAAAATTCTTCCCGGTACTGCTCCTCTGTTAATAGGGACAGAACAAATGACTATTCCAAAAATGTTAAAAACGGCTGGTTACCATACCGGTATTGTGGGCAAATGGCACCTGGGCCTGGGAACGGGAATTGTTAATTGGAACGATAGAGTGAGCCCGGGACCTAACGAAGTTGGATTTGACTATGCTTACATTATGGCGGCCACCCAGGATCGGGTACCTACCGTTTATATCGATAACGGTCATGTGGCGAACCTGGATAAAAACGACCCTATAGAAATTGATTATAAAAACAATTTCAAAGGTCAACCAACAGGTAAGGATAATCCTGAGTTATGCGAAATGAAGTGGCACCATGGGCACAATAACACAATTATTAATGGTATTCCACGTATCGGATACATGAAGGGTGGAGAAGCTGCCCGCTGGAAAGATGTTGATATGGCAGATCACTTTTTAGAAAAAGCGCAGGCCTATGTAAAAGCACACAAAAACGAAGCCTTCTTCTTGTATTACGCCATGCAACAGCCTCACGTTCCCCGTACTCCGCATCCTCGCTTTGTTGGATCTACCAATTTAGGGCCCCGTGGAGATGTTATTGCTGAAGCCGACTGGTGTATAGGCGAATTTATCAAGGCATTGGAAGAAGAAGGATTGATGGAGAATACTTTAATCGTGTTTTCAAGTGATAATGGCCCTGTTTTAAATGACGGTTATTATGACGATGCATTAGAGAAACTAGGTGATCATGCACCTACAGGAGTGTTGAAAGGAGGGAAGTATAGCTTATACGAAGCTGGCACCCGCGTTCCTTTCTTTACTTATTGGAAAGGAACTATCCAGCCAAAAGTTTCGGATGCCCTGGTATGTCAAATGGACTTAATGGCTTCGTTGGCTAAACTGGTAGGGGTGGAAGAACCGGATGCCGATAGCGAGAACATGCTGGATGTATTTTTAGGAAAGACAGATAAGGGAAGGGATGATTTGGTAATTGAAGCTACATCAAGAACTGCATATCGTAATGGCGATTGGGCCATGATTCCTCCTTACAAAGGAAAACCGGTGAATACACAGGTGAATATTGAAGTGGGTAATTCAAATGAATATCAACTTTTTAATTTAAAAGAGGATATCGGACAAGAGAAAAACCTGGCCAAGACCCATCCCGAAAAACTGGAAGAGATGAAGATTGCTTTTGAGGCTATCCGAGGGGATGCCAGTGAAGGTGTTCAAAAGCTGGAGCTGCACTAAAGTTTTGAGCATGTAATACCTTTTTAGAAACGAATCGGTATATAAAACGTTATAAAACAAAAAGAGTGTCCAATCCGGGCACTTTTTTTGTGCATTTAAACCTTATTTTACCTTCCACATCAGCTTATAAGTGTTTGTAAACGCATATAAAACGATTAGACTCTCGATTCTAATTGGCATAACCCGAATGGTTTATGGGAATTCATTTATGAACACGAAAACCTTAGGTATTGTCAGTTGTAGTCACGACAAGCCATGCTTTGTCATGTATTAACTCGTGACAATAATTATATCAATGTCTGTTTGTTCATGTTATGCTGAATTAAACCCGGATTATGCATTAGGACTTCGTCGTGAACATTGAAAGTGCAATAAAACAAGGCATTACTGAAACGAGGCATCACTTGTCACGATTACTTTCGGGAGCATCGTTATGGTGAGTTGAAGTGAAGCAGCGGAGTGTCTTGTTTTGAAACAATTTCAATGTGTAATAGATTTTCTAATGCATATTGCGGGTTAAAAGGAACATATAAACACACCTTCCAACGATAGCTGTAAAAGATTTATCTTGTGTGTTTTGGCCTTAATGTTTTCAATCGCTTTTTTGGGCGTTTCTGAGGCCGGACAATCCTCACTTCGTAGGATGAATCGCTTGCGACATCTTGCCCTAACCGTTGTACACATGCAAAAGATAGGACATTTCGATATTTTGGTGATGTTAAGGCATGACGATGGGTCAGTATGGTATTTAATTGTACTTTGAAATAAAAAGATGTTTGACAGAACAATAGAGGACACAATAGCGGAAATGGTTAACGGAGGAAAAGCTGTTGTTGTTGCAGGTGCACGACAAGTGGGAAAAACAGCATTACTAAACGAAATTCTAAAAGACAAAGAATACCACGAATCGGTCTGACTTTATAAATCATTACTGAACAATTATAAAAAGTACAGCTGTTTGATTAGGCAAAATCCATACAAAAATGAAGTTTATTGCAATTTTGAAGATTTATCAAATTAGTAGCCAAAATAATAGGAAACGTATCAGCATATTGGTACACAATAGTTAACTTTGAGTATACTAAAAAATTAAAGGTATGTTTTGTAATCAATGTCAGGAAACAGCCAAGAACACAGGTTGCACAGTAAAAGGAGTTTGCGGTAAAACCGAAGAAACTTCCAATATTCAGGATTTGTTGATGTTTGCTTGTCAAGGACTTTCGTATTTGACAATAGAAGCTCGAAAGCAAGGAATTGATACAAATGCAGAAAGTAAACACATTACTAATTGTTTGTTTATGACTATCACCAATGCAAATTTTGATGACAAGTCGATCATTCAAGCAATTAAAGATTGTATTAGCTATCGGGATAACCTGAAATCTAAAGTTAAGGTTTCTGATAATCATCCATCTATAAGCTGGAATGCCAATTCTGATGCCGGGATCTACGATAAAGCACCAGAAGTAGGTACGTTAACTTATGACACGGATAAAGATATTCGCGGATTGAAACAATATGTATTGTTCGGAGTAAAAGGAATTTCGGCTTATGCAGAACATGCTTATAATCTTGGTTTTGAAGAACAGGAGATTTACAATTTCATGGAAGAAAGTATGGTTATGATAACCAAACCGATTTCGTTAAAAGATGCATTTAACTGGGTTGTAAAAACAGGTGAATACGGGGTGAAAGTTATGGCTTTGTTGGATAAAGCTAACACAACGGCATTCGGAAATCCTGAAATCACAAAAGTGAATATCGGAGTGGGTACAAATCCAGGTATTTTAATTAGCGGACACGATTTAAAAGATTTAGAACAACTTTTAATTCAAACCGAAGGCAAAGGAATTGATATCTACACACACTCCGAGATGTTACCGGCAAATGCGTATCCTAACTTTAAAAAATATAAACATTTGGTTGGTAATTATGGTAATGCCTGGCACCGTCAAATAGAAGAATTTGAGAGTTTTAATGGCCCGGTTTTATTTACAACTAACTGTTTAGTTCCTCCACGTAAAAAAACAACGTACAACGATAGGATTTTTACAACCGGAGCAGCAGGCATGCCCGAATGGAAAAGAATTGAGAAGAAACTGCCAAACGGGCATAAAGATTTTTCTGAAATTATTGAATTAGCCAAAACTTTTGCACCACCCACAGAAATAGAAACAGGCGAAATTACAATCGGATTTGCGCATAATCAGGTACTTGCCCTGGCCGATAAGGTTCTGGATGCTGTAAATTCCGGTGCCATCAAAAAATTAGTGGTCATGTCAGGTTGTGATGCACGCCAAAAATCCCGTGAATATTACACCGAATTTGCAAAACAACTACCAAAAGATACTGTAATTCTTACTTCGGGTTGTGCGAAATACCGCTACAACAAATTGAACTTAGGAGATATAAACGGTATTCCCAGAGTTCTGGACGCAGGACAATGCAACGATAGCTATTCATGGGCATTTGTGGCGTTGAAACTGAAAGAGGTTCTGAATTTGGATGATATAAACAAACTTCCTATTGTGTTTAATATTGCATGGTACGAGCAAAAAGCAATTATTGTGCATCTTGCTTTATTGTATTTGGGCGTGAAAAATACGCATGTGGGTCCAACATTGCCAGCTTGGTTAACTCCAAATCTGTTGGAAGCAGTTCAAAAAGAATTTAATGTTCAAACCGTTAAAACAGTAGAAGAAGACATGAAAATTTTTGGACTGGCCTAAATCGTAATTTTTTGGAGGAAGATTTATTAATTTGCACTTGTCTTGTATGGAAACTTATAAAAGTAATATAGATAGCAAAAGCCATAAAGGAAGAGGGATTAAAAATCTTGAAGAAGTTGGAGGATAGATAGAAGTTGGTGCGGTTTGAGCGCAATGTAAAGATGATATTCAAGAAATCCTTGATGAAAAAAAAGGGAGTGAATACTATGGCTAACAATTAAGGCTGCAATCAAGGTAGGTCGTAACGGCTACTGTTGATCGAAGCCTTAATTTGTGCGTTAAGAGACCAAGCCCTTGTGCAGGGGAAACATCTTCGCAAGCTAAAAGCATTGGGATACAGAATTGAGCAAGGGAAATCATGAAAAACTATTATCCCAAAATTGGCATTAGACCTCATCTACATGCCAATTCGATGATCAAAATATATACATTGCTTACACAGCAAGGTAAGATTTTCTAGACCGGGATTCCCTGGATACGGCTTATGCCTGTCGGCATGAAGGAAATATTCAAATTTCGAATGATAAATCTCGGATTATATTTAATCCAATGAATAAATCTGTACAGCTTGTCCGTAATAGGAGTGTGAGAGATCCGGATCTGCAAGGCTAGGCGGAGTAAGCTGTCATTCTATCCCTATTGTGGCTAATTTGAAATAAAAAACATACCTAAAACTGAATGACTAAAGAGATTTGAAAATGGGTATTCGGAAATTTATTGTTTCCGTGAACAATAATCTATTTGTATTTTGTTGCTTGGCCAATAATAAAGGCTTGGGTAATGGCACTTTCAGGCACCGTTCAGGAGCAAGTCATGAAGGCGAATGATTAAGGATTTAACGGTATAATTGTTTATGTAGACAAAACAGGTAAATCATTTTACAACCTAGAACTTAAATGAAAACCATATCTAATGCTTATTGCGGGTTAAAATAGCTATATTCGGTCTACCAACGAAGAAGGTTTAGTTCAACAAGGTATATAACTAATGCGCCGTATGGCTAAATATGAACGTAATTAAATTAGATAAACGATGGTGCAGATTTGGAGAGTAGTGTAATGCTTTCCACATGAGACTTATCGGTGGCAGTTGGCCTTTATTTGAAGCAATATAACTTTGCAAAAAACAGAAAAGATGGGAACAGTTGGAATTACTGGCGGTTCAGGCTTTATGGGAAGTCATAATACAAAGAAATTTTTAGAAGAGGGGGTTAAGGTTAAAGTATCAGCTACCGATATTTCCCAAACAGAAAAACATAACCATTTGAGAAAAAAAACAATGGCGATAAGTAATTGCTGTTCCGGCTGTTGCTGAAAATCCGCAAGGATTTTTATCTTGGTGTGTACTTGCAAAATTAACGGCTAACCCACGCAAGTGTTCATAGGCAAACCATTGGTGGGCGTGCACTTACAAAATTGAAAGAAATAATATGAAAAAATCGATAGAATTATTACTTATTATCTTCGTGTTTACTGCTTGCGGAACAGAGACCGATAAATATACAAACAAGCAAGCAAATTGGGAAGATAAAAAGGCTGCTGTCGAGAATTTTGATGGCTACAACCTTGGAAAAACCTACCTCCCGGTATACTCTCATATTTATCACGTTTTTGAGCATAGGACATTTGACCTTACTACGACTGTAAGTATTCGGAATATTTCGGTAACCGATTCAGTTTATATTTTAAAAGCTGATTATTTTAATACCGTTGGAGAAAATATTCGACAATATATCAAATATCCGATTTTTTTAGGCCCGCTCGAAACGGTCGAAATAATAATAGAAGAACAAGATGTTGAGGGAGGCTCGGGAGCAAATTTTATTTTTGACTGGGCAACAGTAAATGATAAAAACCCTCCATTGTTTGAGGCAGTAATGATTTCAACATACGGACAGCAGGGGCTTTCGTTCACCACCAGAGGCGTGCGGATAGTTGAATAATAGGGAGGAGTTAATACATACAATCTTACTCATAATAAATACTTATGGCTTGACAAAGGGTTTCATAATACGTAAATTGAGATATTATACTCTTTATATAGGATATTATGATGCTCAATTCATGGATTTCAAACCTTACCCTGTTAATATTGCTAATAATAAACAATTCTATTTCTGCCCAAATACAAGGTTCGGTGCGCGATTTCGACAACCGGCCACTTTCTTTTGCCAATGTTATTTTAATAAATCAGAGTGATTCCTCGGTGGTATCTGGTTTGATGGCCACGGACGAAGGTTTTTACAGTATTACCAGTTTTAAACCTGGCAAGTATATTATCGAAGTAAGTATGCTGGGTTATAAAAAAGGTTATTCGACACCTTTCGAGATACGAAGTTCTAAAGATCATCATCATAATAAGCCCATTTTATTAGGTGAAATGCCACATGAAATTGATGGGGTAAAGGTGGTGGCGGAAAAGCCCATATATGAGTTGAAAATAGATCGGATGGTGGTGAACGTAGAAAGCAGTATTAGCTCTTCGGGGATTACGGCGCTGGAGGTGTTGGAAAAATCACCCGGTGTTATCGTTGATCGCCAGAATGAGGAATTGTCGTTGGCCGGAAAGAGTGGGGTGATGGTGATGATTAATGGTAAACGGAGCAGAATGCCTATTGCAGCTGCCGTACAAATGCTCGACGCCATGAATGCCGACAATGTGGAACGCATTGAGCTCATTACCACCCCTCCCGCGAAATACGATGCCGAAGGAGATGCCGGAATTATCAATATTGTGTTAAAAAAGAGCGAAGATCTGGGAACCAACGGATCCTTTACCTTGGGGGCCGGTGTTGCGCACCGTGAGCGAATGAACGCCAGCCTGGACATTAATCACCATGTGGATAAAGTCAATTATTTTGGTTCGTACAATGCAAATTTTCAGAACAGGCGAACAGAAATCAATTCCTACAGAAAACTTATGGTGGATGGTTCGGAATTGGAGACGTACACGGATATGAACTGGGAAGCCATTAGAACCTATCATAATATCAGGATGGGGTTTGATTATACCATCAGTAGTAAAACGATTTTGAGCATGCTGGGTTCGGGGTATGTGCGCGACTGGGATGATGACGGTGTAAATGCCATCCAATATTACACAGATCAAAACCTTACCAACGAATCCGATCTGAATCAGAAAAAAGTGGGTAAGTGGATTCATGGTATGGGCAATATCAATTTACAGCATCATTTTAGTGAAGAGGTAATTCTGGATGTTAATATCGATTATTTGAATTATTATCACGACGACCCGGCGGATTATACCCTGGAAAATTTGGGTTTGAACAATGTTGTGGAGTCGACCGAAGAGTTTAGAGTCACCAAAGAAACACCTATTGATATTTTGGTGGGAGCTGTTGATTTTTCCACATCGGTGAACGAAAAACTAAGTTTGGAAGCAGGATTTAAAGAAACCATGACCTGGTTTTCGAATGACGTGAGCCTTACTTATTTTGATAATGCGATGTGGACAGTTGATGAGGAGCTGACGAACATGTTCAATATGAAGGAAGATATTAGTGCCGTATACTTATCTGCAAAATTTAACCCCAACAAAAAGACCAGTTTATCTGCCGGACTGAGATATGAATATATGAACACTACCCTGGATTCGGAAACGGAAAAAGGTATTATCGACATGCATTATGGAGAACTGTTTCCTACCTTTTATGCTTCGCATAGATTTAATGACGACAATACGATTCAATTTTCGTATAGCCGCAGGATTAGTCGCCCTACCTTTAACCAGCTGGCCCCATTTATTGCATTTGTTACACCGGATACTTATGTGTCGGGAAACGAGGATTTGTTACCCGCATTTAGCGATAACTTAAAGGTGGATTACCGTTATAAATCCTGGATTTTGTCCTACAGTTATACCGAGACCAAAGATGCGATAACACGTTTTCAACCCAAACAAAGCGAAGATGAAACCAAACAGTATTTTGTTTCCCGAAACCTGGATCAGGTTAAAACTCAGAATGTGATGCTGGGATTCCCTGTCAATGTTAATTCCTGGTGGAAGATGCGTTATAACTTTACCTGGGTTCACAATAGAACAATTACGGATTATGAAGACACCAAAATAGATTATAAGCAAGGGTCATACATGTTCAATGGAACCCAGAACTTTATCATCAGCAAAAAAATAAGTTCGGAAATTTCAGGGTTCTATACCTCAAAATCAAACTGGGGTGTATACACAGCTAAGGCACGGGGAAGGGTTGACATTGGTGTGCAGATGAAACTCAAGAATGAAAACAGTCAGTTAAGTATTAATTTAACCGATGCATTTAAGACCAATGTGTTCGGGTCTGAAACCGAAATACCGGATCTGAATATTCATGCCAGATGGCGTTTGGATTTTGAACCACGTGTGCTACGCATTAAATTTACGCACAAATTCGGCAACCAGGCTGTGAAGGCGCGTAAGCGAAAAACAGCGTCTGATGAAGAGCAGAGAAGGGTTACTGCCGAGTAAAATATTCCAGGCAACCGTTCAGTTATACAATTTTTATTTTATAAATTGTTTTTTGGGAGATGGTGTTCAATGGCACGCATCAACCTATCCATATCGTTATGGAAATCCGGATCAGGACGTATTGAGATGCCATTGCGGTATATAAAAGGCTTAAGGCTTTCAGGTAAGGTATTCCCAAGAGGCATGGTTGCTTTTCTTACTAAAATAGGAATCACAGGAATGTCACGTTTGAGCGCACTCTCAAGCTCTATCCTCACAAAATCAGAAGGGTTATTCAAGTAAGATGTACTATCATCATCACGAGCATATAGCCAATCCGGCCCTACGATGGCAAGGAAAAAGTGACATTTCGATACTGCGGAATCAAGGTGATCCCTAAAATCCGCTCCCAGGGGAATAGAATCTACGTCTTTAAATATATTCCCGTCGCCAAAATGTTGAACAAGTCTATCATAGATTCGTCCTGTAATATCGCTGCTGTCGTCTCGCCTGTAAGAAAGAAATATTTTCAATATAACTTTACTTTTTTCTTCGCTTGAAGTTTTATGAATTAGCTTTGTGGACTGCTTCGTATTTAATTCGGATTCCTTTGAAGGGAGACTGGATTTCTTCCTTATTTTAGAGAATAGTTTTTTCTTCCAAAGAAAAATGAAAAGACCTATTAGAATAACAAGAACAATAGAGAATTCTAAAATAAGAGATTGTTGCATAATAATGGCGGCGTTAATTTATGATGAATAAATAAACTCTAATTGTTTGGGGGTTTATACCGTATAAGTTACAATTTTTCAGACAAATAAAACAAGTCTAAATAGGGACTTTTAAAGGGTGTCATTAATGGTGAATACGGATGGTTTATTTTAACCCGCAATATTTAAGAAACTCTATTATACATTGAAATTACTTAAATGCTCATGACGAACCTCCAATACATGATCCAGGTTTAAGCTGATATTGATCTTCCGCCATTCTGCAAAACGGGTTACCGGCCAGCCGTCCTATCTATTTGTTTATGGTTTTTTTATACCACTCATATGATTTGAAGATAAAACTTATTGGCTTGATGGTTGTGTTATTTGTTTCCGTTTTAGACCGGGAATTCTCGTGCTATATTTTATATAGCCTACATGCCTTATGTATCCAGATGATATCATATAGCAAAAATGCCATGTTTTTGGCAAATCGATACAAGGAGACCGGTCTTAGTATCTAACCCTTAATATTCTGCCAAAAAATGGCAGCTTATTGAGATAAGCTACGTAAGCAAAATTTTTAACGCTTAATAATTTACTTCATAGCAATTACATGCTACAATTATCGTTAGTTTTAAATTTAAATAAAAAATTTTGCCAAACAACTTGGGCGAGTCCAAGCCAAAAAGGTTTTGGCTTGTCCAAGTTGGGTTTGCCGGGATTATATTTTAGAACTTCGGCATGGACATTGATAGCGCAATTTTACCTGGTTGTACAAGTATTACGGTTTGTTTGCAGCCGATGATATTAAACGGTTTAAATACTTAATGGCTGTTTCTGGGGTGTCGGCTTCCGTTGTGCCAAGAACTTTGTTATTTAACTGGGTCAGACAAACAATACCGGTAAACATATCGTCTAACTGCAAAATTTCTCCTTCCCTAATATTCTCTTCAGATTTCACAAAGTTCAAATAGCTTTGAACCATCTTCCGAGCTTCTGTTTTGTTTTTACAATTTATAATAAACAGTTTGGGCTTGCAATTGTCATCCTTGTAGCTGGCCTCTAATGCCGAATGTAAAAACTCATGTCCTAAATAGTTTTGGGCATAAAACTTTTCGGTATGCGCTATTTTATTCATCGAAGGAAACGATTTCAAGAAATCGGGTTTGAAGCCCATCAGTTTATTCTCTGCAATTATAGCTTTGCCTAATATTTGCAATGTTTTACCGTTGTTTTCTTTATTACTTGTTATCTTAAAATAGTATTGATCGACCCAGAAATGCAAAGCGGAAGGTTCCAGGTAGCCCTCGACACCCATATTAATGTAGTTCGTTTTTGAAGGTCGCTCAAACGCATAAATACCAAAAGCATTAATGGGGGCTTCTTGCATATATGCCTCAACGGTGAGATAATCCGACGACTGGGAATATTCGATCATCTCCATTTTTACAAAACCATATTTTAAGTAATAATCGGCAGCGCCATTAATATATTCCCATAGATTATCAGGCGTGTAGTTGACTGTTTTTTCCGCTTTTTGCCAACTGTTAAGTTCCGGAAACTTGAGCTGTGCCTGACTAGAAATTGAAGTAAGTAAAAAAGTAATTATAATTTGTGATATGTGTTTCATATACTCTAATTAAAATGGGACATTATGCCTTTTTCCAGGTATTCAACTTTGGAAAAGTTGTCCTAAATTAAGCTAAGAAATCCGTGGGTATTACAGCAAGTCTGCTGATGTCTTTAATTTTCATGGTCACATCAAAGTCTTTCACACAGCTTACCGTGCATTTATTGCAGTCATGGCAAGGGTTTTCGCCAATATTTAGTGCTGTGATTAAATCTTTGGCTTGCAACGGGCTTCTGTATCCGTATGAATACATATAAGCACGCATTAATTCCGGAATAGGTAGGTTTTTTTGGCAATCCGAAACGCAAATATTACAGGTGTCGTTACAAAAAAGTCCCTGCTCATTTTGTGCCGAAGCCAAGTCTTTTTTTTCTTCGGTTGAAAGATCCAGGTTGCTTAAAACCTGCATGTTGGTTTGAAGCTGTTCCAGGTTAACCATGCTGGGTATGGTAGTGCAAATATTCTCGTCTTTCAATACCCATTTTAATGCGGCGGTGTAATTAACTGATTTCGAGTTTTGTTTGTTCAGGAATCCACCCGCCATCACTTTCATACCGATAAACCCTATTCCTTTTTTAGCGCCTATTTCCATTTGTTTTTTGATGGCATGGGCATCGTCATGTTTAAAGTTATAGGCGGTTAGAATTACCTCGTATTCTCCTGCTTCAACAGCAGCCCTTATAACGTCAGGTTCGTTTCTATGGGTGGAGAAACCTATGTGCTTGGCTTTTCCTAATTCTTTGGCTCTTTTAAGTTGTGCAATGGTGGCCCTATCTTTCACTATATCGGCGTTCGACATACCATGCAAGTACAAAATATCTACATAATCCATTTGCAGACGCGTAAGGCTTTCGTCCAGCATTTCCAGAAATTTTTCATCCGTATCCTGCAGTCTTACTTTGGTAGCAATCGTAAAAGAATTTCTATCTACGTTTTTTAGCGTTTCGCCCAATAGTTTTTCGCTGTTGCCTTGCTGATAACGATAAGCAGTATCAAAATGGGTGATCCCAATTTTTAAGGCAGCTTTAATAACGGAAGGACTGCTTACGGAATTACATCCAATACTTAAAACAGGAATCTCCAAACCAGTGTTACCAAGTTTTCGGGTTATTATCTTTGGTTTGGAAGTGGATTGGGCTGATGTTGTTTGGGTATTATTAACAATGGCAATTGCGGCTGCTCCAGCGGCTGTTGTTCTAATGAAATTTCTTCGATTAAAATATTTCATGGCTGTATTTTTTAGCAAGCGTATTTTGCCTTAATTTATTGAAAATATGAGAGTAATCAAAGTGTGTCTATCATATTTATAATGATTCCAAAAACTATTTCGGTTGCATAGTTTTTCTTTCTGACTACAACGATACCAGTTTGGTAAGCTGTTAAGAATGTGTGGATATGAAATTTTAGTTAGGTGAATTTCGAATACAAAATCAGGTGCTCTTACCATTTCTTCGCTGGAAACAGAACAGCAGCAAATTAATACAGAAAATGTGAATGTAATCCGTTTTCTCCAGCCTTACCTCCCATTCCCTGCATATAGTTAGAGTCTTGTTGAACCCGGATTATGCATTAGCACTTCGTGGTGAACATTGAAAGTGCAATAAAACAAGGCTTTACTGAAACGAGGCATCACTTGTCCCGATTACTTTCGGGAGCATCGTTATGGTGAGTTGAAGTGAAGCAGCGGAGTGTCTTGTTTTGAAACAATTTCAATGTGTAATAGATTTTCTAATGCATATTGCGGGTTGAAGGAAGCGAGACATCTTTGTCCTTTGTTTTGTGAACAACATTGACGGATTTGTTAATCTTTTAATAGAATCGAATATTCATATCATTATGCATCTGTCGTTGTACAAGCTTAGTTAGGTATAACAGCATGGATGTCTGCATTTCTTCATTAATTGCTTTACCGCTGACAATTAACCATGGAATACTGACAATTAATTTGCCAATTGCAAGCCCTTAATTTGATCGTCAAACGCCGATAATGCAGCTTTGGCGCCTTCGCCCATGGCAATTACAATTTGTTTAAAAGGCACCACCGACACATCGCCGGCCGCATAAATTCCGGGTATGTCAGTCCTGCAATTTTGATCTATCATTATTTCCCCTGCACGATTTGTTTCAACAACTTCCGAAAACACTTCGCTGTTGGCTCTTAGTCCTATTTGAACAAATACCCCGTCTGTGTCAATGTTTTCAATATGGCCACTATCACGATGTTTGAATTTCAGGGCGGTTACCTTTTTTCCGTCCCCTTCAACACTTAATGTTTCAGCATTGGTAATTATTTTTACATGAGGTAACGTAGATAACTTGTCTTGCAGAACCTGATCCCCTTTCAGTTCGTTCATATACTCTAGTACGGTTACTTCTGTTGCAATGGCAGCCAGATCGATAGCGGCCTCCAATCCGGAGTTTCCGCCCCCTATTACAACGGTTCTTTTGCCTTTGTAGAAAGGGCCGTCGCAGTGTGTGCAAAACGCAACGCCTGAACCAATATATTCGTTTTCGCCGGGAACGTTAAGTTTTCTCCAGCTTGCGCCAGTAGCGATAATCATTGCCGGGGTACTTAGCTTTTCGCCGAGAGATGTGCTGATTTGCTTTACACCATCCACTAACTCAACTTTTTCTACTCTTCTGTTCTCCAGTACATCAATGGGGTATTCGTTTAAATGTAGTTTGAGGTCTGCGGTTAGTTGACTACCGGTAGTTTTAGGAGTGGATATCATATTTTCAATGGCTACGGTTTCGGTAACCTGACCACCTACCGTTTCTGCTACTATGGCAACTGAAAATCCCTTGCGGGCAGAATAAACTGCCGAAGATACGCCTGCCGGTCCACCTCCCACGACAATGACATCATACTGTTTTTCGGTCACCGATGCTGCCTTAAATTCGGTGCCTGCCTTTTCTTCCAGTTTTCCAAGTAGTTCCCCTAACGTAGACCTTCCCACATGAAGTTGTTCTCCGTTTGCAAAAACAGAAGGAACAGCCTGGATATTCAGATGGCTAACTTCTGACTGGAGCATAGCCCCATCAATAATTTCGTGGTGTACATTGGGGTTCATCATCGAAATAATATTCAAAGCCTGAACAACATCCGGGCAATTGGTACAGCTAAGTGAGATGTAGCTTTTTACCTCAATTTTTCCTTTGATACCCTTCATCCTTTTCATTAATGTTTCGTCGGGTAAATTCTTGCCAATGCCATCCATGTTTAGAACGGCCAACAGCAAGGTGGTAAATTCGTGTCCTGTAGGCACTGCTCTAAAAACTACCGAAGAGGCATCTCCGTTTTGCAGAATAGTGAAAGCCAAACCTTCGCCATCTTCTACGGTGTGATTTACTTTTTCGGAACAGGAAGAAACTTCCTGAAGTAAACCGACAAGTTCATCCTTATGGGGGTGGGTGGGGTTGGATTCAACCTTAAATGTATATTCGTTTTTAAGATTGGCAAATAAGCCTTTTACCTGATCTTTTAAAGCTTGTTCTAACATATCTTGTATAGATTAATGGTCGTATTTTTGTTGGTCATATATCCACAGATTAAGCAGGTTTGAACAGATTTGTTTTTTGATGAAAATATAAACATTGCGCAGTTTTCAATCTGTTTAGTTTGCATAATCTGTGGACTAGAAAATAAAGTTGCGATGCAATTTTAAATTAAATTTTACCTACCAAATCGATGCTTGGTTGTAGTGTTTCGCTTCCTTTTTCCCATTTGGCCGGACAAACTTCCGCCGGGTGCTCGGCAACAAACTGTAGAGCCTGTAAACGACGTAACAGTTCATCTGCATTCCTGCCTACGTTACCGGCGACTACTTCATAGGCCACAATTCCACCTTCGGGGTTTACGATAAAAGTACCCCTTTCGGCTAAGCCGGCCTCTTCAATCATTACATCAAAGCCTCTTGAAAGCACCCCTGTTGGATCCGCTAACATCGGGTATTTGATTTTCTTAATGGTATCGGAAGTGTCGTGCCATGCTTTGTGAACAAAGTGAGTGTCCGTGGACACCGAATATATTTCACAATTGGCCGCTTTAAACTCATCATATTTGTTGGCCAAATCTTCAAGCTCGGTTGGACATACAAAGGTAAAGTCCGCAGGATAGAAGAAGAAAACTGACCATTTACCTTTTAAGTCTTCTTTTTTTACAGTTTCAAATCCGTTATTTACAAAGGCTTGAACTTCAAAATCTACAATCTCTTTTCCAATTTGTGACATAATGTTACGTTTTAATATTTGAATAATTGTTTTATTATTTTCTGATTTCAAAAGTAGCCTGTATTACAATATCAATCAAATCGATTGTTTCTATTGGGGCATATATAAAATTTATACAATCAGAAAATCAGTATGTTAAATTCGTTTTGTACTGTTGGATATGATATTTTTTTTTACCGTTAAAACAGAACCGTCATATGTGCCCCGATTTTTAATGGTTTAGTTCGTGTGTTTACGTAAAAAAATATTTAATTTACTTTAATCACAGCAGATAGGCCGTTCGTCCCTATAAGTGATAAGTACATCTATTAATTCATGTTATTATCATACTTCATTGGATGAATAATTAATTTTACACTACTTAGTGTCAAACAAAAACGTTTATGTCATATCATGTGGAACATACTTTGGTTGAAGATGATTCTGTTTTAATCAGATCTTTCAGGGGAAGTGTTGTTATGCAAGATGTGATTAATTCGTGGAAAACGGACATAGAGAAAGGTTTGGTTCATGCCGGATTAAAGGGTATCGTTACCGATTTTACTGCGTGTGAAAATAATGCGACGATAAATGAGTTGCAGGATATAGCCGAATTTTATAAAGCGAACATTGATGTTTTTGAAAACTTAAAACTCGGAGTTGTTTTAGATACGCCCAATGTCGTGGTTTTATTGCTTTTTGAAGAGTCTCATGCCGAAATGCAACACAAAGCATTTAGCACTTTTGAAGCAGCGTTGGAATGGGTTAAGAGTTAATTTAACCTTAGGGAAGCAACCTTTTCAATAATCCTCCATCATTACATCGTAACAAAATTAAAAACAACTTAACATGAGAAATTTTGTGCGTATTTCGATATGCTTTTTTGCACTTAGTTTTGCAGCTTGTAACAAAAGTGACGACCCGCAAAATAATAACGAATACACACCTATTGAGCTGGATTTAAAATCGGCTTCTTTGGTAGAATCATCAAATACTTTTGGAGCCAATATATTTAAAGAAGTTCTTCAGGACGTGGAAGAAGGTGAGAATGCCTTAATTTCTCCCTTAAGTATATTTCAGGCTTTGAGTATGACGCGTAATGGAGCTAAAGGAGAAACTTTAACCCAAATGAACAATATTCTGGCCTTTGATGAATCCCTGGGTGATGAAATTAACCAATATCAGAAAAAGCTGGTAGATGTTTTAAGAAATGCAGACAATAAGCTTACGCTGGATATTGCCAACAGCATTTGGTACAGGGATGATGTCACTGTTCTTCCCGATTTTATAAAAGTGAATCAAGAATATTTTAAGGCCGAGGTCAGTGCCCTTGATTTTTCCGATGCCGAAGGAGCAAAAAAAACGATCAATAATTGGGTAGATGATACTACTAATGGAAAAATTCCTCAAATAGTAGATCAGGTAACTCCTGAACATGTGATGTTCCTGATCAATGCCATTTATTTTTATGGGGAGTGGCAAAACGAGTTCGATAAGCGTGATACAAAGGAAGCTTCATTTTATACTGAAACAGGTGCTGAAACAAAAGTAGATATGATGCACCAACAAGCTGATTTAGGTTATGCGCAAAACGACTTGTTTTCGATGGTTGAAATGCCTTATGGCAACGGCCATTTTAATATGGTAGTACTAAAGCCTAATACCGGTAAAACAGTAACTGATATTGTTGAAGCTACCAATGATAATAGCTGGAGTTTATGGATGAATAGCTTAACCGCACGTACAGTTGTATTGGGCTTCCCAAAATTTAAGATTGAAGGAGATTATCAATTAAATAAGCCATTGATAAATATGGGAATGTCTTTGGCTTTTGATCAGTTTGAGGCGGATTTTTCGGGTATATTAGAGGGAGGCGGAATTTATATATCAAAGGTAAAACACAAAACCTTCATCGAGGTAGATGAAAAAGGAACAGAAGCAGCAGCCGTAACAAGTGTGGAAATCGCATTTACATCCGTTGGTCCTAATCAGCCTATTCATTTCTCGGCAGACCGACCTTTTATATTCGCCATTACGGAAAAAGATACCAATACCATTTTATTCATGGGCAGGTGTATGCAGCCGGAATAGTTGTTATCATTTAGCTTGTAGGAAAAAAAAGAGGATCTTCCCTTTGCTTCTGATAGCACGGGAAGTACCATGTCAATGACGTGGGATGGGGATTTGTTTTGAGATCAGTTTTGCATGATTAATTTTATCCTGGAATCCCTGTCTGTTTAAGTATGAATATCACTATTCGTTACCGTTGTACGGTTATTTGCTGCCATCACATGACTAATACTCCACTCGTTTTCTTTTAAACGGCATGGTCATACAACGGGCGCCGCCACCACCTCGTGCCAGTTCGGCACCACTGATGGTAATCACATATTTTTCGTAATCAGATAAGTTGGTTTTATTTTCGATGACATCCATGGCCGGAATAATCTCAAAACCATTGTTGTTCATTTCTTCCATGGTATATACATTACGCGCATAGCCGATTACTTTCCCCGGGCCGACGGCAAAAAAGTTGGCCCCGCTATGCCACTGTTCCCGCTCCTGAATCCAGATGTCTTTCCGTCCACCGCAATACAAGGGCTTTAATGGCATGCCTAGGCTATTCAGGCATTGCACCAGGTTAGTCTGCTTTTCGATGTTTTTTACCTTGCCATCTTCAATAGAAATTAATATCGTTTGATATTTATTGGGTTGCATAATTACAGGTTCGTAAACCATGCACTTGTCCCTGTCGAGCAGGGTAAACACCATATCCAGATGAATGAAACTTTCGGGTTTTGATGGAAGCTGTTGTACCACAACGCTATGCTTTCCTTTGTTCTTTTGTATTTGTCGGATGATATAGTCAATGCCTTGAGTACTGGTTCTAATGCCGGTTCCAATAATTAATATATCCTCGCGGGCGACCAGCACGTCTCCCCCTTCAATGGATATATCTTTCCGGTACTGTTTCGATTTATACGGATTGAGTGTTTTTCCACTTAATTTAGACGAGTGATTGAAAATAGACTCCATCACCATGGCTTCCCTTTCTCTGACTTTGTTGGCCATTCTCCCAATTAAAACATGATCGTACACCGACATGGAAGCATCGCGGGTAAAAAAGAAATTGTGTAAAGGACGTAAAGCATTTCTTTCATCCGACAAAAATCCAGTTAACGTATTTTTATTAAGTGGCACCCCTTCAATAATTTGCCGGGCTAACTCTTCCGGTCTTAGCTTAAGTAACGAATTTTTTAAGGGTTTAACATTTTCGGCTTTGCATATTTTTGAAACCAGGCTATCCTTAATTTCGTGGATATTGAGTATTTCGGTCAATAAATCTTTGACTTGAAAAGTATTGGTGACTTTGGCTAATACCTGACTTAATTGCTGGTACTCCTCTTCTGCCACGGAAAGATTTAAAATATCACTATATAATGCTCTTTCCGCATTTCCTGGCGTCATGTTTTCTACTTCGCTGCCAGGTGTATGCAGTATAACGCCTTCTATTTCCCCAATTTCGGAATAAACCCCGGTATGAATGGCTTCGGTCATATGTTAAATTGTTATATTCGGATTGCTGACGAAAATAAGGATTTTAAAATAACAAAACGATGATTTATTACACCAAATATGTTGAGTGACCGCTGACGTGAAACAGGACTACAAAGGAAGTTCGTTTTTTATTTTATGTAAGCTCCATTTTTCCATTAGTGCTTTTTGGTACATTTTGGCCCGTTCTCCATCGTTCTTCATTAATAGAGCTTCAAGCCTATCGTTTGCAAAGTACATATCCCTTACTTTATCACCATTCTTTTCTTCGGTCAATTCCAAATTATTTCCCAGTGGAGGAACCGAAAAATAGTATTCACCAAATACTTCGGTCTTCATCCGGAAAGGTTTTAATACCAGTTTTTCTTTTTTTCCGCAAGCATTCATCCCTGCAATTTTTCCCTGATGTTCGGCCGCGTGCCACAAACCCGTAACAATCCCCTGGGTATGTTCAGCTACGTCGCCGGCAGCATAAACGTCAGCGGCCGAAGTTTGAAGGTGTTCGTCCACCAAAATTCCAAAGTTACATTTGATATTAGCATCAGAGGCCAAATCAATATTTGGTGTATAACCAATGGTAGAAATTATCCTGTCGCATTTATATTGCCGGTGGTCGATCTGAATATGGTTATTCCCTGATCTATCAACTATAAACCTTAAGTCTCTGGCATCCAGGATCAATTGAATTCCGGCTTTACGAATAGAATCCTGTAATAAATCGGCAAACTTTGGCGTAAGGAATCGCTGCAGCACAATGGGGTTTCGGTCTACCAAAATCACCTCTTTCCCTTTTTGTGCCAACTGATCGGCTGTTTCGACGCCTTCAACGCCGGCACCAACTACTAAGTATGATTTTGAAGATGATGCGGAACGAATAATATTATCAACTTGTCGTGCTGTATGCACGTTAAAAACAATGTCATCGGGTATACCTTCAATCTGTAAATGCTTAGGTTTGTTTCCTGTAGCAACAATAAGTTTGCTGTATCTCAGGTTTCCTCTGTGCAGAAACGAAAGCTCGTGCTTATGGGTGTCAATGCTTTCAACTTTGTCAAACAATAGTTCAACCTGGTTGTCAACCAACCAATCATGATCAATCAGGGCGAAATCATCCTTAGAAAACCCAACGTTTATATGTTTATTGATTTTTGTCCTTTTGTAGGGTAATCTATCTTCGTCCGTAATCCAAAGTATAGAGCCCGAATTGTTTTCGTCCCTAATAGCTTTTATAGCAGAAAGACCAGCAATTCCTCCTCCAATTATGATAAAATCCTTCACAATCATTTTACGTGTGTTTTTGGTATAGAAGTTTATAAAGTTATGAATTAATAATAATGTTCTGGTCATGGAATTGTTTTGGATGTTAGAAAAAAAAACAACATTTTTTCTTGTCACGTGTTTATTCCATGTATTTTTGTCGCCCAATGAAGAGAGCTAAATTTTTCACATCAATACTGTTTGTGTTGATATTTGTTTTTCCAAGCATTTATCAGGCAACGCACGTGGTACAACATCACTGGCAGGCTCCCATTGAATCCCATTGTTGCGAGCAACACCATTGCAAATACAATGATTTCAATAGTTTTAATAATCCGGTTGAAACAAAAAAAGCTTGTCCGGTATGTGAGTTTGAGTTTGCTAGTTTCAATAAAGCTGCGAAAATAGAGTTAGTTGGTGTTGCTAATTATTATATGGAGCTTGTTAATAACGAGATACAGGAATTTGTTTACTGTAACAGTCATCAGACAATTAAACACAGAGGTCCACCATTATTCATCCTGACCTAATTGCATTTTTATTATCTCTGCTTAGCTTACCTGTTTTTGGTAGGCAGACATTTTTTATCTTAACAAAATAATTTGTGAGAAAGTACATTATAATGTGCTCGCTGCTTGTGTGCTTCGCATTGACCAGTAGGGCACAAATGTATTCTGTTACAGGTGTTGTAAATGACGAAGAGGGTATTCCTCTGCCTGGTTGTCATGTGCATTATGCCGATATGTGTGATGTAACAGATAGTAATGGTGGTTTTGAACACGAAGTGCCGGAAGGAAAGGTGAATATTACCTTTTCGTTTGTCGGTTACCATAAAAAAGACTCATCTTTCTTTGTTACGCAAGATGTTCAGGTTGAAGTTTTGTTAAAGCCAGACAACCGGTTGATGACGGAAATAGCCGTAGTTGTGAATGGTATTAGTAGAACCAAGTCGAAGAAAAACGAAGTTGTAAATGCCAATTTTGTTACGCAAAATCAAACGGGAACCTTTATTAAATCCATCGAACGATTACCCGGTGTAAACGCAATGGATATAGGAGCCCATGCATCTAAACCAATTATCAGGGGTATGGGCTTTAACCGTGTTGTGGTAAGCGAGAACGGTGTTAAACAGGAGGGACAGCAGTGGGGTGCCGATCATGGTCTGGAGCTGGATCCGTTTAGCATTGAAATGGCAGAGGTGGTTAAAGGTGCTTCCGGTTTGGAATATGGTAGCGACGCCATTGGTGGTTATATAAACATTACCAATAACAAGCTGCCGACTAAACATTCTTTTTCGGGCGATGTGACTTTAATCGGGAAATCGGTGAATGATAACTATGGAGGATCATTGTCGCTGACGGGTAGGTCGGATAAATATTTTTTTAAGGCTAGAGCCTCGGCTCAGGACTATGGTGACTACCGAATCCCTTCTGTCAAAATTAGATATTTAGAAACGGATATTCCGATCTACAATAATAGGCTTAAGAACACGGCAGGTGAAGAAAAAGACTTGTCGGTTTTGGTAGGCAGAATAACCGAAAAGTATAAAACAACGGTTTCCGCAAGTAGTGTTTATCAAAAGTCAGGGTTTTTTCAGGGTGCACATGGGGTGCCTAAGATTGAAAGGGTAGCACATGACGGAGATTATAGGAATATAGATTATCCATATCAGAAAGCCAATCATTTAAAAGTGCTCAGTCAAACCAGGTTTTTCCTAAGCAATGGTGACCTTGCATTTTATTTGGGTTTGCAGGATAACTTAAGGCAGGAATGGAGCACTTTCCATACGCATTATTCAAATCAGACCGCACCTGAAACGAATAAAGATCTGGAATTAGAGTTCCGTTTAAAGACCTATAGTGCAAATGTCAAATACCAATTAAACGCCTCGGCATTGGGTAAATTGCGCTTGGGCCTGCAGTATCAGTTAAAGGATAATGATGTGACGGGGTATAATTATTTGTTGCCTCAGTATGATGCCTATAGCTTAGGCGGCTTTGTTCAGTCAGAATATCCTTTAAACGATAGACTGAAACTGAACGGAGGCTTCCGATATGATTATGGTTCGGTTGAAACCCATGGATTCTACGACGATATTTTGTTTGATTATCTGACATCAAAAGGTGATTCAAATGAGGAGGCTGCTTTGTATGCTCAGCGTAGCACAGACCTGAATAAGGATTTTGGTGATATAAGCTGGTTGGTTGGGTTGGTCTATAAGCCAAACGATCAACTGATTTCCAGGATGAATCTGGGAACTGCTTTCAGGATGCCAACTCCAATCGAGTTGGGCGCTAATGGGGTACATCATGGATCGTTTAGGCATGAAAAAGGGGATGGTAAGTTAGGTTCGGAGAAAGGATATTACATAGATGCTAACCTGGAATGGGACAATAAAATTTGGATGCTGGTACTAAGTCCGTACTTGTATTATTTCTCCAACTATCTGTACCTCCAGCCAACAGGTGAGTTTAGCAAGCTTCCACATGCGGGACAGATTTATCGATATTCACAAACAAAAGCAATGCTTTCGGGTGTGGAGTTTAGCCTGGAGAAAAAATGGTTTAACAGCATTTTAGGTTCCTCTGTAACGTTAGAATATATCTATAATCAAAGGATTTCGGACAGCAAAAAAGAACGTTATCCATTACCTTTTACGCCACCCTTTAATGGTTTTGCCGAAGTGGATTGCAAAATATTCAGACAAAGTAAATCCATAAGAAACACTCGTTTGTTTTTGAATAGTCGTTTTGCTTTAAAACAAAGCAGAATATCTAATAACGAGGAAGAAACAAACGGTTATATCATTGGAGGGGCTGGAGTTTCAACGGAAGCTTGGGTTGGCAAACAAATGATAGAACTCGTTTTGCAAGGCAGTAATCTTTTAAACACGAAGTACTTTAATCATATAAGTTTTTACCGAAGAATTGAAATACCGGAACAAGGCAGAAACCTGCAATTGTTGATTAAAGTTCCTTTTAACCATAAAAATTAGAAGAATGAAAAAAATATTATTTGTATTACCCATATTTATTTTTGTTTTTGTTGCCTGTAGCAGCAGCGATGAAGTAGATACAACAAAACCAACTATTGAATTGATGAAGCCTGTCGATGGTGAAGCTTTTCATCCTGGAGATAAAATTGAATTTATATGTAATTTTTCAGATAACGATGAATTGGCATCCTACAAAGTAGATATCCATAGTGCTTTTGATAGTCATGCGCATTCCGCCATTCAATTAAAATCAGGTGCAGAAGAAGATCATGGCGAGGCCTGGGATTATGAAAATACATGGACTTTTGAAGATGGTTTGAGTACTGCCTCGGTAAGCCATCAGGAAATGGTTATTCCTGTAACGATACTTCACGAAGGAGTCAGCGAAGAAGTTGCGGAAGGTCACTACCACCTTGGTGTTTATTGCTTGGATGCAGCAGGGAATCAAAGTGAGTTTTTTATTGAAATAGAAATTGAGCACGAAGAGTAATGATAAAACGTTCTAGTTGAAACAATAAAGGGATGATTCGGATAGTATTATACAATTTGTTTCATCCCTTTTTATCTTTGTAATAATAAGGAGGGTTGATTATATTTGAGCAACCAATTACGAAAGGCTATGTATCAAATTATAGAACCAACATTACTGCTAAACACCTCCATCTGTAAGGCCAATATTAAAAAGATGGCAGAGCGTGTTAAAGGATGGCGGGGAGACTTTAGGCCACATTTCAAAACCCATCAATCCGCTGAAATTGGAGGTTGGTTTCGGGAAGTAGGTGTGGAGCGGATTACCGTATCCTCGTTTACAATGGCCAAATATTTTGCGCAACAAGGTTGGCAGGATATTACCGTTGCATTGACTTGTACCAAGATTCATAGTGAGCTGATCAACGAGTTGTCCGCTAACATCAATCTGAATATTTTGGTGGAAGATGACGAAACCATACAAGAACTGGAAAAGACTTTGAAAAATCCGGTGGGCGTTTTTATTAAGGCCGATACCGGATATAATCGTACAGGTATTAATGCCAGTGACTTATCAGGGATTAAAAAAATACTTTGTTGTTTAAAAGATACCACGAAGTTAATTTTTATAGGTTTTTTGACCCATGCGGGTAACACTTACTATGCCCGTAACAAGGAGCAATTAGAGGATATGGTTGAACCTGCTTTGGAAAAAATACTTGCCATAAAAACGTTTTTAAAAGATGAGTTTCCCTTGATGCAACTTTCCTGGGGCGACACGCCGAGTTGTTCTATTTACAACAATTTTTATGGCATGGATGAATATCGTCCTGGTAATTTCGTTTTTTACGATTATACCCAGGTTCAGATAGGTAGTTGTAAAATGAGTGATGTAGCGGTTTGTTTGGCTGCACCTGTACTGGCTGTACATCCACAAAGAAAAGAAATAGTTATGCATGCAGGGGCAGTGCACCTTTCCAAGGATTGGGTAGAATTACCTAGTGGAGTTACTTCTTATGGGAAAGTGGTTAAGTTGAATGGCCTGGAATGGGATACGGAACAGGTGGTGGGTGAGGTCAGGTCCATATCGCAGGAACACGGCATAGTTTCTGTTGGTGAAGAGGCCCTGGAGCAGATTAAACCGGGTGATACGCTTGGTATAATACCGGTTCACTCATGTCTGACAGCTCATTTAATGAAACAGTTTTTAAGCAATGAAGGTAACTTTATCGAAATGATGAAGTAGAAGTAGCTTGAGGAACTGTTTTATTCAAGATTAATTTATTTATAAACGATATTTATATGAAGCAATTATTACTTCTGTTTTGTTTGATGGTTATTGTAGGTGGATGTGCCAGTAAGCGATATGTAAAAAAAGCAAGTTTGCTGGAAAACTCGGGTCTTTATGCCGATGCGGCCGATAATTATTTTAGTTCCCTGCGCAAAAACATCAATAATATTGATGCCAAATTAGGGCTTCAGCGCACCGGACAATTAGTTCTGGAAGATAAAATCGAAAACTTCAAAGCGCAATATCAAAGCGGAAGTGCAAAAGATGCCGTTTATGCCTACCGTGCTGCCGAAAATTATTATAAAAAGTTACAAGGGGTAGGCATTAAACTTCTTTTTCCCGAAGAGGAAAAAAGTTATTATCAAGAGGTTGAAGATACCTACTTGAACCAACTGTATGGAAATGCGGTGAAAGCACTTCGTTTAGAGCAGTTTGCCGGTTCTGAGAAACAGTTCTCCGAAATTTTGTCTATTAACGGGAATTATAAGGATGCTAAAAGTAAATGGGTAGTTGCCAAATACGAGCCTTTATATAGGAAGGGAAACGAACAGATGAATAACAATATGTATCGTTCGGCTTATTATACTTTTAAAGGTATTATTGATGGTGTTAGCACCTATCAAAACAGCCTTGATTTGATGAATAAGTCATTGGATTATGCCAAGGTTACGATATATATATCGTCGGTTAATACCAATTCTTCATCTTACAAAACTATTGCAAGTCAGTTAAACAATAAAGTGGTTAAAGGAATTAACGATATTAACTCGCCTCTCTACGAGGTTGTTGGTGCCGGATCTTCCGCTTCCACCAGTACCAATAATTTTAAGGCTTTTTTATTGGATAGAACAAAGGGCGTGGAAAGCAAAGTATCCATACCCGATTCCAAGGCGTTATTTGAAGCATATGTACAAAAATATTCAAGGGATAATGGACGGCTGGTGAAAACCGAAAAAAGGGGATATCTGAAGCGGGTTGAAAAATATGAGGATGCAACTACCAAGCTAACAAAGGAAAGAACCATATACGATAAGGTGAAGTACTACGAATATATCCTGACGCGCAAAGCAAGCCTGACGGTGTCTTATTCAATGAAAAGGAGGGATCGGGATGAAGTTGCGGTTTCAAATGTGTTTAACAAAGAAGAGACTGATATTATTATGTATGCCGATTTTGAAGGAGACTACAAGGAATTGGTTCCGGGTACATGGAAATATCAAACCAAAGATCATGATACAGATAAGGTATATGATAATGCGATTAGTGTGGATAAGTTACACCAGCTTTTTGAAAGCCATAAAACAGCAAAAACACTAACGGAATTAGAGAATACTTTAATGGATAACTGCGTGGCGCAAATTACCGGGGAGATTATTAACTATAAGCCAGAGAACTAAATAAAAAAGTTACATGCGAACTACTTTAATACTGCTTATTGCGGCATTGCTTTCTGCTTGTTCGGGTACCAAAAAACAAGCAGAGTTATTGGAGCAAACTAAACCGTCATGGCTGAAAGAGCGGCCTGTAAATCCAAATTACTATTATGGTATAGGAATAACGCCTAAGATTGGATCGCCAATGCTGTACGAAGATAAGGCCAAGGAGAGGGCTTTGGCCGATATTTCGAGTCAGATTAACTCGACGATTAAAGCGGAGGCCGTGTTTTATCAGGTGGAGGATAAACAAGGGGTACATGAATATTTGCAAAACAGGATTAAATCTACTTCGTCAGAATATCTGGAGGGATACGAATATGTGGATGAATGGGAAGATCTGTCAAACGTGTACATCTTTTATCGCCTTTCGAAACAGAAATACCAGGAGATAAAAGAACAAAGAAAAAGAAAAGCATTGAAGTTGGCTTCTGAAAAATATTTAACGGGGCTTGAATTGATCGAAAAGGGAAGCCATATGCCGGCAATAGAACATTTTGCACAGTCGATTGATGCGCTGAGCGGATATTTAAATGAATCAACCACGACTGAGGTGGAAGGAGAACAAGTGGATTTGGCTTCGGAATCTAGTACCGAAATGAGTGACATTGTGAACGGTTTTCGACTGATTTCCGATGTATCCATGTTGGATACATCTAATTTCTTTTTGGTATGCGATGATAAGGGGAGAAGGGTACGCAACTGTCCGGTACGACTGGAATATTCAGGTGGCTATCTGGTGAACGATCATGTGAAATCGGACGATCGGGGTAGGGTAGAAATGCCGGAACTACCGCAAGGCAAGGCAACCTCATCTCAAACCCTGACCGTTGAAATTGATTTGGTTAACCTGGGGCGCCAGATAACCAGAAACTTGTATGTGAGAAAGGTAATTGAACAACAAAAGGCGGGTAGTGTGGTTTTGGTTGATTAGCTAGTATTTCATAAAGAATCAAATAAATACGATTAAGTATGAATAAATAACTATTTACGCAAAAGATAAGAGGCTTCTATTTTCGATGCCTTTTAACTTTTGCGCAATTCTCGATGGTATGCTCTGTTGGAAACAAAACTATTTAACAGGTACATTTCTTAATGTCTGCACCAAAAACTTCCAGAATTTTTCTACTGTTTCGATGTTCACTTTTTCATCAGGTGAGTGTGGAAAACGGATGGTGGGGCCAAATGAAATCATATCCCAATTTGGATAAACAGCGCCCAGTATTCCGCATTCCAATCCAGCATGTATTCCTTTTATTTCCGGAACCTTTCCATATTCCTTGTGATATACATCTTTCATCACAGTCAATATTTCTGAATCGGGATTTGGTTTCCAGCCCGGATATTGACCACTAAATTCGACCTCTGCACCGGCCAACCGGAATAAGCTTTCTAACGTTGATTCCACGTCTTCCTTGGCAGAATCCACAGAGCTGCGAATTAAGCACATGGCCTTGGTTTTTCCTCCTTCAGATTTTACAATGGCCAGATTTAATGAGGTTTCTACCAGACCTTCCATGCTGTCGCTCATACGGATCACTCCGTTGGGGCACGCTTGGATGGCATTGACCAAATCATCTTGCGAAAGCTCATCCATCAATGTGGCCGGGATATCGCATTTTTCAGCCATCAGAGATAGGTTCGGTTCGGTAGCCGATAATTCGCTTTGGTATATTGTTGCAAACTCCTCAATGGTTTCGGAGAATTCTATAACATTGTTGGCAGGAACGGTAACCACCGCAAAGGCTTCACGGGGAATGGCATTGCGCAAGCTTCCTCCATCGATGGAGGCCAAACGAACACCATAAGCTGCAATTACCTCTTTTAATAAGCGGAACATCAGTTTATTGGCGTTTCCCCGACCCAATACAATATCCATTCCTGAGTGACCGCCTTTTAAACCAGTCAGTGAAATTTTAAAAGCAACCGTGTCAGCATCAGGTTCTACCTCTTTATAGTTAAATGTCATATTAGCGTTGGAACCACCGGCACAACCCACATAGAGTTCACCTTCATCTTCGGAATCCATATTGATTAAGATATCGGCCTCCAACATTCCAGCTTCCAGGCCAAAGGCTCCCGTCATTCCTGTTTCTTCGTCAATGGTAAATAAGGTCTCAATGGGTCCATGTTGTATATCTTTAGATTGCAGAACGGCCATAGCTGCCGCTACACCTATTCCATTGTCGGCCCCTAATGTAGTTCCGTTGGCTTTTACCCAACCGTCTTCAATATAGGTTTCAATGGGATCTTTCTCAAAATCATGAACTTTATCGCTGTTCTTTTGCGGCACCATATCTACATGTCCTTGTAAAACAACGGTCTTACGGTTTTCCATTCCTGGTGTAGCCGGCTTTTTTATTACCACATTGCCAGTACCGTCAACAATAGTTTCCAAACCAAGTTTCTTTCCGAATTCCATCACATAATCGGCTGCCTGTTTTTCCTTTTTACTTGGACGAGGGATTTGTGTTAGCGCATAAAAATTCTCCCATAACGATATGGGTTCCAGTTTTGATATTTCGTTGCTCATGAATGTAATATTTGAAATGACGAACACTGAGGCACTGAGGCACTGAGGTTCTTGTTAATTAATTTTCGCTAAAATAACCAATTAGAAACGGATAGTATGTGATAACTATCAGGCTTCTTGTTGACAATTATTCTTCCTTAAAGTTCCTGGATAGGTTTGTTAGAACCTCAATGGTTCTAACAGAATCCTCCTTGTCGACGAAAATATGGTCGTGATAATAACCTGCAATTACATTGCAGCTAATATTATTTTTTGCCAACTCTCCAGAGAAAATAGCAGTCAGTCCAACTGCTTCCAATGAAGAATGCACAGATAGTGTAATCCAGGAAGCAATAAAATCATAGCTGAAACCTAATTCGTCCGCTTTAATTCTATTGATTACAATTGTTACTCCTTCTTTTTCTTTAAACTCGCATATCGTGTCTTTTCTGTTTATCCGGTTTAAATCCTTAATGGTTACGAAAACGTATTCGCCTGGATGGAGTATGGGGGTCATCCCTTTTATAAGAACAGATAAGTTAGTTTCTCCTGTCATGAATTTTTTTGATTTTGTCACCTTTACCGTTTCCAAAAGAACAATTTCTTCTGCTTATCATCATTTAACCCACAATATGCATTAGAAATCCTGTTGCGCAATTAAACTACTTCAAAACAAGGCGTTTCACGGAGTTGCTTCAACTCACCAGAGCGGTGCTATGCCTCGTTTCAGAAACTCCTTGTTTTATCGTATTTTAAATACTCATTACGTACCTCTAATACATAATCCAGGTTTAAATTTCCAATGCACTGTCACTGTTTATCATGAATTAGATATGTGATACGTCGGTTTGAATTGCATGGTGAAACGGGGGTGTCCAAAAATATTTGTAATTAACAGCAAGTCTTACAAATTGTAAGTTTTTTCATAAACTTAATTTCGGATGCCTTGCTTATGCGCTAGTCCCCTTGAGGCTTTGTTATGACTATTGCCGGTCGGATTACTTACTGGAAACTGACAAAAGTGCCCCTGTAACCGGACAAACCTCAATCACCACACCTTCTTTGGCAAGTATCGATGGCGACATTGAAATAACCTGACCGTATTGGGCTAATTTCACGCCTTTAGAACCAATTGAGATATTTTTATCAACAATATTTACGGTAGCATCCGCTGGTATATTGTAGAATAAACCATTTCTAACGGGTTCTTTCGATGGCGCGGTAATATTGTTTTTCAATTCTTTTCTTTTCTCAATATTCAGCTTTAAATAGATAGGTGTTCCTGAAATATCCATGGCATCCACTAAGCCTTTTTGTTGGTTGAAACGGCATATAACATAATTTTCATAACTACTTAGCGGATCAGGTGTTACTTCAAAACTTCGGGTTAAAGTAACCGTAACGGTTTTACCTGCAAAAAGCGATACGAAATCTTTTTCTTGTTTTTCTATCTCTTTTAAAACTGTTTTGTAGGCTTCACCATCCGGTGGCAAATTTTCTAATTCTCCGGAAAGCAAGTCGGTTCTGGTAGTCCTTAACCGATAAACCATATTGGCGGCTTCCTGAGCCATAGCTGCAGAAGAGGTCTTATATAATAACTCTTCGTTTAAAGCAACATTGTCAAAATCTATATCTGCCAGAGCCGGAGTAGATATGGTGGCAGTGTGAGGTGCTTCGGTCGTGAAGGAATAGCTGTTGTTGATACCGGCTAAAACTCCATCCGGAGTTAAAGTGAGCATTTGAGCAGAAGTATTACCCGTTGTAAAAATACTAAACCTTTTGCTTTCGTCCGCTTTCCCTTGGGTACTTATGCTTACTCCTTTAATGACCCATTCTTCGTCATCTTCGGTTATTACATTGTTGAGATTTAAATAGCGTTGCGAATACCGATAATATGGCCCTGTTTTTTTAATTACTTTCTCCATTTCAATATCCACCTTAATGGTTGTTTGGGGCAACATATAGGTCAACGACTCAGCAGTGGCATCGGAGACTTCAGCGGTTGGTTTAACCTCAACCTGCGCAATTCCTTTTTTCTGCGCGAACAAACCTGATGTTGCGCAAAAAGCAACTATCAGGATGAATGGTGTTATTTTAATTTTAATCATTTGGTATACTTATTAAATATATTAATCTCTTATTTCAATCGTACTCTCTTAAACGCTTCTCCCAGCGAACTTATTATATCAGAGGCTAGCAATGACTCTTCTGATTCGTGTCGCAATCCTATATCCCCTGCTTTACCATGCACATATACGCCCATAATGGCAGCTTTGTCCGGTGAATAACGCTGCGCCAATAAGGCAAGAATTATGCCGGTTAATACATCTCCGCTTCCTGCAGTTGCCATGCCCGGATTACCGGTGTTGTTAAAGTAGCATTTACCATCGGGAAGGCAGGTGATCGTGTGGGCACCTTTTAAAACCGTGATTACATTGTTTTGCTGGCAAAATTCTTTTAACAATTTAAGTTTGTGCATATCATTTTTCCAGGAACCAGCCAATCGTTCAAACTCCTTTGGATGCGGGGTAAGAATAGTATGTTGGGGCAGCTTATTGAGCAATTTTTTGTTTTCACTCAGTATATTTAATCCATCAGCATCCACCACCAGTGTTTGTTCCTCAATTTTATCCAGCATCTCTTCAAATGCCAAAACAGTGTTTCTCTTTTTATCCAGTCCGGGGCCGATGCCTATGGCGTTATATCCATTTAATTCGGGAAATTCGGTAAAAATCATTTCTGAGCGGTCAATGCTGGTCATGGCTTCGGGAATAGCGGTTTGGATAATATTGTAGCCCCAATGCGGAACATGGGCGGTCAGCAAACCAACTCCTGATTTCAGGCAAGCTTTAGCTGCTAATATTGCGGCTCCCATTTTACCGTAACTTCCCGCAATTAACAAAGCATGACCGAAATTTCCTTTATGGCTATGCTTGGGGCGGGATTTATGAATAGAAGAGATAAAATACTTCTCCACGAGTAAGTGCAAGTCTTGTTGTTCTTCGATATATTCCGAAAGCAAACCAATATCTAACACATGCCATTGACCCACAAATTCGCTGTTTTCCGGAAAGAGAAAAGACAATTTCGGCATTTGAAAAGTTAATGTAATATCTGCCTTTACAATAGACTGCTGGTTGGTATGATCCTCATCATATTCGGCAAGCAAGCCTGATGGGATATCAATGGATATAATTTTATTGGGAAGTTGATTTATTTTATCAATCACCAACTTTGCCAATCCTTCAACAGGACGATTTAAGCCGGAACCAAAAATGGCATCAATAATAATGGCATCAGGCTCAATTTTTTCGAAATCAATATCTTTTAAAAACTCGATTTTTTGAAGGCAATTGGCATCAGTTTTTTGCAGATGTTTGTAATTAGCATTGGCATCCTTACTAAGCTTATCAGAAAATTGAATCAAAAAAACTTTCTTGTTAAACGGAAAAGCGTCTAACATTCTGCCGATAGCCAAACCATCTCCACCATTATTGCCCGTACCGGCAAAAACGTAATACGAAGTAGCATCAATATTAGAGACCATCCAATCCATGCAGCTTTGAGCAGCCCGTTCCATTAAGTCAATAGAGGCTATAGGCTCATTGTCGATGGTAAATTGGTCGAGTTCCCTAATTTGTTGAGGGGTCAATATTTTCACTTTTTATATTTATTTAGTTAATACCCTTGGTTTCTCCATTAAAAAGGTAAAAAAACAATTTAAACTTTGTAACATGAGAAAAAGCACTATATTCATGCCTCGTTTTTTTTTACATTTGTGCGTATTCACAAATATAAGTAAGAATCACGTTTAGTACATAAACAATATAAAATAATTAGAACTATTAAAGATGAATGGAAATCAAAAAGAACTGTTAGGGCATCCGTTTGGGCTATTTGTCCTATTTATGGCTGAAATGTGGGAGCGTTTCTGTTATTATGGTATGCGAGGACTATTGACCCTGTACCTGTTAAAAGTATTGTTGATTGAACAATCGGAAAGCTACCTAATTTATGGGGCGTATACAGCTTTGGTTTACCTGGCGCCCGTTCTTGGTGGTAAAATAGCCGATACTCTTTTAGGATATAAAAAAGCTGTTGTATTTGGAGCCGTTTTGATGGCTGTTGGTGAGTTTGTTATTCTGGGCGGAACTCCTAATGCCTTGTTCTGGGGTATGGGCTTACTGATTGTGGGTAACGGGTATTTTAAAGCTAATATTTCAAGTATTGTAGGAAAACTTTATAAAGATGGCGATGAACGCAGGGATTCGGGTTTTACGATCTTTTATATTGGGATTAATATTGGTGCACTGCTGGCAACGACAGTATGTGTGTATATCGGCGAAACTTACGGCTTTCATTACGGATTTGCGTTAGCTGGCATTGGTATGTTGCTAGGACTTATCTTTTTTACCCTGGGACAAAAATACTACATTGAAAAGGCATTGCCACCAAACCCTGAAGATTTGAAGAAGAAAGTGGGAGGAATCATCTCGAAAGAATACTTGGTTTATGTGTTATCCCTTGCTATTGTTCCTTTGATTTACCTTTTGGTGAACGAAAACAGTATAGTTGGAATTATTCTTGGAGCTACTGCCATATTTTCTATCATCTATCTAATTAAAGAAGGTATTAAAGAAGGTAAGGTGTTGTTGGACAGGATGATTCTTTTTATTATCCTTTGTATATTCAATATTGTTTTCTGGGCATTGTTTGAGCAAGCAGGAACTTCGTTGACCGTTTTTGCGGACGTTAATGTAAACAGGAATGTTTTAGGTTTTGAATTAACAGCCGGTAATACGCAGTTCTTTAACCCTCTTTATATTATTCTTTTCGGGTCATTGTTTTCAATGATGTGGACAAAATTAACTAAGATTGGCAAAAACCCAAGCATTCCATTGAAGTTTGGTTTAGGTATTATTCAACTTGGATTAGGATATCTGGTGGTTATTATTGGAAATCATTTTGCGGTAGATTATAAGGTGCCTCTTTGGACATTAGCATTTTTATATATGTTGCATACCACCGGCGAGTTGTTTATTTCGCCAATTGGGTTATCAATGGTTACAAAATTAGCTCCAGCTAAGCTAACCGGCACATTGATGGGGGTTTGGTTCCTGTCGTTTGCAGGTTCCAACTATGTGGCAGGTATTTTGGCTACGTTAACAGGTTCAGAAGGGCAATCCGGTGGAGAGGCCATTGTGGCTTCTACTAAGGACAGTTTGGCCACTTATATTGATGTGTACAGCACAATGGGGCTCACCGCTGTGGGTGTTGGTTTATTGGTGGCATTGTTATCGCCCTGGCTGCGTAAGTTATTGCACGGTATTGAATAGATCTATTTATTTGATTGGTCCTAAATAACCTTTACAGATTATTGGACTAAAAATAACAACATTCTCAGAAGTCCACAAGGGTACCCTTGTGGACTTCTGGTTTTTTGTAGGTTCTGATCCAAACATGTTGTCGTTTGTACATTTGGTTTGGCGTTAGCATATCACATGAATGATGAGGTCTTCGCCTATTTTATCTCACTCTGCTGTCGGCAACCAAAGACTGCAGTATTGTAATGCCTGCTGATTGATCTTAGTGGGCTTTTCGTTTTTAATATGTGGATAGGTAGATATTATTTTACACCCCAAAATAGGGGCAATTTTACTATGTGTTAGATATAAATTGACTTAGATTTATGCTGTCATTTTTTTAATCATAAATTAAAATAAATATGAAATCTACATTATATCTGCAATTTATAGTAGCATGTTTGCTTTTTGTTACCTTAAGTTCATTAGCGCAGACAAAACCCATCGTAACCGAAGATGTTATCTTTCAGGAAAATAACGGCCTTGTGGCGGTGGAAGCCGAATATTTCTACAGACAATCTAAGAATGATTTACGTCAGTGGTATATGTATCAAAAAGACGTTTGGCCCAAAGTTGGTCGAGATGATGATGATCCGCATTGTAAAGGTGCCAGTAATAATTCGTACATCGAAATAATTCCTGATACGCGTGTAACGCACGATGATAAGTTAATTCCTAATGAGAACTTCTGTGGTGAAGCGGGTAAAATGGCGCTTGTTCATTATAAGGTAAACTTCAAAACAACAGGTAGGTATTACGTGTGGGTGCGAGCTTATAGTACAGGTAGTGAAGACAATGGATTGCATGTGGGTTTAGATGGGGAGTGGCCAGAGTCAGGGCAAAGACTGCAATGGTGCACCAATAAGCATAGCTGGCATTGGGAAAGCAAGCAACGTACCGAAAAACAGCATTGCGGAGTGCCTCACTTCATTTATCTGGATATTGATAAAAGTGGAGAACACGAAGTTGCATTTAGCATGCGGGAAGATGGATTTGAGTTTGATAAGTTCATCCTTACCAACGATATCAACTATGTTCCTAATGCGGATGAAGGGCCAAAAGTGGTGGTGAGTAGCGGAACCTTGCCTAAACCATTTCCTGTTGTTAATGAGGATTTGATGGTAAAAAGGTCTGTAACGCTTGCTGCTGCTCAAAGCACAAGTGATGTTGCCGTGCTTAAAGCAATTGATTTCCCCATTGAAGGAACCAGCTATTATGTAGATAAAAATTGGTTGGCGATTAACCCAGATAAAGCAAAAGAAGCTATGACTACCAGAGTGTTTAAGGGTAGAAACGGAACTTTTGATGTGGTGTTTTTAGGTGTTGGAGAAAATGATGGTTCTTCGGAATATTCACTTCTAATTAACGATAAAAAGGTAGGTACTTATTTGCCTCCTTTAAGTCTTAACTCTTTCGAAGAATCAGCTAAATATTGTAAGGTTTGGAGAAATGTAACTGTCAATAGGGGAGATAAAGTGACAGTAAAAGCAAAAGTAGGAAGTGTTAACGGAGAGTTTAGCAGAGCTCGCTGGTCGGGAGTTGCTTTTGTGCCACTTGGAAAATCGGACAAGGTACTAAAGGCGATTGACAGAAATTCAACAGCTGCTAATGCTGGTCCGCTTGCTTATAAAGGAAAAAAGAAAGTAAGCAATGTTAAACCTGCCATAACAGGAGAGTTGAAAAGATGGCATAAAGTAACCTTAACCTTTGATGGGCCGGAAACTTCAGAAACTGATAAATTTAATCCATACATGCATTACCGTTTCGATGTAACTTTTACCCACGAAGCAAGCGGCAAGAAATATAAAGTTCCAGGTTATTTTGCGGCAGATGGTGATGCAGGCAACACTTCTTCGACTAAAGGTAATAAGTGGCGAGTACATTTTGCTCCTGATGAATTGGGGAAATGGGATTACACGGTCAACTTCCGCAAAGGCGGTTTTGTTGCAGTAAGCGATAAGGAAAAGACAGGGGTTAGCGGTGAATATATGGATCAATCTTCTGGTTCGTTTGATATTGAGGAAACAGATAAAACAGGAAGGGATTTCAGAAGTAAGGGATACCTGCAATATGTCGGCAATCGTTACCTTAAGTTTGCCGGGTCGGGAGAATATTTCTTGAAAGTGGGTGCCGATGCACCGGAAAATATGTTGGCATACGAAGAATTTGATGGCACATTCCATAATGACGGACACAAAGATAATCTGGTAAAAACATGGGAAGCACACGAGAAACATTGGAACAAAGGTGACCCAACCTGGAAAGATGGAAAGGGGAAAGATATCATTGGTGCAGTAAATTATCTGGCTTCAAAGGGAATGAATGCATTCTCGTTTATTACCAACAATATTAAAGGTGACGACCAAAATGTTTTTCCTTATATAAATTACGACACTTATGATAGGATCGATTGCTCCAAAATGGACCAGTGGGAAGTATTGTTTTCACACGCCGATAGCCTAGGGATGTTTCTTCATTTTAAAACGCTAGAAGTAGAAAACCAGGGGTTGTTGGATAATGGAGGAGTAGGTGCCAATAGTAAATTGTACTACCGCGAGTTAATAGCTCGTTTTGGGCACCACCTGGCCTTAAATTGGAACCTTTGTGAAGAAAGCGGAGATTGGGTAAAGGACAACCGAACTGCACCTCAGTTTAAATGGCAACGTTGGTCTATGGCTGCTTATTTTGCAGAACATGATCCGTATAAACATCATATCGTAATCCATAACGGAAATCCGTTTTACGACATGCTTGGGCCTGATTGTCCATTGACGGGGCCTTCGGTACAAACCAACAAAGCTGATTTTAGTAATGTGCATGGTTCGGTTCTGAAATGGATCAACGAATCGAAAAAAGCAGGCAAACAATGGGCCGTGGCCTGTGACGAGCCAGGAGATGCACAGCATTCTTTGTTGCCGGATGCCGAAAATCCGGAACACAATAATGCCCGTATGAACGGGCTTTGGGGGACGTTTATGGCGGGAGGCTGGGGTACCGAATGGTATTTCGGTTACAAGCACGCACATAGCGATTTGACTTGCCAGGATTATGCCAGCCGTGATTTATTTTGGGATCAAGGGAAAATAGCATTGGATTTTTTCCAGGATAACAAAATTCCTTTCTGGGAAATGGAAAGCCATGACGAATTAGTAGCTGCCAAAAGTGATTATGCTTTTGCCAAGCCGGGGGAAATCTATGTTTTCTTCTTAAAAAAAGGAAATTCAAAAGTGGATTTGTCAGCGGCCACGGGTAAGTTAAGTGTAATGTGGTTTAATCCTCGAACAGGAGGAGAGCTTCAAAAAGGAAGTAGAAAAAAGGTTGAAGCAGGTAAAGATGTAGATTTGGGAAATCCTCCTGATAAAGATGGAAAAGATTGGGTTGTTCTGGTAAAGTCGCATTAGTTTAGGTGTGTAGGTGTTGAAAACGGTGTTGTCATCCTAATTTATTACGTCAACGCCGTTTATACGCAAATCATGTCAATAGGAGCAAAGTTATTGTTATTCCCGGATATAGGTTGATTATAAACTGCCAATATAATGACTTAAGCTTTCTTTATGTGCAAGTCCCACTTTTTTGCGTATACGATAGCGGGAAGTATGGACACTCTGTACCGAAATGTTAAGGATTTTAGCCATCTCGTTACTGTCAAAGTGTAGTTTAATCAAGGCACAGTGTTTCTGTTCTGTAGCTGTAATGTTAGGATGTTTCTCTCTAAGTCGTTCGTAAAAATTATCATTAACTTTTACAAATCGCATATTGAATTCTTCCCAAAGGTTTTGGTTACCTTTGGAATACTTGTTGCGTAAAAAATTGTACTTGCCGGGAACTTCTTTTTTAATGGTATCTAACAACTCATTTAAAGCTTGGTCCTTATCGATAAGTTGCAAAGCATAGGTAGTTAATTCTTTGCTTTTTACATCTAGGATGGCTCTGCTTTTTTCTTTCTCTAGTTGCTGTTGTAGGTTAAGTTTCTTCAAGCGGTTTTTTAATTTAAAAAGTGCGGTGGCCGAAATACCTAATAGAAATAGCAAACCAAATAAAATGCTCAAAATATTTTGAATCTTGTTTTTCTGATGAATGACGTCATGCTGTCGCTGAATCAACTTTTCCTTTTCAATTAGAGCTTCCTTATATTTGTTTTTGATTTCAAAAAGTTGATTGTTTCTCTCACTTTTGGCGTTAAAAAGGCTGTCAGAAGCCATGTTTCCTTCGTGCAAAAAAGAATATGCCAGTTGAGGATTGTTTTGCTTCAGGTATACAGAGGCCAGATTCTTTAGAATCTGAGGTTTGTACTCCAGATATGCTTTTTTTTCTTTTAGTGCTTGCAAGCTCTTTAAATAGTAAAATTCTGCACTGTCCAACTTATTTTGTTTTTGTTTTAAATCACCCAAAAATAAACAAGTGGCAATTTGGTAGTTAGCGTTGTTATCAATAAAATATCGATTGGCCTTGCTTAAAAAGGATTCCGACATAGTCAACTGACCTTTTTTTAAGTAGATGAGACCCTTTTCTGCAACCACAAAAGGTTGGGCCCCGTCCGGATTAAAAAAATAACAAGAATCTAAATAATTTAAGGCTAAATCATATTCCTTATTGTCGCGATGAACTATAGCCAAACTAAAATAACTTTGTTTAGCTTGGTTATGTTTGTTTTCTTTTGGTAATTTACTCGATTTTATTCTGTTGATGGACCATCTTATGTGATTTATGGCCATACTGTCCTTATTAAATATATTATAAAGAATTCCCAAATTTCTATGGATATGTATTTGGCTTATTTCATCATCTATTTCTTCAGCCAGCAATAAAGCATCCCATAGCTTATCGAATGAATCGTTATAGTCCCCCCTAAAACGATAAATATCTGTTAAGCCAATTAAGCATTGAATGGCATTTGCAGTATCCCTGGCACTTGTTAAATGTTCTAGTTTTTGTTTTAATAACAAAATTTGTTCTTCTGAATTAGCCTCCGAATTTTGAATGGTTACATTTATAGAAGAACTTAACAAACTATCGGGTGTTGTGAGTTTTGATTTGCCCACTGAATATGCGGAAAAAAGCAAAGAGCCGGAGATGAAACCCCAAAAAATGAGATGTAAATGCTTGCTATAACCCATAAAACAAAGTTATGGTATAATTTGATTTTAAAGATATCTATTAGAAATTAAAAGATGGTTGTCTAGTTTAAAATGAGGATTAATTAGAAGTTGAATAGGGAGAATTCCCAGTTGAATACTGTTTGAATAGCCAAACATACCGTATCTCTAGAAACCAAATATTAATTTTGCTTTCGCGGAATTTGGGTTTGGACAATTTAAAAGCAGACATATGATGAATTTAAAAAAAACAATATTGTTATTACTGGCGATTGCGGTAAAGTTTTCGGTAGTTAATGCTCAGCAGGAGGATTTTTCATTTGAAAATAATGAATTGCCCTTAGAAGAAAGGGTTGAGATTTTGGTTTCGCAAATGACCACAGAGGAAAAGATAGCCCAGTTGGTAAATGGGGCTCCTGCTATTCCCCGATTAAATATACCTGATTACGATTGGTGGAACGAAGCCTTGCATGGAGTGGCCCGCAATGGGAAAGCAACGGTATTTCCACAAGGAATTGGCTTGGGAGCTACTTTCGACCCGGAATTGGCTCATCGGGTTGCTTCTGCTATTTCTACCGAGGCCAGGGCCAAGTATGCGGTTTCGCAGCATATGGGCAACCATAGTAAATATGCGGGTTTAACTTTTTGGACACCCAACGTGAATATTTTTAGGGATCCGCGTTGGGGAAGGGGACAGGAAACCTATGGTGAAGACCCTTTTTTAATGTCGAAAATGGGGGTGGCATTTGTTAAGGGCTTGCAAGGTGATCATCCTGTTTATTTAAAATCGGCAGCTTGTGCCAAGCATTATGCCGTACATTCCGGCCCCGAGGAAGTGAGACATACTTTTAATGCCGAACCAACACAGCAGGATTTGTATGAAACCTACCTCCCGGCTTTTGAGGCTTTGGTCACCGAAGCTAAAGTGGAAGGAGTAATGGGGGCGTATAACGCGGTTTTTGGCGAACCGGCTTGTGCCAATACCTTTTTATTAAAGGAGGTGTTGAGGGACCGATGGAACTTTGATGGGTATGTAACTTCGGATTGCGGTGCTATCGGTGGGATTGTCTGGAAACAGAAGTTCGTAAAAACTGCACCCGAAGCCGCCGCCGTGGCTTTAAAAGCAGGGGTAAACCTAAATTGTGGCGGAACATATGGTAATCTTCAAAAAGCTTTGGAACTGGGATTGATCACCGAGGAATTGATTCACGAGCGTACCAAACAACTGTTTAAAACCCGTTTTAGGTTGGGCATAGTGGGAAATGCAGGTGACAATCCTTATGCTAACATTGGGTCCGATAAGATTCATTGCGCTGAGCATGTGGAATTGGCGCGCGAGGTGGCCCAGAAATCCATAGTGTTGTTGAAGAATAAAAACAATACACTGCCCTTAGCCAAGGATATTAAAGTGCCTTATGTGACCGGACCTTTTGCTAACTCCGGTGATATGTTAATTGGAAGTTATTATGGCATAAGTCCGAATTTGGTAACTGTTTTAGAAGGGGTTGCTGATGCCGTTTCATTAGGAACTTCATTGAACTACAGAAGTGGCGCTTTGCCATTCCATAAAAATATAAACCCCAAAAACTGGGCACCTAACGTCGCAAAGGAGTCGGATGTTACTATTTGCGTTGTGGGGTTAACAGCCGATTTTGAAGGCGAGGAAGTGGATGCCATTGCTTCCGGTGCCATAGGTGATAAAGTCGATTTAAAGCTGCCTCAAAACCAAATCGACTATGTAAAGCAGATTGCTGAGGTGAAAAAAGGTCCATTGGTGCTGTTAATTGCCAGCGGAAGCCCTGTTTCACTGGAAGGTATTGAGGAGCACTGCGAAGCCATCCTTCAAATTTGGTATCCGGGAGAACAGGGAGGAAAGGCTGTGGCCGATGTATTGTTTGGAGATATATCGCCTTCAGGTCATCTTCCTCTAACGTTTCCTAAAAATGTGGATCAGCTGCCTCCTTACGAAGATTATTCTATGAAAGGGAGAACTTATAAATATATGACGAAAGAACCCATGTTTCCTTTTGGATTCGGTTTGACATATTCAAAAACTGAGCTGAGTGGTTTAACTTTAAGCAGGACAAAATTAAAGAAATCGGAAAGTCTTGATGTGAAAGTGGATGTGGCTAACATGGGTGATTACGATATTGATGAGGTAGTTCAATTATATGTTTGCCCAGTGGATACAACTGGTGGTATTCCTTTAAAAAGTTTGAAAGCGTTTAATAGGATATCACTTAAAAAGGGAGAACAAAAACAGATTGCTTTCAGCATTCCTCCTGAACAACTAAAAGTAGTAAATGAGATGGGTAAAAAAGTTTGGCGGAAAGGACAATATAAAATTGTTGTTGGAAATGCGTCACCCGGTAAATTAAGCGTTGACCTGGGGGCGGCAGCTCCACAAGAAGTTATGGTGGTGTTAAGATAGGAATTATCATAAGCATAAGGGTGTCTCAAAAATTAATAGTAAACTTTTTAGAACGTAAGTGTCATGCCCAAAATTCTTCCCTTTTGACGGTGGAGTCAGGGGGAAGTAACACGTTAAAGGCGTGGGGATGGGGTGGTAACTGTATATTTTATCGTTGATTAAAATAGTTGCGATAGCTTCTTTAAATGCTACTTATTTTATGGCAATCTTTGCTGTTTTTTCATCAGCCCACCACTGCCTGTAATCTTGTTTGTTCTCATTTAGGAAAACTTGTTCTCCAATTACAGGAGTTACCAAATTAAAACTTTCGTTGTCGTATAGTTTCGATATCGTTTTTAACCCGCAATATGCATTAGAAAATCTATTACACATTGAAATTACTTTAAAACAAGACACTTTGTTGCATCACTTCAACTCACCAGAACGATGCTCCCGAAAGTAATAGGGACAAGTTATGCCTTGTTTCAGTAATGCCTTGTTTTATTGTACTTGCCATGCTCGTGACGAACCTCCAATACATAATCCGGGTTTAACGGAGTATCCCTAGCATGGTTGGCCAAATCAAATTTGCCGCAATGACCTGGAAGCAGGTTCTCTGTTTTTAAGTCAGAGGCAGCTTTCAGCACTTCGTCAGGATGCATATGGATGTACCGCCGGGCCTCGTACTGACCGTTTTCAAGTAATGCCAAATCAAAGGGCCCAAATCTTTCTTCTATCTGGGCAAAGTGGTTATCATATCCACTATCACCTCCCAGAAATAAGGTGCTACTTGGCGTTTTCAGAACAAAGGAAGCCCAAAGTGTTTGGTTTCGTTAAATCCTCTGCCCGAAAAATGTCGTGCAGGAGTGGTGTGTGAAACAAAGCCTTCGTCGAGCAGTACCATGTCGTTCCAGTCTGTTTCAAAGATGATTTCTTTTGAAATTCCCCAGTGCTCAAGGTGCGCCCCAACCCCTAAACCACAAATATTTTTTTTGAACTTCGGTTTTAAAGCCATCATGGTTTTGTAATACAGATGATCCCAGTGATCATGGGTGATAAATAGATAATCTATCTCGGGAATATCCTCGTATGCATAAACATCGGCTCCTTTAAATGCTTTTATAGAGAATGAAAATGGTGATGCACTCCCGCTCAACACGGGACCTATTAAAATATTTTTTCCATCTACTTGTAAAAAATAGGATGAGTGCCCAAACCAGATAAGTGTATTTTCCACCTTTTCTTGTTTTGATCCATGCAGTGCAGATTAACAAAGCAGCTCTTATTTCGTTCTGAAGAAAAACCAATGCACAAAATTATATCAATTACAACGATTATTTTTATCCATAGTCCTTATGCTTAAACATACTTATTGCTGTTTAACCTGAAAATTCGTAAAATTTTTCACCATCAGGGCTCGCGTGTTATTTTTTTCTCTTAATAACTTACGGTATAGTAGTAAACTATGAGGGAAGTTCGTCAATAATCCAAAATTTGGGTATTGAAAAATTTATAAAAAATTAGGGTTATCCCTGAAAAAACATACGGTTTGCGTCATGGTTCGTGAATTTTCATGAATAATTCGGTTTGATTTTAGCTGGTAGCCGGCAGCTTTTAGCTTGAGGTTAATGGTCAATTACTAACATTAATCATGAGGACTTACCTTAATTTATTCTATTTTCGGCGGCCATAAGATATTCATTGATACGTTGCAAGTTGGAGATCGAAACCTTTTTTTGGGGAGCAGGTACTTTTAAACTTTCAACTTTACACTTTAAACGCTTAGAATATGTCCAAACAAAAACATCCAAAGGGGCTAATGATTCTCTTTTTTACCGAAATGTGGGAACGGTTCGGTTATTATTTGATGCTCGGGATTTTCAGTCTTTATATGATTGAACCTTCATCTTCAAAATTTGCCGGACTAGGCTTTACGAACATGCAGGCTGCTGATATTTACGGAACTTATCTGGCTTTGGTTTATTTAACCCCGTTCTTTGGCGGATTAATTGCGGACCGAATGTTAGGTTATCGCAAGTCCATATTAATTGGTGGAGTGCTGATGGCTGCAGGTTATATTGGATTGGCCATACCTGATTCCATGGGTGCGTTTTATATTTCCCTGTTGCTCATTATTCTAGGTAACGGAATGTTTAAGCCTAATGTGTCGGTGTTACTTGGTAAATTATATGAAAAACCGGAGTATGAATCGTTAAAAGATTCTGGTTATAATATCTTTTATATGGGTATCAACATAGGTGCCTTTGTCTGTAACTTTGTGGCTGCTTACCTTCGGTTAACCTACGGTTGGGGCTGGGCTTTTGCTGCTGCCGGTATTGGTATGCTGGTTGGAGTAGTTTGGTTCCTGTTTGGTTTGGCCCGTGTTCCGGAAATTAAGGAGGCCGATAAAATATCGCCGAAACGTCCTGGTGATGTTTCTATGAGCCGCTTATTTACTGCCCTTTTCTTGCCGGCTTTTGGCGCGGCCGTACTCGGTTGGTTTATACCTGGAACCATGTTTGGTGGTGATTCAACTGATGCTTTTATCTTTTTTTGTATTCCGGTGTTAGGATTCTTTTTTACTACCTGGAAAACTGCGGACAAAAAAACGGAACGGGAACCTATCGCTGCCTTGTTAGCGGTGTTTGGTGTAGTAATTATTTTTTGGGCCGTATTTCATCAAAATGGTTCGGCTTTGACGTATTGGGCAAAAAATAATACTGCACGAGAAGTTTCAGGGATTACAGAAAGTGTGATAAATACCATTGCGAAAACAGAAGGTGTTTCTACACTGCCAAGAACCATAAAATTACAAGGGCCGCATGGGGAGGACTTAGGAACAAAGCAGGGACCTAATACTTATTTCGATAATTATACCAAGGAGTTTCCAAAAGGTAACCTGGAAGGAAAACCAGGAGATATGACGGATTCGGAATGGGCGTCGTTATCGGCAGCCCAAAAATCGGAAGGTGGTAAATTGAGCTTGTGGCCTACAGAGTTGCAAGCGTCTATTAACCCTGGTTTTGTGGTATTATTAACGCCATTGGTGGTGGGCGTTTTTGCCTGGCTTCGCCGACGTAAAAAAGAGCCTACCACACCGGGTAAGATTGCCTGGGGGATGTTGATCTCTGCTTTGTCGTGGCTGGTAATGGTGGTGGCGGCGATTTATTCACAGAATGGATTAGATAAAGCATCGGTCGCATGGCTATTCGGAGTTTATGGTGTAATTACCGTTGGTGAACTTTGCCTAAGCCCAATGGGACTTTCGTTGGTGAGTAAGCTAGCACCCAAACGTATTGCAGCACTTATGATGGGAGGGTGGTTTTTAAGCACCGCCATCGGTAACAAACTTTCAGGTGTACTATCCGGTCTTTGGGACTTGTTCGAAAAGAAATCCTATTTCTTCCTGACCAATGCAGTTCTAACTTTCGGCGCCTTTTTGATAATTGTATTATTAATGCCATGGTTAAAAAGAGTGTACAATCAGTATGTGGACTAAAACAATAGCTCTTAGCTATTGTAAAAATATATGCGCTCGGTGTAAATACATCGAGCTTTTTTTATGGAAAATATGTAAATTGTAGGGTATAAATTAATGCCATCGCCATGAAAATAAAAGTTATACAAGGGGATATCACAAAGCAAAAAGCCGATGCCATTGTTAATGCTGCTAATTCATCATTAATGGGTGGTGGAGGAGTCGATGGGGCCATTCATCGGGCAGGGGGCAAATCTATTTTGGATGAATGTATGATGATTAGGGATAGACAAGGCGGCTGTCCAACCGGTGAGGCAGTCATTACCACTGCCGGAAAGCTTCCTGCCAAATATGTAATCCATACGGTAGGGCCGGTTTGGAATGGTGGTAAATCGGGCGAAGCTGAGAAGTTGAGGAACTGTTATTTGAATTCAATAAGACTGGCAGAACAGAATAATGTCATAACCATTGCATTTCCAAATATTAGCACCGGAGTTTATGGCTACCCTAAAAAAGAAGCCGCAGAAATCGCAATAAAATCGATTAAGCATGTAGTAAGTAATACCGTTAAGGAAGTGCGGTTTGTATGCTTTGATGAGGAGAACTATACTTTGTACAAGGATCTGCTTGAGTTGATGTAATAATCTGGCTTCAAGTCAAGCATGGCCTTACGGGCCAAGTCTTGTTCTTATTGAATTTTTCTTCACGATAAAAAGGATCACGTAGCTATGGCTATGCTTACTTTTTCTCCTTTTGAAAAATTCATTAATAATGGCAACTTACCCGAAATTCCACACCTGACTTGACACTCGTTTGTGGGAGTATTCTTTTAAGAGAACCAAACATTAAGAACATATGGAAACAAGAGATTTATTTAATATTTTAAGTGAGGAAGTAAGGCACAAGGTTGATATCTATTTTGCACCCCAAAAGATCGATAAGTATTTTAAAGATATGGGATATTATACCAATGAGGTAAGTGTAACCAATAAGGAAGGTGACGAAATTGAGTTAAGTGTTTTAAAAATTGTTTCAGGTAAAGTTTCAGGAGGTCAAGATGTTGCTGAAAAGGTGATTCTGGATGCGAGAGATAAAGCCAAAGTGATAGTAAAGAAATATGATATTGAAAATAATCCTAATGAACTCTTTCATTATCTAGGGCCAGGGCATTTTACATTGTGGGGCGAGGAACTGGATAGGTATGAACCCGAACAGAATGACATAGTGCAAAGAGAACGAATAAGGCAAGAAAAAATAATTAAAGGAGATACGGCCTTATTTACCTTTAAAACAGATAAAGCTTTGTTTGTTTCAATTGGGAACGAAGATAACTTTGATAAAAATATGTTAGCCTCATATGGGCCTGTTGATCCGCATGGCATATTGGGGTTGATAGAGCGAAAACTTTCAGAGGATATTATCCTAATTAATCCCTTTTGGATTTGGAATGAGCGATAGTAAATAACGGAAATGCATTTTTAATTGTTGACGCAACCTTGTCAACAAAAGTAAGTCATATTGAAAAAGGGAGATGATGCGGAAACTATTTTTTATATTCATTTGTATTCTATCTTTTATGGCTTGTAGCAAAGATGCTGAAGAGGAGGCTCGCTTGGATTTTTTGAATGCCACTTTAGATGAACAAATTGTTGGCACATGGGTACAGGGGGGCATGTCGAAAGACCTTGACAATGCCATAACCGTTTGGACAGATTCCATACGTTTTAATAGCGATAATACTGGTTCTCAGTCAGTCTATCAATTTAAAGATTTATATAGCCATCTATCGTTTAACTATTACACCGAAAGGGATAGTCTTTTTATTTTTGTTAAAGGCAAACGTCATGCGAGTTGGCACTATGAAATCAGAAATGATAGTTTAATGCTTTCGTTTCAGCAATCTCCGGCGTCCAGTTACTATGGATTAAAAATTTATAAAAGAAAGTAAAACCTCATAAATATCATTGTCTATCGACTGAAACGGTGGTTACTTGAAACCATCAATTAATCGATGACTTATGAGTGAACTTCTAACCTTCGGACTGCTTTCTTTTACTTCGTTTTTTACGTTGATAAACCCCTTGGGCTCCATGCCGGTGTTTATGACCATGACGGCAGACCTGGAACAAGAGCATCGGGTAAGAACAGCAAAGAAAGCTACTTTTATAGCGTTTGCCGTTATATTAACTTTTGCCTTTTCGGGTCAATTGCTGTTCAATTTCTTTGGTATCTCGGTCAATAGTTTCCGTATTGTTGGTGGAGTAATTTTCTTTATTATGGGCATGGACATGCTGCAAGCTCGTTTGGGAAAAGTAAAAATCAAAGATTCAGAAATAAAAACCTATGTAAACGATATCTCCATCACGCCTTTGGCAATCCCCATGATCTGCGGTCCGGGAGCCATTACTAATGCCATCGTTTTAATGGAGGATGCCACTTCTTTTGGCTTAAAAGCGGTGCTGATCCTTACCTTGGTTTTGGTGATGTTATTGACTTACCTGATTTATTATAGTTCCTCCCGTATTATCAAGTTTTTGGGAGAAACAGGAAACAATGTAATGATGCGCCTAATGGGGCTTATTGTGATGGTGATTGCCGTGGAATTCTTCTTTAGTGGTTTAAAACCGATTATCTTGGACATGATGAAGTAGGTTGAAAGTGAATCTGTTTTGATTTTTAGGTAAGAATGTGGAAAATAAAACTATTTTTCATTATTTGTAAATTGATAGAGCCTGAAAGGCCATGGGTAAAAACATAGGGTTTTATCCCTGCGAGCGTATGATTCGCCATGGTGCGCTGAAAGTACGACCGGTATAATCTTTATACATTAATAAAAACAAAAGCCAGTAATCATATTCGATTACCGGCTTTACTATTCCTTAGTCTGCAGGTTGGTAACGAGGAGCCAACCGTTAACTCAATTTTTCCGAAACAAAAGCTTTGGCCCTTTCGATGGCAGAACCTAATCCGTTAGGGTTTTTACCCCCGGCGGTTGCAAAAAACGGCTGGCCTCCACCACCTCCTTGAATTTCTTTGGCACAATCCCGAATAACCTCTACAGCGTTAATTCTACCTGATTGGGCCAGTTCGTCCGAAATGACAACGCTCAACTGTGGTTTACCGTTCACATCGGTACCTAATATGGCGACAAATTCACCCATCTCCTTCTTTATCTGGAAAGCAAGGTCTTTCATCTTGTCGCCTAACCTTGAGTCAATAACGGCGGCAATTAGTTTTACGCCATTTAGCTCTTTGGCACCATCTATCAAATTGCGTTTCTCAATATTGATAAAGTTTTGCTTCATGCTGTCCAAGTCCTTGCTTAACTTATTGTTATCGGTCATAAGCGACTCGATGTTTTTTTGCAGGTTGCCCGATGATTTAAACATATCCTGAATGGCCAACAACAGGTTGTGTTGGGTCATAATCATTTCTTCGGCTTTTACGCCAGTAACCGCCTCGATTCTTCTTATGCCTGAAGCAATGGATGCTTCGCTGATGATTTTAAAGAAGCCGATTTCACCGGTGTGTTTTACATGGGTTCCACCACATAGCTCAATTGAATCACCAAACTTAATGGCACGAACCAGGTCGCCATATTTTTCTCCAAAAAGCATCATGGCACCCAAATCGTGGGCTTTGGCAACAGGTATTTCGCGCATCTCTTCTAACGCAAAATTGGCACGTACGCGTTTGTTGACCAGTTTTTCAACTTTTTCAATTTCTTCGCGGGTTAACTTCTGAAAATGAGAGAAGTCAAAACGTAAGTAGTCGGAATGAACCAATGACCCCTTTTGCTCCACATGTGTACCCAACACCTCTCTTAAGGCCTGGTGTAAAAGGTGGGTTGCAGTATGGTTATTGGCAATATCCTGTCGTTTAGTGCTGTTCACAATAGCCTTAAATTCACCTTTTATTTCTTTTGGGAGTTTTTTGGTGATATGAACAATCAAATTGTTTTCCTTTTTAGTATCGATAATCTCTACTTTTTCAGAGCCGTTATCAATATAACCGGTATCTCCTACCTGACCACCGCTCTCGGCATAAAACGGTGTAATGTTAAACACCAATTGATATAGCGATTTGTTTTTGAGTGTAACCTTGCGGTACTTAACTATGGTTATGTCTGTTTCCAGATAATCGTAACCGATAAACTCTTCCACATCATCCTGTAGCAAGGTGACCCAATCTTCGGTTTCGATAGCGGTAGCAATTCGGGCGCGGTTTTTTTGGGCTTCCATTTCTTTTTCAAACTCCTTGCGGTTAATTACCAAGTCGTTTTCTTTCAGAATCAGCTCTGTTAAATCCAACGGAAATCCGTAAGTATCGTATAACTCAAATGCGACTTTACCATCAACTACTTTATAATTACCGCCTTTTGTTTGTTGTATGATTTTGTCCAACATAGTGATTCCGGTGGCTAACGTCCTTAGGAATGACTCTTCTTCTTCCTTAATTACCTTGGTAATCAATTCCTGTTGGTCTTTTAATTCAGGGTACGCATCCCCCATTGAATTAATCAAAGCAGGGAGCAGCTTATGCATAAAGGATTGGCGTTGTTCCAGAAAAGTATATCCGTAACGAATGGCTCTGCGCAATATACGACGGATCACATAACCCGCTTTGTTGTTCGAAGGTAACTGTCCATCCGTAATAGAAAACGCAATCGTTCTAATATGATCGGCAATGACGCGCATGGCAATGTCCGTTTCTTCGTTCTTGCCGTATGGTGTTTGGGTTATTTCAGCAATCTCATTAATGATCGGTACAAACACATCCGTGTCGTAATTCGACTGTTTTTGTTGTAAAACCCGGCACAGTCGTTCAAAACCCATTCCTGTGTCCACATGTTTGGAGGGCAGTGGTTCCAGGCTGCCATCAGCTTTTCTGTTGAATTGAATAAATACCAGGTTCCAAACCTCAATCACCTCGGGATGGTCTGCATTGACCAGTTGGGCTCCGGGAATCTTTTTGCGTTCTTCCTCTGATCTTAAATCCACATGAATCTCGGAACATGGTCCGCAGGGTCCCATTTCTCCCATCTCCCAAAAGTTGTCTTTGCGGTTTCCGTTGATGATCTTTTCTTCCGGAAGAAATTGTTTCCAATAATTGAAGGCTTCCATATCTTTATCCAGGCCCATATCTTTATCGCCCTCAAATACGGAAGCATATAAAATGCGCTTGTCAATATTAAGAACTTCGGTAAGATATTCCCAAGCCCAGTTAATGGCGTTTTCTTTAAAATAATCGCCAAACGACCAGTTTCCCAACATCTCAAACATGGTGTGATGATAGGTGTCGTGGCCTACCTCTTCCAGATCGTTGTGTTTGCCGGAAACCCGCAAACATTTTTGCGAGTTGGCTACCCTGAGGGCAATTGGTTTGCTGTTTCCAAGAAAAATATCTTTGAACTGGTTCATGCCCGCATTGGTGAACATGAGGGTAGGATCATTTTTAACCACCATGGGTGCCGAAGATACAATCCGGTGTTGTTTCGACTCAAAAAAAGCCCAAAAGCTTTTTCTTATCTCAGAAGCATTCATATTAATTGCAATTATTGTTTTAATTTTGCGAATAAGCACTAAATTTGGAAGTTGCAAAGGTAGATTATTTAGCTAATTTTGCAGCAATTATCATTAAAAATCGACGTTAAGAAATTTAAACTTCAATTCTTCATGCCAAAAGTTAAATTTAGATACAATCCCGAGACCCTGAGTTACGATAAAATAGAAAAAGGGTTTAAGTATTATCTATCCCGTATTTTCTTCGGATTTTTCTTTGGAGCAGTACTTGGCTTAGTGTTCTTTTTTGCCTATTCGTATTTGATTGATAGCCCTAAAGAGCAAAGACTGATTAGGGAGAATGCCCGATTAACAACACAGTTTGAAATAATGAGCAAACGACTGGATGAAACAGTTAAGGTGTTGGACGATATTCAGCGCAGGGACGAAAATATTTATCGTGTGATTTTTCAGGCCGATTCCATTCCTCATTCTATTCGAAAAGCTGGTTTCGGAGGTGTAAACAGGTATGAGCCGTTGGAGGATTTGGATAATGCGGAGTTGGTTATTTCGACGGCTAAAAAGTTGGATGTTATCATGAAGCAAACTTATGTTCAATCTAAGTCGTTCGATGAAATTATTGAAATGGCCAAGAGGAACGAAGAGTTGATTATGTCTACGCCGGCCATTATGCCTATCTCCAATAAGGATTTAAAACGTACCGCTTCCGGATGGGGATATCGAATTCATCCTATTTATAAAACCCGGCGATTTCATTCGGGAATGGACTTTACCGCACCAACCGGAACAGAAATCTATTCAACAGGAGATGGTAAGGTATCAAAGATTACCCGGGAGAAAACAGGATATGGCAATAGAATTGAGATTGATCACGGTTTTGGATTTAAAACCCTGTATGCACATCTGGATAAATTTAACGTTAAAAAAGGTCAGAAAGTTAAACGAGGGGATGTTATTGGTTTTGTTGGTAATACAGGAACGTCAACCGCGCCACATTTGCATTACGAAGTGCATGTGAAAAACAAAAAAGTTAATCCGTCACATTATTATTTTAATGACTTATCGGCCGAGGAATATGAAGAAATGATTGAAATTTCATCTAATTCCAATCAAACGTTTGATTGATGTAATGGTGTGGAGTTAATGGCAATAAAAATAGCTTTGAGATTAAATTCATAGTAAGGGAGGTAAAAAAACACCTTGAATTCTTGATGTAAATTGCCTTTCTTATTTTACTTGCCTTTTAATAAGCTTTTTTAATTAACTTTGATATCCATCAAACGCATTCTTAAAAAATGGTAAACCTAGTAGAAAACAGTGTTCTGTTGGATAGCCATAAATTGGTATATTACCAAACCGGGAAAGGCACACCTATTTTATTTATTCATGGAATTTCCACATATTCATTTATTTGGCGAAAGATTGTACCTTATTTTAAAGATGAATTTAGGGTCATAGTAGTTGATTTGCTGGGATGCGGTAAATCGGATTTAAATACGGATATTTCTTTTGGGATTGCTAATCAAGCCAGGTTTATGTTTATGCTGATGGATAAACTGGGACTGGGTAAGTTTCATTTGGTGGCCCATGATGTGGGCGGTGGTATTGCGCAAGTCATGAGTGCCAATAATCCTTCGGCTTTGTTATCAGTTTCATTGCTGAATACTGTAGCATATGATTTTTGGCCGGTTCAGCCCATCATTTCAATGCGTACCCCCGTGATTCGACAATTGGCCGTGGCAACGTTGGATATGGGCACGTTAAAACTGATGGTTAAGAAGGGCTTGTTTCATAAGGAGGTGCTGGATAGTGAGTTGTTCAATTTGTTCAGATTGCAGTATAAAACGAAACAGGGGAGAAAAGCCTTCATGCATTTTGCCGGTTGTCTGGATAATACTGACCTGTTAATGATTTCAGACACACTTCACCGTTTGAACACCCACTTTATGATTCTAAGGGGTGAGAAAGATGCGTACCTCGGTGCTTCGATTACGGAAAAGCTGGCCAAGAATTTAAAACATTCTGAATGCGTTGTTATTCCAACAGCAGGGCATTATATGCAAGAGGACGAACCAGGTTTAATAGCAAATGCACTACTTGATTTTATTCATCGGCATGAAGAATAGCGGAAAACAGAAAATTTCGTATAACGAATTGCTGGAGCGTGTAAAAGAGCTTGAGCAAGAGAATGAATCCATGGCGGAGAGGGCAGGGGAAGTGTTGCTCTTGAGTATTTTGGGAGATACGATTTCAACCTTGGAAGAAAAACAAGAATTAATGGAGGAGCTGCTGGAAAAGATATCGATTCTGAAATATATTCCTTGGTGCTCCTGTTACGAACTGGTTAATGGCAAGTATAAACTTGTTGAATGTTATGTGGAAGCCCCATATAAAAATCAATGTCCTAAAGAAATTGTTCTTAGCAAGGGTGCATTCGGTGAAATTCAGGAGAAAGGAATTTATTGCGGTTATGTAAATGGCATTATAGAAAATAAATATGAGCTGCCCGTTACCGAAAAAACTGAGCTGCTTATTATTAAGTTTCAGAACAACTGGATTAAAAACGGAATCTTTTTGTTTATGGACGAGAAGAAACGGTATTCACTGAAGACAAAAATCTTAGTTGTTCGCCAAGCTATAAACATGGTGCTTGAACGGATAGAAAAGTTATCCTATATCAAACAAATTGAACAACTTAACAAAGGTCTTGAAATTAGGGTGGTGGAAAGGACCAAAGCCTTATCTCAAATAAATAGCAAACTGCTAAACGAGATCGAAGAACGTAAAGCGATAGAGGAGGAATTGCGTTTGGCTAAAAACAAAGCGGAAGATTCAGACAAGCTTAAATCTGTTTTCCTGGCCAATATGAGTCACGAAATTCGTACCCCAATGAATGCTATTGTGGGCTTCAGCGAATTGATGGAAAGTGGAACCTGCGAAGAAAGTGAACTAAAAGAATTCTCCCGTTTGATATATGGTAACAGTTTGTCTTTGCTTAACTTGATCAATGATTTGTTGGATTTCTCAAAAATAGAAGCGAATCAGTTGACATTGCATTGCGCTTGTTTTAATATCAACCAAATTCTTGATGATGTTAATTCCTTGGGGATGATGTTACTCAAACAATACAAAAAGAACAACATAAAAATTGAAGTTCGTAAATCTTCTCCCGATAATTCTGCCATAATTTTTACTGACGGGTTCAGGCTTAAACAAATACTAATCAATTTATTAAGTAATGCGATTAAATTCTCGTTTCAAGGTGTTGTTGTAATTGAATATAAAATGAATCGCCGATCAGTTGATTTTTCCGTAGAAGATAACGGAATTGGAATTGCTGCCGAAAAACAAAGCCTGATTTTTAATCGTTTTAGCAGGGTGTCCGATGATATCACCAAACCCATTGCGGGTAATGGACTGGGGCTTGCCATTTCAAAAACACTGGTTGAAATGTTGGGAGGTAAGATTTCAGTGGAGTCGTCCATAGGGCAAGGTTCAATTTTTAGATTCGATATATTAAGTAAAGCTGTTTGTGGCGAGAACTGTATCGTGTACAAATAGTCTATTGCCCGGTTGTTAAGCCACAGGTTCCCTTATCGTTTTAATGTGTTTGTTACTGATGCCATATGTGTTAAGCCCTGGTCACCACATCACGGCTCAGGCTAAATAGAACGATTTTAAATTAGTGTCGGATGGCTAAAAAAATAATTATTGTAACATCTGTTACAGCAATTGGCAACTTGAATGATTAAATTTAGATAGCTTAATGACTCAATGATACCGATGCTATGCTAAAACGCTTCATTCCGCCTCCTCAATGGCGATTCCCGGTTATGATGGTGATGGCCATTTTTATTGGCTTGGTGCTTTTTACGTTAAAAGTTTCCAATGCGCCATCCTATTTGTCAGATAATCCTGAAACCTGTGTGAATTGTCACATAATGGCGCCGCAGTATGCCACATGGAACCATAGTTCGCATAGAGAGTGGACGAACTGTAATGATTGTCATGTTCCGCATAACAATGTGTTTAACAAGTATTTTTTCAAAGCAAAAGACGGCTTAAGGCATGCTACCGTATTTACCATGCGGGCTGAGCCTGAAGTCATATTTATTAAGGAAGAAGGGGCGGAGGTTGTTCATAAAAATTGTATTCGCTGTCACCATCAACAAATTACCGACCCTAAGTTGGTCGCGATGGTTGAAGGTTATTCGGCTCACACCCAGGACCGAAAATGTTGGGATTGTCATCGCGAAGTGCCCCACGGAAGGGTTAACAGCATTTCGAGTACCCCTAATGCACAAGTGCCGTTACCTGACAGTCCGGTTCCCGATTGGTTAAAAAAATATACTAAAAAAAATAAACCATAAAAATAGTATCCTATGAAACGAACCTTTAGCAATGATTCTTTTAAAAGAAGATCAATGCCGGTGTGTTCCATCGATTACCTTAATAAACTTAAATTTTAATAAGATGAAATTGTTTGATAAACGTCCATGGTTAGCATGGTTAATATTTTTTGCCACGGTAATAGTGGTTTTCTTGTTAGGACTTTTAGCTTCTTCTATTGTCGAGCGCAGGGCTGAAGCTTCGTTTGTTAATGTCCCCAAAGCTAAGCTTTCGGAATTTGAGCCAAGGAACGAAGTTTGGGGGGAGAACTATCCAAGAGAATTTCAGTCGTATTATCAAACTTCGGATACTACTTTTGCCAGCAAATATAACGGTAGTGCCATGATCGATATGCTCGAGGTGGATCCGCGGTTGGTGGTGTTGTGGGCTGGTTACGGTTTTTCAAAAGATTATAATCAGGGTAGGGGACATTACTATGCGGTAACCGATGTGGTGAATACACTAAGAACCGGGGGGCCGGAGGATGAAAAAACGGGACCAATGCCTTCCACCTGTTGGACATGCAAAAGTCCTGATGTTCCCCGATTGATGAACGAGCACGGTGTGGCCGAATTTTATAAGGGGAAATGGGCCCGCTTAGGTGCTGAGGTGGTCAATCCTATCGGATGTGCCGATTGTCATGATCCGGAAACCATGAATTTGCGGATTACCCGTCCGGCATTAATTGAGGCGTTTGAGCGTCAGGGTAAGGATATTACCAAAGCCTCGCACCAGGAGATGCGTTCGCTGGTTTGTGCACAATGTCATGTGGAATATTATTTTAACAAAAAAACAGTGGAAGGTGCAAACTACTTAACCTTTCCCTGGGATAAGGGGATGAACGTTGAGGCCATGGAGGAGTATTATGACGAAATGGCGTTTGCAGATTGGACGCATAAATTAAGTAAGGCACCCATGCTTAAAGCCCAACATCCCGGATATGAGGTGTTTTTGACAGGTATTCATGCTGATAGAGGTGTTTCGTGTGCCGATTGTCATATGCCATATAAAAGCGAAGGCGGTCAGAAGTTTACCGATCACAAAATTCAATCACCGCTCAATAATGTGGCTAACTCCTGTCAGGTTTGTCACCGCCAGGAAACTGCTAACTTAATAGCCAATGTGTACGCTAACCAGGATCGGATTATAGAAAACCGAGATAAGTTGGAAGAGTTGGTGGTTCGAGCACATGTTGAAGCGAAAAAAGCATGGGACCTGGGTGCGACAGAAACACAAATGAAAGATATCTTGATGGGAATTCGTCACGCCCAATGGCGCTGGGATTATGCGGCAGCCAGTCATGGTGGATCATTCCATGCGCCAGTTGAAATTGGCAGGGTCATTGGGACCGGAATAGATGTAGCCCAGGAAACACGGGTTAAATTGGCCAGATTATTGGCAGAACTCGGGCATAACAAAGAAGTGCCTTATCCGGATATTTCAACCAAGGCCAAAGCGCAAAAGTTTGTAGGTTTGGATATGGTCCAATTATACCAGGAAAAGAAGAGGTTTAAAGAAAATGTTGTTCCTCAGTGGATTAAGGAAGCACAGGCTCGCGAAAAATCTTGGTAGTATCAATACGTAATATATTTAAGCAATGGTTGTCCTTCTATAATAACTGTTGCTTTTTTAAAACTTCATTAACTGTTTGTGGCACATTACGTACCTTGCAAATCAAACTCTACCGGAATATGATTTGTAAGGTACTGTTTGAAATTAACCCGAAAAATCAACGATCATGAAAAAGTCTAACCCAATTCACATGTTAAAGTTTATCCCTTTAAGCGTGTTACTTTGTTTTATGTTGCCATGTATGATGGATGCTCAGTTCACACTGAGCGGAGAATTTAGACCTCGTACAGAACTTAACCATGGCTACAAGACATTGGCTGTGGAAGATCAGGATGCTTCTTTAATTACCACCCAGCGCACCCGTTTAAACGGTATGTTTAAGAATGAATATGTACTAACCAAGCTGGTGCTGCAGGATGTTCGTCAATGGGGGAGTCAAGCGCAACTGGTTAAAAATGAAGATATGGCTGTGTCAATACACGAAGCGTGGGCTGAGGTATTATTTAATGAGGAGTTTAGTCTTAAAGCAGGACGTCAGGAGGTGATTTATGACGATCATAGAATATTTGGTAGTGTGGGTTGGGCGCAGCAAGCCCGCTCTCACGATATGTTTCTTTTTAAATATAAAGGAGAATGGGATATTCATGCTGGTTTTGCCTTCCATCAAAACGATGAGCTGTATAATAACCATTTTAACGGTGATGATGCCTATAAATCAATGCAGTTTGTCTGGGCTCACGAAGAGTGGGATGCCACAATGCTTAGCTTGTTGTTTTTAAATAACGGTATTGGTGATCCTAAAGACCCTGCGGATAACCAAACGCAGAGTACGAGATATAGTCAAACCTTTGGGGGGAGATTTGTTACAGGGCTTGATGCCGTGACCGTTGCCGCCAATGCTTATTTGCAAACGGGTAAAGATGGTTCTGACAGAGATTTAAGTGCGTACAACGTAATGCTGGAGGTTTCTGGTAAAATATCTGAACAGACAGGAATTACTGGTGGTTTTGAAATTTTATCAGGTACAGGATACGATGAAGACAACGATAAAAATAAGTCCTTCTCGCCGTTTTATGGTACTAACCATAAATTTAATGGTTTTATGGATTATTTTTATGTAGGAAACCATTTAGATAGGGATGAAGGTTTAGTTGATATTTATGCTAAAGTAACGCATAAGGTAGATAAACTTACCTTTGGAGGACATATCCATTATTTTGCAACTGCCGCCAAACAGTCTGCTAATGCAGATAAAGGATTAGGAACGGAAATAGATTTGTCGTTAGAATGGGCATTTAAACCCATGGTGGATTTTAGTTTTGGGTGGTCAACCATGTTTGCATCGGAAAATATGCAGTATTTAAAAGGCGGCGACCATGAAGTTTTCCAGCAATGGGCTTATGTCATGTTAACCGTTAAGCCTACTTTTATTAAGTAATTAATGCACCAACACATATGCCCCTTCTTGTAATTCCTTTTTTTTTGCAAGATTGTCACTTTTTTCATTCTACAATTGACTTGATGCTAGTGGTGTGTTTTATCATTTTTAAAGAGGATCGAACCTGCTATCTTGGTGTGTAAATTGAAAAGAAGCACACCATGGATATTAATCAATTTAAGTCTTTGATATTGGCTGGGATTCCCGATACGCTGCCAGCGAAAAAGAACTATGATGACACGATAAATCATGCTCCGGTTCGCAAGGATATTCTTACGGATGAGGAAAAGAAATTAGCGATTAAAAATGCCCTGAGATATTTTCCCGAAAATCACCATAAGACATTAGCTCCTGAATTTTTAAAAGAGTTAAGGGACTATGGTCGGATTTATATGTATCGTTTCCGTCCCGACTATGAGATGAAAGCACGGCATATAGATGAATATCCGCATCAAAGCAAGCAGGCAGCTGCCATTATGTTGATGATATGTAATAATTTGGATTGTGCGGTAGCGCAACATCCGCACGAATTGATCACTTACGGAGGGAACGGGGCAGTCTTCCAAAACTGGGCGCAATATCTGTTGACCATGCAATATCTGGCTACCATGACCGATGAACAGACATTGGTGATGTACTCGGGGCATCCCATGGGACTTTATCCGTCACACCCTAACGCACCAAGAGTTGTGGTGACCAACGGGATGGTAATCCCTAATTATTCAAAACCCGATGATTGGGAAAGATTCAATGCGTTAGGGGTGTCCCAGTATGGACAGATGACAGCCGGCTCGTTTATGTATATCGGCCCACAGGGTATTGTTCATGGTACAACAATTACAGTGTTAAACGCTATTCGGAAACTTGCGGCAGGACTGGATTCTGGCACGCCAAGGTTGTTTGTCACTGCAGGGTTGGGAGGTATGAGTGGAGCGCAACCGAAAGCCGCTAATATTGCCAAATGTATAAGCGTTACAGCAGAAGTTAATCCCAAGGCATTGCATACCCGCCATTCGCAAGGTTGGGTCGATGAGGTGGCAGAAAGCCTAACGGAACTGGAAGAAAGGGTGAGGCTGGCCAGGGAAAAGAAAGAAATAGTATCTATTGCATACAAAGGCAATGTGGTAGATGTATGGGAACACTTTGCCAGAAATGGTGTTCGCGTAGATTTAGGTTCGGACCAGACTTCGCTGCATAATCCTTGGGCCGGAGGGTATTATCCGGTTGGGTTGTCCTATGAAGAATCGAATGAGATGATGGCCCATGATCCTGATCTGTTTAAAGAAAAGGTGCGGGAATCATTAAAGAGACACGTTGCCGCCATCAATCGGCTAACTGCCCAGGGAATGTATTTTTTTGATTATGGGAATGCTTTTTTGTTGGAATCAGGTAGGGCAGGAGCCGATATTTTTAAGGCTGATGGCAGATTCAGATATCCATCTTATGTGCAGGATATTATGGGACCTATGTGTTTCGATTATGGTTTTGGCCCTTTCCGGTGGGTTTGTACCAGCAATAATCATAAAGATCTTGAAAAATCGGATAAAATAGCATGTGAAGTACTGGAACAGCTGCGTCAGGAATCGCCGGCCGAAATCCAACAGCAGATGACCGATAATATTCATTGGATAAAAGAAGCAGGTGAGAATAAGTTGGTGGTAGGCTCGCAAGCACGTATTTTATATGCAGATGCTGAAGGAAGGATGCGAATAGCAGAAGCTTTTAATAATGCGATCAAAAATGGAGAGATTTCTGCTCCCATCGTCTTGGGTCGCGATCATCATGATGTTTCGGGAACGGATAGTCCATTTCGTGAGACTTCCAATATATATGATGGTTCAGGTTTTACGGCTGATATGGCGGTTCAGAATGTGATTGGGGACAGCTTTAGGGGAGCCACTTGGGTTTCTATCCATAATGGTGGGGGAGTTGGTTGGGGTGAAGTAATCAACGGTGGTTTTGGAATGGTGATTGATGGCAGCACAGAGGCGGACAAAAGATTGAAATCTATGTTGTTTTGGGATGTGAATAACGGTATATCGCGGAGAAGCTGGGCGAGGAACGAAGGTGCCGTATTTACCATCAAACGAGCCATGGCACTACACCCCCAGCTTAAAGTCACCATACCCAATATGGCTGATGATAATCTGATGGATGAAATTTTTGCCGGGTAAATTTAACCTGCCATATGCCTTAGACATCCTGTTACGTAATTCAACGGTTCAAAACAAGGCGTTTCACTGAGTTGCTTCAACTCGCCAGAGCGTTGCTTGACTGGTTTCAGCAACGCCTTGTTTTATGGTATTTAAATGATCATTACGTAGCTTTAATATATAATCCGGGTTCAAATATTAATTTTCCATTAGCATATGATAAGGCCGGGCTATGGATTGGGCTAGTTGATCCAACCCAATGTTGCGACTATACCTGACATACTCTTTTTCCTGAACATAAAGAATCAACGTAGGGGCAGTAAATACACCTGCATGCGCAGCCAACCTTGGTGCATGTTCAATGTTGCAGTACGCTAATTTTACCTTCGGAAAATCGCTTGCAATAAGTTGTTCAACCTTTGGGAGCAATGCCTTGCACACAGTACATTTATCGTGTGAAAAATAACCCAACACAAAATCGTTGGTTGATAATACTTCCTTCAGTCCTTGTGCTGATCTTATATCTATCATTTCTAAGTAATGGCTAGTACTGTTGAGTGCTTAACATTACAAGCGTACACCCATGCACTACTTCAATGTTATTGTCCTCAGCCAGTTTTTCCAAGGCAGGATTTTCTGTGCCTGGATTGAGGATGATTCGTTCCGGCTTAAGTTCTGCAATAATATCAAAGTATGACGGTTGGTTTTTTGGGCCTACATACATCGTTATTGTATGAATATCCTTTTCGGTACCCACCTCAGTAGTGATTTGTACATCATCTATATTGCCTTCTCTTAGCCCCAGGGCGATTACGGGATGGTTATTTTCGTTTAGCTTCTTGATGGCTTTGTTAGAATATCTATCCGGATTTTCGCTGGCTCCAATAACTAAAGTCTTTTTTTGCATGGTTTATTCTGGTTTAATAAAATGAATGAGCAAATGTAATATAATATATAAATATATCCAAATGTATAGATATGTGCGCTAATGTGGGGACTTGCAGTTGTTGTTAGGAAAACTATCAATTTATTATATTGCAAATACCCGTTTCTATTAGTTGTATAACTAATTGTCATGCTGAACGAAGCGAACCTGTGTGTCGGCAGATAGAGCATCTTCGCCCAAATATGACTGAAGCAATCGTTGTGTAGGATATTTGTATTCTAGTTTCTGATCACCCAATATCCGCAAGGGCTTTAAAAGGTAACTAGTTGGGACTTTTGTGGATTAGATGTAGTGCATCATCTTCATGGGTTTCATTCCTTACCGCAAATAGTGATTTACTAACTTAGGGTTAACCCTTACATATTAAACATTGCAGAATGTGCATATATAAGGCTAGTGGATTTACGGTCCTAGCATGAGTCCGACTTATTTTTATCCTGAATATGTTTATTGGTTAGAACATAGATAATTAATCCAGCGAGTTCAAAAGCTCCGGCAATAATAAAGTGTGCATTGGATATGCGGTTTTGTGTGGTATAGGACAAAAGCAAGGCTACACCTGATATAATAAACAACAAACCTATATTTTTCAAGAAGCAATTCATCGTTAAATAATAATGTAAGATACTACCAATCCGACGACCAGTTTTCGGGATCTAACTCCACTTCGTTAAACACAAATTTAAAATCTTTTTCCAGTTTGTGAAGTATGGGTTCGTAAATCTCTTTATAAAAGGGTCGAATGATACCTTTACGCGCTATTTTATTTTGTGCGAGCAATTCTGTGGCAAGCGCAGCAGGATATGATACGGAACTGGCAATGGCTGTGTTCTCATGGTCTACCCCAAGCATTTTAAATGTTCCGTTTACTAATTTTCTGGAACCGTTTGGTAATTTGTACAATATTTGATGGTTAAGCACTACCAAATCCCTGTCCGAAGGTAACATTTTCATTTTGCTGACCATTTTATTGGTGAGTACGGTAATTGGATTGCGTGCAGACGGACTGAAATGCGATGAAGAGAAAAGCCCTACCCATTCCATGGACATGATGGCGTTTGAATGCGTTTCGATCTTTAATTTCCTCGCGAAATCATCCCTCAAGGTCTCCATGTTTTCTATTTCGTTTAAATAAGATGTTAATTCGGCATAGGTGGTTATATTTTCGGGGAAAGCCTCTTCCGACAGATAGCCGCTATCGATCAGTGCACCTATAACTTCGCACCAGCCTTTATACCTTAAGGTTCCTCTAAAAAATGTTTCAACTTCAGGGATGCGGTACAAGCTAATGTATTTGAGTGCGTTTCTGTTGGCATAGGCTTCCAGTTCTCCTACGTTATCAACCACAAGATGAAAGGTGTTTTTCATCAACTCAGAAGGTGCATGTTCAATCACCATACTGTCTTTAAGATATGTGGCATGGGACGAACTCGCTTTCATTACCCCCAGTGGACTCCATGAAAACTTGTATCTGAAAGGATTATCCAAAGATTCGGGAGATGGGAGAGCCCCACACACCGAAATAAATTTCTCAACTTTACCACCTTGATCTTTAATAGAGTCTATCATTTTTGAAGCCCACATATGGTCTATGCCTGGGTCGAGACCCATTTCGTTTAAGATGGTGATGTTGCTCTTGCACGCATCGGAGTGCAATTCGTCCATGCCGGGTTGTTGGTAGGAGGTGGTCACCAAACTCTTTTTGTTGCGGACACAGGCCTCACATACAAAAATGTGTAATTGGTAAGGCAATAAACTTACCACAACCTTATGTTTCATTACTAAAGAGTTTAACATATCGAGATTGTCGGAATGCCATTCGACTGCTGTTCCCAAAGGATTATTTTCAATAATCAATTCAGCCTGGTAAAGGAATTCTGAGGCCACAGTCACCATGAATTTCTTGCGCAACAGGTATTTAACAAGAGGTGCGGCCACTTTTCCGGCGCCCAATATTAGTATTTGATTTGTGTTGTTCATATCTACCATAATATACAATGCATTCTTTATAAAATCAATATTTATTCGCCCATGCTTAAACTTTATCTTTACCGATTTTTAGTTTTATATTTGCGCAATAAAATTCAAGTCCGGTGAATACATGAACATATTAGTGTAGGCAGCACCAAGTGTTCTTGAGCAATGATGAACGGAGCAATGATTTGGGTTATAAACAGATAAATAATATTCGGTGGCTAAGAAAGAAGTAAAAAAGGCGGTACAAACTCCGTTGATGAAGCAATATTACTCCATAAAAGATAAACATCCAGATGCAATTTTACTTTTTAGGGTTGGTGATTTTTATGAGACATTTTCGGATGATGCGATAAGGACCGCAGAAATATTAGGGATCACTCTAACCCGAAGGGCAAATGGAGCTGCTTCGTATGTTGAGCTGGCCGGGTTCCCGCATCACGCCCTGGATACATATCTTCCTAAGTTAGTACGCGCCGGACAAAGAGTGGCGGTATGCGATCAGTTGGAAGATCCCAAAATGACCAAGACCATTGTAAAACGTGGTGTAACAGAGTTGGTAACGCCGGGTGTTGCTATTAGTGATAACGTATTGGAACACAGAGAGAATAATTTTTTGGCTTCGGTACATTTGGAAAAAAATGTGGCTGGGGTGGCATTCCTGGATATCTCAACCGGAGAATTCCTGACTGCGGAAGGTCGTTTTGAATATATCGACAAACTGTTAAATGGATTTAAGCCAAAGGAGGTTCTTTTTGAAAAAAGTAAAAGAGGACAGTTTATTGAAAATTTTGGCGACAAATTTTACACTTATGGCCTGGAGGATTGGGTATTTACCGAGGATTCTTCACACGATAGATTATTAAAACACTTTGAAACCAAATCGTTAAAGGGATACGGTGTTCACAACTTAAAATATGGCATCGTTGCCGCAGGTGCCGTGATGCACTATCTGGATTTAACGCAACATCATAAGGTACAGCACATAACAGGCTTGTCGAGGATTGAAGAGGATAAATATGTTTGGCTGGACAAATTTACCATCCGTAACCTCGAGCTTTTTGGAACAGTAAACGAAGGAGGAAACGCTTTGGTTTCGGTGATCGACAGAACAGTTTCGCCTATGGGTAGCCGCATGTTGAAACGATGGGTGGCGCTGCCCCTTAAAGAAGTAAAGCTGATTGAAGATCGCCTGTCGGCAGTGGAATATTTTTTTAAAGCACCGGATTTTAAGGAACAACTGGAAGATTACCTTCGCCCTGTTGGGGATTTGGAACGGTTGGTTTCAAAGGTGGCAGTGGGAAGAATTTCCCCGAGGGAAGTAGTACAGGTAAAAACGGCCTTAAGGGCTATTGAGCCCATAAAAAAAGGATGTGAGGATAGCGATAACGAAACGTTGAAAGGTATTGGTGAACAGTTAAATCCATGTATTACCATTCGGGATAGGATAGAAAACGAAATTGCTGCGGACCCACCTGCACAAATCAATAAGGGTAACGTGATAAGGGAGGGTGTTTCAGAGGAGCTGGACGAACTGCGCAAAATAGCTTTTTCCGGGAAAGATTACTTAAACAACCTGGTGCAACGTGAAGTTGAGCGAACAGGTATACCATCCCTTAAAATTAACTTCAACAACGTTTTTGGATATTATATCGAGGTTAGAAACACTCACAAAGATAAAGTTCCGGGGGAATGGATCAGAAAACAGACCTTGGTGAATGCCGAACGATATATCACGGAAGAGTTAAAAGAATATGAAGCCAAGATTCTTGGAGCCGAAGAAAAGATTCTTACACTGGAAACCCAGTTGTTCAGTGATCTGGTAATAAGCCTGGGTGAATATCTGGCAGCTGTTCAGCTGGATGCGAGCTTGTTGGCCAAAATAGACTGCTTGCTGTCGTTTTCAACCATAGCGGCTCAAAATAAATATGTACGCCCTATCATTGAGGACAGTGAAGTGATAGATATCAAATCGGGCCGTCACCCGGTCATTGAAAAACAACTGCCGGCGGGGGAGCAATATATTCCCAACGATGTTTATTTGGATAACGAGAAGCAACAGGTAATCATTATAACAGGACCCAACATGGCCGGGAAATCGGCCTTGCTTCGCCAAACCGCATTGATTGTGTTGATGGGGCAAATAGGTTGTTTTGTACCGGCAGAATCGGCTAAAATCGGTGTGGTGGACAAGATCTTTACCCGTGTTGGTGCTTCGGATAATATCTCGGCCGGGGAATCAACCTTTATGGTGGAGATGAACGAAGCGGCAAGTATTCTGAATAATATTTCACCGCGAAGTCTGATACTCTTTGATGAGCTCGGCAGAGGAACCAGTACCTACGATGGTATTTCCATTGCTTGGAGCATCGTTGAATATATCCATGAAAATAAACGCGCCAAAGCCAAAACGCTGTTTGCTACCCACTATCACGAATTAAACGAGATGGAAGGTTCGTTCGATCGTTGCAAAAATTATAATGTTTCCGTAAAAGAGGTGGACAACAAGGTGATTTTCCTGCGTAAGTTGGTGCGTGGAGGAAGTGAACACAGTTTTGGTATTCATGTGGCACGTATGGCAGGTATGCCCAAAAGTGTGGTAAGCCGTGCCAATGAAATTTTGGAAGAACTGGAAGGGACAAAACGAAAAGGAAACCTTTCCAAACCTGTCACGGATTTGGGTCAGCATCGGGAGGGGTATCAGATGAGCTTTTTCCAGCTTGACGATCCCGTACTCAAACAAATCCGTGACGAGATTGCGAATACGGATATTAACAATCTTACACCGATGGAAGCTTTGAATAAGTTGAATGAAATAAAAAAGTTTACAGGTATCAAATAATCCATAACTCTGATGGATAGATCTAGCTATAACCAGATATCCTATGATATTTTTGTCTGATTATCAATGGGCTAAAAAGAGGGTCGAAAAAAAGTTTGTTCAAAATAAAAAAAAAGTTTGTGGGTAATCGAAAATGCTCTATATTTGCATCCGCAATCAGGAAATATAAAATGCGAGTAACGACAGGCATTAGGGGTTGCAGAGTGTTTGAAAAGGCGAAAATAGCTCAGTTGGTAGAGCACGACCTTGCCAAGGTCGGGGTCGCGGGTTCGAGTCCCGTTTTTCGCTCTCCGGATGAATAATCCAGGATGCTCGAGTGGTGGAATTGGTAGACACGCAAGACTTAAAATCTTGTGTCCATTAGGACGTGCGGGTTCAAGTCCCGCCTCGAGTACCAAATCAAATATCATTTTGATTCAAAAGCGCTTAAAACTAAGGTTTTAAGCGCTTTTTGTTTTTGTGCATATGGCATAAAATACGGATCCCGCACAAAGTTTGGGTCTGTTAAAAAATATGGTTTATTTATCTGTTAATCCAATGGCTTAATCGATAAATTTATTGTTAAAACTGAAGTGGCACTACCTCTTATGGTGCCTGTTACCGGCATGGTATTTTCAAACTGTACGCTCGATGCTATCGGAATATGTGTATGACCAGCGACAATACCGTTGCTTGGATCAAAACCAACCCAACCGGCACCCGGCAGATACACTTCAATCCAGGCATGCAATTCAAATTCAGGATTTTCAATAGGTATATAATAGTACCCACTGACAAACCTCGATGCAATGCCCATATTTCTTAATAATTGGATCTGCATCCAGGCCACATCTCTGCAGGAACCCGTTTTTAGTTGAAATGTTTTGTCCGCTGCGTAGGCATATCCAGTTTCGCGGGATTCAATAGTAAAATCTGTGTGAATTTGTCTGGTAAGTTGTGTTAAAAAAGGTATTGTTTGGTGTTTGGATTGTTTTTCAATTCTACGTCCGTATTCAATAAGGGCTTCAGAAATCTCAGAATAAACCAAAGCATTTCGCAAAACACTTTGTACTGAATCTGGATAGGCGAAAGGTAAATTAAAACAGCTCGAAGGATATAAGATAAAACCAAAGGGATTATTTTCGTATGTGTGAACAACGGATTCAGCCTTAATTCTAAGCTTATCCACTAACCCATCAAACCAGCATAAATGTAGCAGATTATTTTCCGCATCCAGATGTTCCGATATTCCAGATGGTTCGGGAGAAATTTGCAAATCAAAAGAATCAGGTATATTATGGGGTGTAAACTTTGGTTTAAATCTTAAATAATGAGGCTCCAGAAATACCTTGGAGCTGAAATGATATTCCGATAAGTGAATGATTTTAAATTTCATTTTGGATCCATCTAAATTTAGTTCTTCCTTATTTTCTGCTTCGGGTTCTTCTTTGGCATATTTCGCATAATCCCCTTATATTTGCTCAACGAATTGGGTGTTTTTTAGGCACTAAAAAATACCCAGCATAGACCCTAATGCAGTTGCAAGTCCCAGGAAGCTCATAAAACCTACAATGTCGGTAACGGTGGTTAAAACTATGGAAGAAGATTGTGCCGGATCCTGTCCAATGGATTTTAGAAAGATGGGAATAACGGCTCCGGAGAATCCGGCTATAATCATCGAAAAAATCATGGAAATAGCAATTATCAGGGCCAACCCAAAAGAAGATGCCCAGAAATAAACAATAACCGAGGTGGTTAAGGCCACCGCTATGCCGTTTACAAAACCAACGGTTGCCTCTTTTCTGGCTACTTTCAACCATTGAGACGGACGAATTTCGCGAAGGGAGAGGCCGCGCATAGTCACTGCCAGCGCTTGGGAGCCTGTATTTCCCGACTGGCCTGCCACAACAGGTAAAAACACTGCCAACACGGTTATTTGTGCAATGGTATCTTCGTAAATGCCAACTACCGCAGCAGCAAGAAACGCCGTTGCTAAGTTTATTTCAAGCCAAGGCAACCTCTTTTTAACTGCAAAACCCACTTTCGAAAGCGCTCTTTCTTCTCTGCCTGCACCAAACATTGCCTGAAGGTCTTCTGTTGCATCTTGTTGAGTCGCCTCCACCAAGGCGTCGTGTCGGATAACTCCGAGTAGATTGTTGTCTAAATCGACAACCGGAAGATTAAAAAGATTGCTGTCTTTAAAGATTTCAACAATTTCTTCCCTGGGATCCATTATATGCACCGATTTGGATTCTTCCGCTAAATCACTCAGTAGCTCTTGCGGCGAGGAAATAGCAATCACCTGAATAGGTATTTTACCTGCTAATTGTCCCTCTTTGTTGATAACATATACGGATGTAATTTTGCGGTCTTTGAGTAATCGAAGTTTTTTTAGAACATCTTTTACCGAGTTTTCGATATTAAATGTTAAAATCTTTGTATCCATTAGATAGCCTGCGGAATCAGAAGGATAGGTCATTAACTCATTTATTTCCTTGGATAGATTGTCGGGCAATAGTCGAAGTTTTAGTTCCGTTTTCTCGGTACCTATTCTTGAGAGGATAAGTGCCGCATGATAAGCGTCCATACCTTGGAATAGTTCTACAAAAAAAGAATCCTCCATATCAATTATAGAGGCTGAAGATACTGCCTTGTCGAGCTTAACAAATATTCTCCTTGCTATATCTATTGGCTGGTCCTTTAAATAGTTAAGTATTTCAGAAACGGAAGCTTTGTTTAAAACATCTGCGGCTTCCGAAGGAAAACGCTGCAAGAACCTATTGATTAGCGTATGTTTAATTTCTTTTGTCTCCATGTTTCGTTCTTTACGGTTTTTACTTTGTACTTCCCGGATTATTCCTTAGAAAACTTGCAAGCCCTATTTTGTACAGTTCTCCAAGTGCTGCACCTGTTTGGTATAACTCATTATCAAAACTACTGGTTTTTGGAGTATGTTTTTTCAAAGCTTCTTTTGATACTATTCCTAAAAAAACTCCTTTATTGTCAACTACCGGTATTTCAAACAATGATTCAGTCCAAGTTGCTTTGTCTGTAACGGCTGAAATATTTGCTGTTGCTGAAATCTTAGATGGATTAGGATTCATAAAGGTTTGGATGGATGTATTCTCATCACTGGTAATAAGTTGCTTTAACTCTATATGACCAACTAATAATTGATCCCTGTTAAGAATGAAGATATGCTGTGGTAGATGAGGTTTTTCTTTTTTTATTTTAGCCAGCGCTTTTTTTACAGTTTGCTCTTCGTGCAAAGTAAAGACTGTCGGATTTAGGAATGCACCAACCGTGTTTTTGGGATACTTCAATATTTGACGAATATTTTGGGATGTTTTTTCGGGCAATTGATTCAATATATCGTTCCGTAAATCTACGTTAATAAGTCTCAATAATATTTCGGAATTAGGTATAGGCAATTGTTCAATTAGTACGGTAGCCAATTCAGGTGTAATCTTTTCCAGACATGCGGCAGCTCTATTTCGATCCATCTGGCACAGTAATGAACACGCCAAATTCGACGGAATTGATCCAAGAAAAACGACTATGTGGTCTATTGGCATATTCTCTAAGGCAAGCAATGCATCACTGGTGTGATTTTCAATATAACGCTCAAGTATATATGGTTCAATTTTCATGGGTCATATCTTTTATGACGGTTTTTGTTTCGTTAAAATATTTAGCGGGTATAACAACTTTGCCTGATTTGGTGTCCAGTGTTACGGAGGTAGCAGTAATCTCAATGATTACTCCTTCTACTTCGCCAATTTGAACGGTGTTTCCCGTTTTGTAGGTTTTTTGAATGTAATAGGAGCTCAGAATATTACTAACCGAAGTTTTTGCACCAAGACCAAAGGCCAATGCTGCTCCAAACAACAACGCGCCTAATATTATTGATATAATATTTGTCAAAAAAGCGATATCAATTCCAAGTTGGTTAATAGCCACAATTACGCTAATCGCAACAATGCAATATTTAGTAAGGCCTCCAAGATGTTTTCCATTGGTTACAACTGTGTGTGCAGTAAGCGAAATAATAAGGTCTTTAGTCAATTTACCGGCAATGAAACCTAAAAAAACTATGATCAGGGCTGCAATAACATTTGGAAGATAATTAATGAGGCTATCGAACCATTTAGTCAGAAAAGTTAATTCTAAAATTTGAGTGATGATCGCTACTGAAAATAATAGAATAATCCAATAAAAGGTTGTGGCTATAAAATTGGCTGAACCTTGTAAGTCAACATTTACTCTCTTGTTGTTTAATTTGTCGTTGATAAAGTGATGGAGGTATAGGATAAACCTTTTTATTAATTTTCGGACAACTCTGGCAAGCACAAGACTGGCGAACAAAACAAGAATAGCCGACAGTAAATCCGGTATGTGCAGAATTATTTCAGAAATTAAATTGTTCAGTAATTCTTTAACTTCATTGATTATGGTATTCATCTTCATGTAGTGATTAATGATAACAATTTTTAATATAATAAAATTACAAATATCTACACAGTAATTTTAGATTAATACGGATTCCAGAGTCGTTGGTCACTTTTACTGGCAATGGAACGTATAGCCAATGTGGCTATCGGTAAAATTGGTTTAGTGATCTTTTGATGGCCATGTTGTCCCTAATCTTAAAATTTAATCATAATATTGTCGTTAGACTTCATCAAAATGCCCATTCGATGAGTAAAAATCCAAACATTACTTAAACATAGCAATGTGAGATTGCCTACACCGGGTTTCCCTCTTTAAGGCTGAGACCTGGTGATATTTAAGAATTTTTCAGATTCCTAATGACAGATCTCGGTTAATTTATCACAATACACCTAATTCACATTTGATGATAAAAATTAATCATTTTGGGGCCATTTCAGAACCTATACAATTCCGATATGCATTACTGCATCCCCCTGATGGAGAATGGGGTTGTTGTTTAATCCAATAACAAAACCTGAAGCAGGCGATTTAACCGAGATTTTGAAATCCCCAAATGGATCTGTAATAGATCCAACGACCTGATTCTTGGTGACCTTTTCGCCACTTGAAATCATACTCTGAAAAATTCCTGAAGTATGAGCCCTAATCCACGAGGAACTTTTAACTATTTGGTTCTCATAGTCGGGGCTAATCGTTTCCGATGAGGTCATTCCCAAGTGTTTCATTACCCTGATGGCTCCATTGAACCCCTGTTGAATAGCATATTCGTCAAAACGTGATGATTCTCCGCCTTCGTATATAAGTATGTTTTTATCCAGTTTGTTAGCGGCATAACGCAAGGATTTTGGACGGTAAGCTGAATGTACCGTAAAGGGTGCGTTAAATATACTTGCCAATTCTTGATTAATGCTTTTTTTCATATTGCATCTTATTTGGGGATGATTAGTGCGTTCGGCACCGCCAGTATGAAAATCCAGACCATAATCAATCTTAGGAACGATATCTTTCATTAAATAATTAGCCACTCTGCTGGCCAGGGAACCATTTTTATTTCCCGGAAAAGATCGGTTAACATCTTTTCCGTCGGGTACATATCTTGAAAAATGAATAAAGCCGTATACGTTGATTATGGGTATACAGATTATTGTACCTCTTTCAGGTACATTTTTGCCTTCTTCTATTATTCGCCTGACTATCTCAATACCATTAATTTCATCGCCATGGAGCCCTCCAATTAATAAGAGGACTGGACCAGGTTTAAGCGCCCTTGCCACGTTAATTACGATGTCTATTGGGGAATGAGAAGGAAGTCTGGCTATGTTAACTTCCAGTTTTTCATTATCTCCCGGACGTATCTCGGTATTATTGATTATCATATAAAATTGGGTTACGCCTTAACTTTATCTTTTGGAATTTTCTTACCGTTGGCTGAACTCTCGATATATTCCACTATTTTTCCGGCTATATCCACACCGGTAGCCTTTTCAATTCCCTCCAGGCCAGGTGAAGAATTCACTTCCAATACCATAGGGCCTCTTTTCGATTGCAGCATATCAACTCCGGCTACGGCCAGCCCCATACTCTTGACAGCCTTCAGCGCAGTTGATTTCTCCTCCCTGCTCAATTTGATGATGGTTGCATTACCGCCTTGATGCAGGTTAGAGCGGAAGTCGCCCTCTTTACCCTGTCTTTTCATTGCTCCAACTACTTTTCCGTTTACAATAAATGCGCGAATATCAGCACCTCCGGCTTCTTCAATAAATTCTTGCAGGATAACTCTTGTTTTTACGCTGTCAAACGCCTGTACAACCGATTTGGCTGCTTTATTGGTTTCAGCTAATACAACGCCCACGCCTTGTGTTCCCTCCAGTAATTTTATGACCACAGGTGCCTCTCCGATATGGGTTAATATTTTATCGTCTTCTTTGCTGAAATTTGTAAATGCCGTTTTTGGCATTCTAACTCCTTCCCTGGACAAAATTTGTAAACTCCGCAGTTTATCCCGGGATCTGGTGAGCGCAAGAGAATCAAGTGTGCTAAATACTTTCATCATCTCGAATTGCCTAACAACGGCCGCTCCATAAAAGGTAACCGATGCCCCAATTCTCGGAATTATGGCGTCAATCCCCGTCAATTTTTCACCTGAATAAAAAATAGATGGCCCCTCGTCGTCCATGACAATATCGCACTTAAGATGATCTATTACCATTCCTTCATGTCCCTTTTGTTTAATTGCTTCCATTAATCGCTGCGTAGAGTACAGCTTAGGGTTTCGTGACAATACTATTATTTTCATTTTTCTGTTTTTTTTAGTTTAAATGATAAATCTTTTAATGCGACATCTACCACGAATCGACCAGTAAGAAACTCTCTTCCTAATAGTATCGGGTATTTCATTTTATTTCGGTTCGTTAGGGAGAAATCAAAGGCTTTGTTCTCTCCAAAAACAATCATTTCGGTTTTTATGGTATAGCGGTGTTCAGTTTCGCCTCCGGAATTTTTGACCAATTTGTCACTGAATTCTTCAAAATAAAAAACCTTGTCTTCGTATAGGGAATGTGAAGGGTCTAGTACCTTAAATGCCAGAATTTCTTTGCCATTTCTCATCACTAATCCAATGGAATGACAATGTAGCGTGCATCCATAAGCTCCGGTATCTATTTTTGCCTCGATGTTATTTAACTCGAGGCCTGGCAAATCAACTTTATCTTTTCTTCCGATTGTTATCATAGAATATATCATTTGGACTAAAATAATTTCAACGGTCACTTTTCATATATCAAAGCTATCTTTAATTGGTTGGCTTATGTTGATTTGTGCAAGTTATTTTTTTATTATAAGGAAAGCCAAATAACCTAAAAATATTAGCAACAGCACCCCGGCCTCCCATCGGTCCAGCTTTTTACGTACTCCTGTAAACATGGCTATAAATAAAAACACCTTGGAAAATATTAATATTCCAATATCAAAATTGAATGCAGCGCTGTAATCAATTGGAGAAATAATTGAACTTATTCCAAGAATTAAAAAAATATTAAAAATATTAGAGCCAATCACGTTTCCAATGGCCAAATCACTTTTCTTCTTTATGGCTGCAACTACAGAGGTAGCCAATTCGGGTAACGATGTCCCTATTGAAACAATGGTTAATCCAATAAGTTTTTCACTAACTGATAGCATTCGGGCAATTTGTATGGCATTATTGACAACAAACCTACCACCCAAAACTAATCCCGTCAGACCGAGTATGATATAAATGACTGTTTTCGTCAGGCTTAGCTGTTTGGTTTGTGTTATATCTGCATTTGTTTCCTTTTTAGCACTAAAAAAGATGTAGACCATAAACAGGCAAAAAAAGACCAGTAATATAATTCCATCTGTTTGATTAATAGTATTAGCTGTTGACTTAAGCAAAAGGGCGTCGTTCGCCAAAGCGATAAGAATAATTGCTGCTGCCAACGAATATGGTATTTCTTTCCATATTGTACTCACCTGAACCGTAATTGGGTAAATAATGCCTGATACTCCCAATATAAACAGAAGGTTAAAAATATTGCTTCCGATGATGTTGCCCATGACAACATCGTCGTAACCGTTTACCGACGCAATGGTGTTGACCACGAGTTCGGGCGCTGATGTTCCAAAGGCTACGATGGTTAGTCCAATAACCAACTCGGATACATTAAATCTTTTAGCAAGGGAAGAAGAACCGTTTACCAAAAAATCAGCGCCTTTTATAAGTAGACCGAAGCCGACAACTAAAAGTAGAATTGATATTATCATTACGATTAGTTTTTAATTCGTTGGCGTCCAGTTTCCCCTCCAAATATCGTTTCCGGACACCTTATGTTTTACTACATCTTTCAGTTCCATCCGGCAACCCCTGCCGAAACAATAAATTTCATTACTTCAGCCGGTGAAATATCAATGGGCCTTACCTGAGCCTTGGGAACAATAAACATCTCTCCCGAAAAGTTATAGGAGTGAGGAAAATATACAGCCACTTTATCTTTTTCATCAATTAACGATAAATCTTCTTCTGTAAGAAACCCAAGCTTTTCAAGATCTGAAAGCATATTCACTTTGACCAATACAGGTTTATTGAATTTTTTTTCTTTCCCTACAAAGGCTGAAAATAAATCGTTGAAAGCTGAATATATTACTTTGACCAATGGCGCCTTTTTTATTAGCTTTCCAAACAAGTACTTAAAGGGCCGGCCGATAAAGGTCTGTCCCACAAAACCAATGAATACAAGCAGTGCAACAATAATTACCACTCCCAGGCCCGGGATGTTTATGTCAAGAGACTCCTTCAGCCATTGCTGTAAGATGTCATCAACAAGTTTGAATATTACATAAACTATATAAACGGTAATTCCTATCGGGGCTATGAAAAGGAGGCCTTGAAGAAAATAATTTATTAGTGCTTTCATGGCTGTCAAGTTTAGAAATTTCGTAAAAGTCTGTTCTCATGTCTTTTTAGGCATTTGATCTACCAAATGTATGTAATTCATTTAACATTCCTAGGTCCAAACAGCAATCAGGGATATTTCAATATTGGCTTAGGGATAGTCTTAATTCCACTTTAAGGTAAAGCAAAGTCAGATGGCATATAGAGTTTACATGATAAAATAAAGTGACCTCCCATGTTTCCCGCAAGAATAATTATATTGGATTAAACTGCAAACTCAATAAAATTTATTCGTAGTGGTTCCGAAAATAAGGCCAATTCTCGCTAAACTTATGCTTCATCCGAGCAACTGAACTCAGTTGTTAAAGGTGCAACGAAAAATTGGAAGGAAAGAATCACATCAGTGTGATAATCGTTTCCGGAACTAATAAAATAGTTCATAAACGAGTATCCTAATTTTTACAAAAAACTATTTAGGGTTACGCTTTAGTGCCGGGCACCTACAAACGTCTTTCATTATATAGCTAAATACAGGCTGCTAAGCCCTATCTGCGCGAATTACAAAGTATATAACGAACCTATTAAAGCGGTGTATAATAATTTAGGCTATTTTTTTTATCGTGTAACTTCTGCCGTTGTATTCAAAAGTATCTCCTGTTGTAAGACCTTTCATGGCTTTATAGATAGGTGCTTCCACAGAAAGGCATGTGATTTTATAACCCTTGTGGTTAAAACTTTCAACGCTGGTCGAAATATAAAAAACATGATCTTGTACAAATACCAGTGAACCAGGATCCACAATTGCGGTTGGTTTAGCGTTTTTGTACCCGTTAATAAGTTTGATCTGTGCCTTTATTAAATTCGCTTTTTGTTGCATGGCCAATGTCATGTCCTGATCTTCAGTGTTGTGCGACAGTGTTTCGGGCTCTATTTCACCTTGTTTGACACCGTCCTCGTCATCACGTATATTAGCAATAAACTGATTAACTTGTGCAAGGTTTTCCTCCAGATGTTTAATAGCAACCTTATGGGCTTCCGCCTTAAGAATATGCGCTTCAATTTCTGATTTACTCATAATCGTTGATTTTTTTGGGGTCATCTATTACCATAAATAACGAAAGGTTCCTCAGGAGAGGAAATCAATTTCAATTAGCTAATTTCTAAAGTTAAACAATAGTTTGTTTCTCTCTTTATAATTTAGACCTGTGTATAAAAAAAAAGTCACATAAATAAAATGTTTTTCTACGGACATTTTTTTTTGGTTCATGGTCGTAGCTATCCTTGAGATCTATATGTAACCTGTATGCTCTTTGTTTCCAAATATGGGTATTTATATATTGCGATATGCTTCAATAGCTTTCTTTACCGATCCGTGCAATAAAAGGAGTCTTTTGGCATCTTCGTACGCTAGTTTTGTTTCTTCCATAATCATCCTTGATCCCCTGTCGACTAGTTTCTCGCTGGTCAGCTGCATGTTGACCATCTGGTTGCCTTTAACTCTTCCCAGTTTAATCATAATGGTCGTGGTCATCATATTCAAAATCATTTTTTGTGCAGTGCCTGCTTTAAGGCGTGTGCTCCCGGTAACAAACTCGGGCCCCACAATGGCCTCAATGGGGTATTCTGTTACTTGGGCCACTTTGCTGTTCGGGTTGCACGTGATGCAGCCAGTTAATAACCCATTATAGCGGGCTTGTCTGATACCCCCAACAACATATGGGGTGGAACCTGATGCTGCAATTCCTATTACTGTGTCCATTTCGTTAATATCAAAAGCTAAAAGTTCTTTCCAGGCTTTGTCGGGATCATCCTCGGCAGCTTCAACGGCTTTGCGCAAAGCGGCATCACCTCCTGCAATCAAACCAATTACCATGTTGTCTGGCACGCCAAATGTAGGCGGAAGTTCGGAGGCATCCAGTACCCCTAATCTTCCGCTAGTGCCGGCACCTAAATAAAAAACCCTACCGCCTTTTTGCATGCGGTCAACAATTCTTTCCACAAGTTCTTTGACCTGGGGTAATGCCTTTGCAACGGCAACATGTACATAGGCGTCCTCATGATTAATGGATGTAATTAACTTTTCCACCGACATAATCTCAAGATTGTCGAATTTGGAAGAGGATTCAGTAACGCTCGGTTTAGTTTTGTTTGCTTTTGCCACGAGGCAATTTTTAGTTTTTGAGTGATATTGTTCCAGACCATCCATGGGCGACTGGGTAACTGCACCCAAGGTTAAATGATTTTTGTTTAATGCTTTTATCAGTTGTTCTTGAAAATGATAGGCAATGCTACCGGTAAAATTTATTTCAAGGTGTAAAACGTTGTTATACTGAAGTAAATTGCGTTTGATGAATTCATCGAATGCGTTGGTCACTAAATTGTAGATTTCCTCAATTTCGATGTGTTTGGATAAAAACTTGGTGAACTGGGCCAAGTACCGGTTTGCCAATGGCTTCTTGTATATGTTGTCCAGTATTTGTGCCCTGTTGGTATTGTGTTCCCGGAAAAATAGCCTTATGACCTGTTCCGGAAGTTGGTTCTTCAATATGTCACCTATGAGTTTTTTACCCATAACGGCTCCGCTTCCCTCGTCGCCAATGATGTAGCCTAATGGAGAAACGTTGTCTTTTATGTTTCTGCCATCATACAGACAAGAGTTGGATCCGGTTCCGAGTATGCATGCTATTCCTGGCTTACTGCCACAAAGAGATCGGGCTGCTCCCGTCAGATCGCTTTCTACAGTTATGTTGTTTATGTTAAAAAAGTCTCTAAGTGCTTTTCTAACGATGTTAATCTTATCTTCGTTCGCACATCCAGCACCATAAAAATAGATTTCTTTAATTGTAGTCTGATCTATGGTGAAATCGTCCTTTAAGCTCCTAAATATCTCTTCAGAGGTTTGGTGGAATGGGTTGATTCCCTTAGTGATGCAGGTTTGTGAACTGCCGTTGTAAATTCCCCTCCATTCTGTTTTCGTCGATCCGCTGTCTGCAATTAGTATCATGACTTCTAAAGTGTGATTTGAATTATAAGTGCTTTGTCGTTGTTCTTATCATTTTGGACGAGCAAAACCCCAAAGATGATCTTGTAAAATAATTGGAAAGGTACTAAAATATGACGCAGTTTTTGGGTTGTTTTATACACAATAGTTAGTTAAAAAATTAAGAGGCAATAGTGCCGTAAAATATGAGCTCGTTAGCCCTTTTCATTTTTTTTGGTGAGTACGGATTTAACCCGAACTTGTCAAAAAATAGATTCAGCTGTAATATATTGTGGTTTATGGTTTTAATATCATTCATAGAAAACGCTTTTCGTTGTTCTTTTGGCACGTTTAACCACCCTGTAACTTTTGCGAGATTAACTGAAGTCAGTGAGGCATTAAAGTGAAAATCGAGTTTATTTTCATTTCTGGCCTGGCAGTCATTTAAACCAGTGTGCTGTTTTGCATCCAGATATAGAAATTCGATTTGAAAACGGCTCCTGTAATATTTCACGATCTCCAATGGTTCTTGTTTTGTATCGGTTGAAAAATAGAGTTTGTAAATTTGTTTTCCATTTTTACCGGTATATACAACATGTACCAACCGAATGTTCCTTTTAAGCCATTTGGAATATACCACGCCGCTATATATTGATGAATCTTTATCTTTATGGCACAAAGCAAAATAATCCATGTCGATATTATGATGGTAAACTTTACCTACATATTTTTTGGGCCTTCCCCGTTTTCCTGTTGGCTCTCCCTGGTATAGGTACCAAAGGTCGGCATCGTCCCTGAGTCGGCCTACCATATGCATGCCGCATTCCAAAACCTGATCAACAAATATTTTCTTGGAAAACCAGGCATCTGCAACTAGGTACGGTGAGATTGTTTTTAGTACATCTTTACGTTCATTAATGACGCCAGCGTACCAATCTGCCAATGACTGATCCTTGCTTGGTATTGTCTGAATGGCTTCCAAGTGAAAAGCGGTATGATTATCCACATCTATTGCTGCCAATCCTCCAATTTCCAAACCCCATTTAGATTGATTGGCACATCCTGACCAAAAGTAACCAAGTCCAGGTGTTTTCTTCCCTGACTTGCTGATATAAGAAGGATCAAATGCTATTACATACCGACCACTTCCATGCGACAAAACAAGTTCTTTGTTGAATGTTAAGAAATCGAATGGTTTTTCAAATTGTTGTCGGTATCTTTCTTGACTTTCGCATTGGGTCACCCTAACAATATTTTAATACAATATTGTATAGTTTTACTTGATCCGGGGTCATTTTCAATAGGCAAGATTTATTAAGTTTGGAGTCAGGTAGCGTGTATGTTATCTGGTACATATTGTGAGTTAAGTCTGCAGCTTTCCTTATTGACAAGTCAGTATCTTCAAGTCTTAAAACTCTTTCAAGCTCCTGGTAAATAGCGTATGCTGTAAATGAAATACAAATTTGAGCCTCTATTCGACTTCTTAACCTATGGTATATCGGGCGTATGCGAAGGTCTGTCTTTGACATTCTGAAAGCCCTTTCTATGTGCCTCAGGTTGGCATAGTTGTTTATAACCTCTTCTTCTTTAAGTTTAGTATTTGTTAGGTATCCTTTTAGCCCATCCCATTTGGCATCGTTTTCAAACTTTTCATAATTAATTGCAATGGTAACATCGCCAGACATGGTAAGGTATTTATTGTACCCTCTGTTGTTAATACTTGATTTTGTCAGTTTCCCGGATTTTACTTTCTTCTCCAGTCTTGTCAACCCCCGCTTTCGGTTATATGCATCTTTAGATGCTCTTTTTTTAGAGTAGGAAACAATAAGCCTTTGCCCACTTGGTTTGTCAATACAAAACACTTCTCCATCCTCAAGAGAAAGCCTTAATATCTGCTGTTTCAACTCTTTAACCTGGCACCTAAGATGTACTCGTAATTTTCTTTTTCTAGAGCAATAATGTTATCTTTTGAGAGTAAACCTGAGTCAGCTACAATTATGGGTTTTGACAAATTAAACTTAGCGCTTATCTTTTCTAAAAAAGGGATGAGTGTATGACCTTCATAAATATTTCCTTCAAAAATGTCGTAACTTATTGCATAACCACCCAACCCAACGAGCAATTCTAAAAAGATTTGAGGTTTCTGATGTTTCCCGTCCTTGCTAAAACCTGTTTTTCTTAAATCGTCTTCATCGCTTGCTTCGAAGTACAGTGTGGTCATATCATAAAAAACAACTGACACATTGCCGTTCAATATTTTTAAGGTGTGCGAGAAGGCTATCTGTTCAATCAGTCCCTTCTGCTTGTTGTTTAGCTTGTCCAAAAAACGGTAAACCTTATCATTGCTTAAACGAACGCCTTGGTAACGGTAAACATACTCAACTGTTTTCAACTTACTTAAGGGAAAAGCCAACCTTGAAATTACAAGGTGCCTGAATAATTCTTCTTCAATTTATTGGAAACCGATATGATTATAAATCTTTCCAAATATTTATTCTGGACCAATAGTCCTAATGTCTGAGTTACCGATATTGAGTAGGGTTTCTTCAGCGAGGCTATCCTTATCAGATAAGAAAAGGTTGCTTTGACCAGTTATTCTTTCAATTTCTTGATATCCAACCTCAACCAACTTTTTAATTTTCTGTTGCGTTGTGGCGCATCCTATTGTTTTTATAAGACTGTTCCGACCCTTAACCTTCTGTATCACCTGTACAGAAACGCTTCCAGAGCTATTGCGTTTTTTACGAATGAACATTGAAATATATTTGGGTCACCCAAGTTAAAAAAGAAACTCAGTAACAAGGGATACAGAGGGTGCCCCGAAAAAGTGCGGAAGTCAAGTTCCGCCTCGAGTACCAAGTAAAGGTTTCTTCTAAAGCAGAGGAAACCTTTTTTTATTAATCACCATGCTTCTTTCAGTTTAATGTTCATAACAAACTACTGTGGGAATATGTCTGTAAGTCTCATAAAACCTGATTAATACGGTACTCTCCCGGCGATTTGCCAATATGTTTTTTGAAAACCTTACAGAAGTATGCATTGCTTTTATATCCACACGCTTCAGCTATTTCAATACACGATTGTGAAGTGGTATTTAATAGTAGCTGGGCTTTTTCTATACGTTGTTTGTTAATGTAATCTAATGGTGTTAGTTGCATTAATTGTTTGAATTTTCGGGTGTAATGACCAGTAGATAAACAGGACAATTCAGTCAACCTAGTAACTGTAAGTTCGGTTTCTAAATTGGAATGAATATATTTTAAAGACAACAAAATATCACTGGCATCTCCTTTTTCAAGGTCGATTTTAGGGTAACCTACAAATTTTGATAACAACAGGTATAGTAATCCCGATGATGTTAAACTTCGATCTGCATCATATATCGGATGATTCCAGGATTTGCTGCTGAGGCGTTGGTATATCCTGGGGTCTTTTGCAGGCAGTTCCATGTTGGGATTTGTCTCATAAAGTCTTTTGAAATAATCAGAATGCTCCACTGAGGCTTCAATCTCATAATTAAAGTTAAACAATTGGTAAATGCTTAAATTATTCCGAAGCTGAATGGTAAATGTAGCATAGTAATGAGACAATTCATTTTCGCACACATAACTGCAGTGTGTAAAACTCGGTATTAAGTAAAGGTGTCCTTTCTTCAAGTGAATTCTTTCTTCACCTATGTAGATGCTTGCTTCTCCATCTGTTACTAAATATAATCTGCTAAATGAACTAATGATATTTCTGTAATTCCATTCAGTCCCTACCTTGCAACTACCTACAGATGAAAGGTTAAAAGATATGTTTTTCAAAAGCTCAGAGGGGTTCATGTTGTATGTTTTGTTTATAGAAGACAAAAATAACATAAAATGCAGATATTAGCGAGGTTTCAAAATTGCGATGTTCCAAATGGACAATAACTTGTTTGGTTTGTAAAACACTTTTATTACTTCACTTTCTAAATTTAACATTAAATTTAATGCAGAATATAATGTTCAATTATACAGGAAAATCGGATAACACAAAACGTAGCGATAATGCTTTAAAAAAAGTAAAGCGATTGCAACAGGCAGCTAACCATCAAGAACCAGATAGGATTCCTATTGGGGAGTTTTTTTGGAACAGTTTTATAGATAGGTGGAAAAGGGAACTTGGATTGCCCGAAGATGCTAATCCTTATTACCATTACAATTTAGACTGGATAGTGGTGAACCCCAATATGGATCCTCATATTAAAAAGTTCGATGTTATTTATGAAGATGAACAGGAGGTGCATGTTGAAACAGGATATGAGGTAGTGATGCGAAAGCGTCATGATTTTCCTATGCCCGAAATGATGAAATGGAATGTGGATACCATCGATAAATTACTTGAATTTGAGTTTGATGATCCATACGATAAACGTCGGTATTTTGAAGCCGGGGATGATCATATAAATGGAGTTGGAGATACATTCCACAGGAATACACCTGCATACTTTGAGCGGGTAAAATCCTTTTATTCCGATTTTGCCGTGTTTGGGGGAGTAGGGGAGATTAACGAATGCCTTACCCGTTTAATAGGCCAGGAAAATGCCATGTTATGGACTATGATGCATTACGATCGTTTTCCTGAAGCCGTTGAAAAAGTAGGACAGTTTTATTTGGATATTTGCAAAGCCCAGGTTGAGGCAGCCAATGGGCTACTTGATGGAATGGTTATTTGGGGAGATGTGGCCTATAAAAACGGAATGTTCTTCGACCCGGAATATTGGCGTGAACATTTTAAACCATGGGTAAAAAAAATGGTAGATTATTGTCACGAAAAAGGATTAATGGTAATTTACCATGGTTGCGGAAATGTGAACTCCATTTTTAAAGACTATATCGAAATAGGCATTGACTTTTATAATCCTCTGGAAGTGAAAGCAAATATGGATGTGAATCAATTAAGGGAGCGATACGGTCATGACATTGGTTTTTGCGGCAATAACAACGTGATGAATTGGGAATCGGGAGATGAAACACGCATAAAAGAAGAGATTCTAAGAAAACTTGAAGCAGCTAAAGGAGGAGGATTTATTTTCCAGTCCGACCATTCCGTATCCAGCGAAGTGTCAGGTCTCACCTATGATTATATCATGAAATTAGTAAGAGAGAACGGTAATTATCCAATTAAATCATAATTGAAAATCAACAAATACATCCAGCTTAATAATGCAAATCAGTTAAATACAAACAAATGAGCAAGCTATTAAAAACAACCTGCATAATAATCGTCTGCATAAGCACAACTTTGACCAATGCACAAAAAATGTATAAACCAACCTGGGAATCCCTGCAACAATACGAATGCCCTGAATGGTTCCGGGATGCCAAATTTGGTATCTATACGCACTGGGGTGTCTATTCCGTTCCCGAATGCCCTTCAGATTGGTACGGGCACAATATGTATTATAAAAATCATCCCAACTATAAATTTCATACCGAGACGTACGGAGCAGTGAACAAGTTCGGTTATAAGGATTTGGTTCCCCTGTTTACAGCACCAAAATTTAATGCCGATGAATGGGCTGACTTATTTGTAGAGTCGGGGGCACGTTTTGCAGGACCTTGTGGAGAACATGCCGACGGTTTTGCGATGTGGGATTCTAAAGTTAATCCGTGGAATTCAGTTGATATGGGACCTAAGCGTGATATTGTTGCTGAGTTGGGAAAGGCTATTCGTAAGCGTGGTTTAAAATATGTGGTAAGCCTACACCACTCGTGGTTATGGGGGTGGTACCCAACCTGGGACGAAAATACCGATTGTGCCGATCCTGCCAATGCATCACTATATGGCGAAAAAGTACCTGAAACCGCATGGAGGACTAAAGACACAAAGGGTTACTACAAAGTAAATCCAATGCCAAGTGCAGAGTTTGAGCGGGTTTGGTTGGAGAAATGTAAGGAGGTAGTTGATGGCTATTCACCCGACTTATTGTGGTTCGACAATCGTGTTCAGATTCTTTCGGAAAAAACACGTCAGGAAATGATGGCGTATGCCTATAATCATGCCGAAAAAAATGATCAGGAGTTTGTACTAACTTTCAAGCGTCCTGATTTTCCATTAGGAACAGGAACGGTTGATCTGGAGCGCAACAGGATGCCTAAAATATATCCTGAGCCCTGGTTAACCGACAATTCGATTTCTCAAAAATTATGGATATGGACAACAGAACTGGAATGTTATCCTACAAACAATCTGATTGACGACCTGGTAGATATTGTGAGTAAAAACGGTAACTTACTATTAAACTTGGCACCACACCCCAATGGCACCATTCCTGAGGATCAAAAGCAACGGCTTAGGGAAATAGGAAAATGGTTAAAACTTAACGGTGAAGCTATCTACGAAAGTCGTCCTTGGTTAATCTATGGAGAAGGCCCTACCGAAACAAAAACAGGGCATTTAGCAGATATGAAATTTGATGGTTTTGGTGATGAGGACATCCGCTTTACAACCCGTGAAGGACGGTTATACGCCATTGCCTTGGGATGGCCGGAGTCAGGAGTACTTCCAATAAAGTCATTAGGTTCCAGCAATTATAATGGCAAGGTTAAAAGTATAAAACTAATAGGTAGTGAATCTAAAATAGTTTTTAAACAAATGGAAAATGCTTTAGAGATTCAATTACCCGAAAATAAGCCTTGTGAGCATGCTTTTGTGTTTAGGGTGAATTAAGAGGAACAAATAGCCTTAGTTAAAAGGGAGTTATTAAATAACCTGTACTCAAAGCATATAACTCCCTGTACACATCTAAAAAAACCGCCTTTGTCTAATATTTTTAATTCTGAAATTTACTTCCTGTTGAAAAGTAAAATGTTATGAAAAAGATTCTGCAAGCTCTTATGTTTTATGTGGTATCCATCTCGCTACATGCAGGTCCCCCAGACCCACCTGCCGGTAAAGTATGGATTTTGAATCCGCTTATGAGCGATGAATTCGGTCCGCAGGGAGCAAACCCCGATGTGTTTAATGTGTACACCAAAGACAGGTCGTGGGGCAGAACTGCCGCATTTGACCCCAAAGCTATTAGAGCCGAGCAAGACCCTGATAACGATAGCAATTACTTCTTGACAATGAACCCAATCTGGTATTATGAAGATGAAGTATGGCACAGCGATAAATTGGATCGTACGTTTACTTTTGCAGGAGGAGCATTGGATACCAAAAACCTTCAAACCTATGGTTATTTCGAAGTATGTATCCGTCCTTCCGATTTCCCAATGGGATCCGGAGTGTTTATGAATTCGCGACAGATTACAGCTACCGAATGTCTCGATAAATACTCAACGGAACTGGATTTAATCGAAAACATGGGTTATACTGGTCCGGGAGCAGGAGAAAAAGATGACAGGGGTGGTTTTTTTAATTATGTACAACATGTAAATAGTCATACAAAAGATCTAAAATATATCGACAACGATGGTAATTGCGTTCCTTATGAAGGATGGGATGCGTGGGATTCCAGAGGTGCCGACCATTACACACTAGAAGACCCTCATGCCTTCTTTACCGTGGGTATGTGGTGGGAAAACGCTACAACTGCACATTTTTATAATAATGACAGACTTTTTAGCACTGTTACCCCTGCGAGGGATTTTAAAATACCCATGGCATTGATTTTATCCATGGAAACCTATATCACTGCTGGTAAAGAAGAAAATAATGCCGGAAACCCAAAACCCGAAGAGTGGATGTGGGAGGATGATTTCCGCACACGTGACCAAAGAGCGGTAAAATACGATTGGGTTAGAACATGGAAGTTAGTTGATGTTAATCCCGATGACTTTAATGAAGATAAAGATAACATTGAAGTCTATGAAGCCAATCAGAACGCTTATCTGGGTGAGAATATTAACGCTACCTTGATTTATTCTGCTTGTAAAAACCAATTTGTTACAGCTCAGTTGTTATCGCCGACCAATGAAGTAATAGATGATACTACTATAAGTGTTAATCAAGGTGTTCGTTCCCTGTCTCTTGAATTTAGTACCGCATCCATCACTGATGGAAGCGATAATTATACGCTTAAATATAGTATCGAAGATGAAGGAACGGTGGTTTTTACCAATTCTGTACAAATCTCGTTTACAGAGAAGCCTTTGACTAAAATTCTTTATAAAGAAAGCTTTCCTACCTCTCTTGAACCGGCATCTTCTATTAACCTTGATGTAGCCTACGAAGCAGATACGGTATGTAAGTTAGTGGTTGAAGTACATAAACCTAACGGCGATGGACTTTCATGGGATAGTCAAATAGTGCAAGCTGGTAAAGGCACTATGAAGTTTAACATAAACTTGTCTTCGCCTCTGGAATATGGGACGGACTATTATTTTAGGGTATATATGTTTAGAAATGGGATGAATTGGCAAGATCCCCAGGCTGTTAACCTCGGCAACTTATTTTTTAATGTTGAAGACCCTTGGGAAGCTACAATAGAGATTCTTGAAGTGGATAGCGTATTCACAGACGATGAAACTATCGGTATTGAGTTTTCTTATGCCACTAAGACTGATGGGGACTTATCTATTCTTTTATTAGATAAGGATGATAATATTGTCGCATCGGAATACCGAAAAGAACGGTATGGTAATAGAATCATTAGTCGTAAAATGGATGTGGAATCGACACTAAGTACCGATGACCAATATAAAGCAATTATAACCTACATTTCAGAAATTGAAGAGTTTGAAATGGTGAGCGATACAATTTCAAACATTATGATTCATAAGGCTAGTGTTGATATTTCAATAGGAGAAAACGATTTTATAAAGGAAGATTTTAGTATCTGCCCCAATCCTTCGTCTGGAATAGTTTACATAAAATTTAACCAATCTCGAGAGTTAATTAAAAGTGTTGAAGTAGTTGATATTACTGGAAGTCTGTTTTTGCGGAACACCATTGGCATTAATTCGAGTACGTTTGAAATCGACATGTCAACTTATGTAAATGGAACTTATATCATTCGGCTTTCAACGGAAGACAATGTTTACACAAAAAAGATTGTGAAAAAATAGCAAAATATCCTTACAATTTAATCCATCATTATTACAATTATTCCTATTTCATATTAATTGCATTAGAGTTTATTTTGTATTTCCAGAAATTTTAACAAACAATAAAAACCTACATAATGAATCGGTTTCATATTTGCGTAGCTCAAAGAGCCTGTGTATTACTTGCAATGTTATTGGTATGCACTAGTTTGTTTTCAAAAAAGAAACAACCCAATATCATCTATATCATGTCCGATGACCATGCTGCACATGCCATTGGCTCGTATGGTGGACGATTATCGAATTTAAACTTAACCCCCAATTTAGATAAACTGGCAGCAGAAGGAATACGTTTTGAGAATGCTTTCTGTAACAACTCAATTTGCACCCCTAGCCGTGCTTCGATCATCACAGGACAGTACCCGCAAACCAATGGAGTATTGGATTTAGATATTCACCTTGATCCTAAAAAGCAGTATTTACCACAAGAGTTGAAAAAACTAGGGTATAGTACTGCCGTTATAGGAAAATGGCACTTGCACGAAGAACCTTCGGCATTTGATTATTACAAAGTATTACCCGGGCAGGGTAAGTATTTTAACCCCGCATTTAATGAAAAGGGAAAAGGAACCTGGCCCAAAAACAAGGTTAAGTCCAAAGGTCATTCCAGTGATGTTATCACCGACTTATCCATTGATTACCTAAAGAATGTTGATAAGTCAAAGCCTTTCTTTTTGATGCATCATTACAAGGCACCTCACGACTTTTTTGAGAATGCGCCACGTTATGATGTTTTTTTGGAAAACACAGAAATTCCTGAGCCGGCAAGTTTGTACTACCAGCCCAATTGGGGTTCTGAAGGGACAAGAGGAAAAAATGACTCTTTAATCAACTATATCGGCACTTCCATTTCCGATAGGCACATGTACCGCGATTATAATTTATTTTTTTTCGAAGATTCTTTGGAAGGAATTAATAATTCCGCTCATTTAGCCTATCAACTTTACTTGAAAAGATATTTACGTTGCGTAAAAGGGATCGATGATAACTTAGGTCGACTTTTTGATTTTCTGAAAAAAGAAGGACTTTGGGAAAATACAGTTATTGTATATACCAGTGACCAGGGTATGATGTTGGGCGAACACGACCTGCAGGATAAACGTTGGATGTACGAAGAGTCGATGCGTATGCCATTTATTATGCACTATCCAAAAATGATTGAAGAAGGTCAGGTAACGGATTTGTTGATTAACAATACGGACTTTGCACCAACTATGATTGAACTGGCAGGGGGAGAAGCTCCTGAGTATATGCAAGGAAAAAGCTTTATCAATACCCTTAAAGGAAAAGAAGAACAAGATTGGCGTACTGCAACCTATTACCGCTATTGGATGCACATCATTCATCATTATGTTCCTGCTCATTTTGGGGTTCGCTCCAAAGATTATAAGCTGGTATTTTATTATGGTAAGCACTATTTGCCTGAATCGGAATTTAGCAAGCACTATTGGGGTAAACAGTATTTTGGTATAGAGCGTGAAACACCTCACAGCTGGGAATTTTACGACCTGAAAAACGATCCGCAGGAAATGAATAATCGTTACGATGACCCTGCTTACAAAGAAATAATCACAGAGCTAAAAGCCGAACTAAAAAGGCAACGTGAAGAGTATAACGAAACGGACGAGAACTATCCGGAGATACAAGCGATTGTTGAAAAATATTGGGATTAATAGAGTCTTGACTCGAATTTAAGTCAATGGTTGAGTTTTCAAACGAAGTGTTTTTTCATTTTTGTATACTGGCTTCCATTTAAATCAGGGGAGACGCATTTATCTTATGCAAAGTTTCAAGTCAAGCTACCGACATCAGCAATGTAGCTTATAACCCACTTTTCTTTAATTTTGGAAAGACAGAAAGCTGTTTGACCGCAGGGAGTTCTTTCTGTCTCAAAATAAAGAAAATAGTGGGTAAGCGAAGGGTGCAGTCTGCGGACCTTTTTGACTGTATAAAACAAGTAAAAGCCTTGCGACTAGAACAAAATAAAGATGGTTCTCTTGGAAATAAAGTCTTTTAAGAAAAAGTTTAAATTGATATGCGTATATCAGCTAATAAAATAAAGCTATTCCTGTTGTATTTCATTATTTTATGGATGACTGCTCAGGTAATAAGCGCAATTAAGCGTCCGAATGTGATTCTTATCGTCACTGACGACCAGGGATATGGTGACTTTAGTTGCCATGGCAATCCCGTAATAAAAACACCCAATATTGATAAGCTGTATGATGAATCTGTACGATTTACCGATTTTCATGTAGATCCAACTTGTGCCCCTACCCGGGGTGCTTTGATGACGGGTAAATATTCACACCGGGCCGGAGTGTGGCATACCATAGCCGGAGGTAATCCCCTGCGAGCTTCGGAAATAACGATGGCCGATGTGTTTAAAGCTTCGGGTTATCGTACAGGAGCATTTGGGAAATGGCATTTAGGCTCCAACTACCCGTATCGTCCGATGGATCGTGGTTTCGACGAGTGGTTAGGGCATGGTGATGGCGGCACTGGGACCACAGACGATTGGTTTGACAACGACCGGGTAGATGATATGTATTGGCATAACGGAGAAAGAGAAAAGAGAGCGGGTTATGCTCCCGATGTATTTTTTGATGCGGCAACAGACTTCATAAAAGAGGGCGAAAATGATGAACCTTTCTTTGTATATCTGGCCACGTATCTTCCCCACGATCCTCATACGGTACCTGATAAAAAAATGGTTAATAAGTATAAAGGTAGTATTTCGGATTACGTGGCCTACTTTTTTGCTGGTATTGACCGCATCGACCAGAATATTGGCAAGTTGAGAAAGGTGCTCGAAGAAACGGGAAAAGCTGAAAACACCATCCTTATTTTTATGAGCGATAACGGAGGAACGGCTGGAGTCAAACTATACAATGCCGGAATGAGAGGTAAAAAAACTCAGCCTTACGAAGGAGGTCACCGGGTTCCATTTTTTATTCATTGGCCAGATGGAAACTTAAAACATGGAAAAGATGTAACTGACATTACGGCTCACTTCGATGTACTCCCTACATTAATAGACCATTGTGGATTATCGGCTCCGAAAAAAGTGGAATTCGATGGACGAAGTTTTAAAAAGCAATTACTTAAACCGGAATTGAAATTATCCGATAGAGTTCTTTTTGTTGAAAACCAACGGACTTTTACTTCTCAACAATGGCATCAAACAGCAGGTATGATGAATAACTGGAGACTTGTAAATAACAAGGAGCTTTATGATTTATCGAAAGATTTCGGACAAAAAAACAATGTGATTAGTCAATACCCTGAAGTGGCTCATAAAATCAGAAAAGCTTACAAAGCTTATTGGAAACGTGTATCGCCTGGAGACCGTGACAAACCACGGTTTATTGTTGGTCAGAAAGAAGACCCTGAAATCTTCTTAAGCCCTTCCGACTGGTATCTGCCCAAAGTACCCTGGAACCATGCTCAGGTTGCAGCCGGAAGCCCCGAAGTCGGAGCATGGGATATCACTGTTTCGGAGAATGGTTTATACCGTTTTGAAGTAAGGCGTTGGCCTCGTGAAGCCAATGCGCCCATCCAGGGTGTTCCAACCTTTATAAAAAAAGTGGATTCGTGGACTATACATGGAGGAGTTGATAAATTTATTTATGGAAATGAAACGAAAATTTTACACATTCAGACAATTAAACTTGAAGTAGGAAGCCATTCCGAAACGAAAAAAGTTAATGGCAACGATAAAGAGATAGTTTTTGAACTGAACTTACAAAAAGGTGACACAACTGTAAAGGGAACCATGTTTAATCAGGAAGGAGAATTAATAGCTGGTACTTATTACATTTATCTAGCAAAAGTTAAATAAGCCATTTTCACCATGTATATAATCAGAATATATTCCTGACAATAACATTAAAGGTTTATAATTTTGACAGAAGATATAACACAATTTAAATTGATTCATCAATGAAAGCAATAAGCACTTTATTATTATTCGTAGCCATACTTTTATCGTCCTGTGTAAAAGAGCAGCCTCGTACCATCGACGATTTTAATTTTAACTGGAAGTTTACACTGGGGGATAAAACTAATGCAGAACAGGTTTCATTCGACGATTCTGCCTGGGAAGACATACGTTTACCTCACGATTGGAGCAACATTACAGGTTACCAAAAAGAAAATACGGCTGCCAGTACTGGTTTTGTTGAAGGGGGAATTGGTTGGTACAGAAAAAACTTTACAGTTCCGGCATCAGATATGGGTAAATCTATATGGGTTGAGTTTGATGGCGTATTTTGTAATTCAACAGTTTATTTAAATGGCGAGAAATTAGGATACAGGGCTAACGGTTACTCCAGCTTCTCATATAAACTAAACGAACATCTTAATTATGGAGCCAACAATATTATTGCCGTTAAAGTAGACCACAGTGCTTATGCCGATACACGTTGGTACACGGGTTCGGGTATTTACCGAAACGTGCGGTTGGTAAAAACATCCAAGGTGCATATTCCGCAATGGGGAGTTCGAATCACTACGCCTAAGGTAAATTCAAGTGAAGCCACTGTTCAAATCGAAACTAAGGTTGAAGGTACTAACGATGATATTGAAGTAGAAATTTCAATTGTTGATGCAGATAAACATGCAATATCATATAGCAAAAATACGGATGGTAAAAAAATAGCGAAACAAAGTATCACAATGGTAAACCCTCAACTTTGGGGTGTAGAAAATCCCAATTTGTATACCGCACTTATCTCCATAAAACAAAATGGTGCAGTTGTAGATCAGGTTGAACAACGATTTGGTATCAGGGAATTCCGTTTCGATTCGGACAATGGTTTTTACTTAAACGGAAAAAACCTAAAACTGAAAGGAGTTAACCTGCACCACGATATGGGAGCTGTCGGCTCGGCAGACTCTAAAGGCATTTGGGAATATCGGATCAGTCAGTTAAAATCGATAGGCGTAAATGCGGTACGCATGGCTCATAACCCGCACTCCCCATTGTTAATGGATGTGTGTGACGAACAAGGGATGTTGGTGATGAATGAGTTCTTTGACGAATGGCATAATCCTAAAGGGAAAAGCATAAACTATTTGGGCGACGAAGCTGCCAGTCACGATATTTCCAAAGGTTACAGTGATGTCTTTTTCGAATGGGCAGAGAATGATCTCAAAGATCTGATCCGTCGCGACTTCAACCATCCTTCCGTGATAATGTGGAGCATTGGCAATGAAATAGAATGGACTTTTCCTGAGTATGCAGAAACTTTCGGAACCGTGAATAAAGATATTGATGGATATTATACCACACCTTCGTATGATACAGTTTTGATTGGAAACACATTCCAAAAAATTACCGGAGGTATCGATTCTTTAACAATTGTGGCAACTCAACTTGCCGCTTGGGTAAAAGAAGAGGACACATCGCGGCCAACTATTTGCGGAAGCGTTATTCCATCAGTTTCAATGACGAATGGTTATGGTAAGGCAGTGGATATTTTAGGATTGAATTACAGGGCGGCTGATTATGACGCTTTTCACAAAACATTCCCCGAAAAATGCATTCTTGGTTCAGAAAACTGGGTGGCCTATTCCGAATGGAAAAACAGTATAAATCGCGACTTTGTTCCTGGCATATTTGTCTGGACTGGTTTTGCCTATCGTGGCGAAGCGGGGCCATGGCCTCGTAAAGGACTGAATATATCATTGTTCGATTTCGCAGGATTTAAAAATCCTAGGGGCCACTTTTTTGAGTGTTTGTGGAAAACAGACCCAAAAGTATATATGGTAACAACTCCTGCCAGCCAATCTGAATTTTCATATACCAAAGAAGAAGGATGGAAATTCGATATGCATATGACACCTCCGCCGGTATGGAATAAACTTCGTTTATGGGAATGGTATAAGGTAAATGAGCACTGGAACTATTCAAAGGGCGAAAATATCATTGTACAAACTTATACCAATTGCCAGGAGGCAGAACTCTTTTTAAACGGAATTAGTCTGGGCAAACAGGCTTTAGCTAATTATTCTGAAACTGATAATATTATAAAGTGGCAAGTTCCTTACCATAAAGGAGAGTTAAAGGTTGTAGGTTATAACGGTGGGAAAGCGGTGGACGAATATATGTTGGGATCTACAGGAAAAGTAGCCCGAATTGAGATTGAGAGCGATAAAGCTACTTTAAAAGCCGATAATTACGATGTTGCCCATGTAACTGTAAAACTATATGATGAAAAAGGCATTGAAATAAAAGATCTTGAGACAGAGATTGTTTTTGATGTAACTGGAAATGCAGAATTGCTTGCTGTTGACAATGGATGGGAAATGAATGTGGCTCCGCACAATACCAATAAAGTAACTACACATAATGGAAAAGCCCGGGCTATTATCAGGTCAACTGGTAAAAAAGGTTTAGCATCGGTATCAGTAACTACTGGAGATATAAAAGGTCAAGAAATAAAGATTGGGATGAAGTAACTCGCCTTATTCATGGAAACTTATAAAATTCCGAAAACCATAGCTTTGGTCAGCCAGGGTCCTGTTTTCTGAACATAAACCAATTCGTGTAATTCGAGGCTGACTATAAGATGTAGCTGTTACAATTATTGTTGTTTTGGAAAAATTGTCGATAAACTTAATCCTCATTATTGACGTCTGTTCCATATGGTATTATATTAGGTACCATAAAAGTTACGTTTCATAGATGTTATGGTTATGGAAAATACACTATTGTCATCCTTAACAGATTATAGTTGTAAGGGGGGAGGCGAATTTGAATCGCGTAATTTAAACCACCTCTTCAACAAGACTCAAAACAGTTCACCGTTTATTTACGACTATTGTAAAGATAAGTGTATATACATTTCTCCATACATCTGGCGAATTACCGGTTACTTACCAAACGAATTTATGAACAAAGGAATCTTGTTTTTTAAGACCTTGATTCACCCGGATGATTATTCCAAACTAATTTGTGACATAGTTACATTTATACGTACCGATTCTCATGAAGTAAATCATTGCGTGTTAGTTAACACAGTGTATTGTAAGTTGAAACATAAAACAAATGCCTGGGTGAATATTAAGGTACATGTTATAAATCAACGCAGTACCAAAAGGATAGCGCCTAATAAATTGATTGGATATATTCAAGAAATTGAACCGAAAATAGGTTTAAAACCTCCTGTCAACAATATTACTTCCCGGGAAAAACAGGTGTTACGATTAATTGCATCAGGTGATTCGGCCAAAGTAATTGGCCGTAAACTTAACATCTGTGAAAACACAGTGGTTTCTCACCGGAAACATCTTAAAGAAAAACTGAACGCAAAAAATACTGCCGAACTTATTAAGATAGCGGCTTTCGCCAATTTTGTTTGAATCCACCCCTTCGTTCGCTGTGTTTATCATAAAAAAAAGCGAAAATCCTCATAAATCAGGATAGATTTTTACAAAAAGTTAGATGAAATTGCAATTAGAATAATTGTATGATAGGATTAGATGTAACTGACGTGGCGAAGCTGCATAGTTTTATCTATCCTACGGTAAATTGATGCATACCATAAAATATCTTTTCTCACGTGGCTGAACGCCATCTTTTTTTTTTCAACGGATGATTTACGAAACCCTTCAAATTCTTAAGGAACAACTTGAAAAATATTTCGAGGATATTAATCTGGAAGAAGATATTATGTTGGGCAATATTGCCCTGTGGGAGTCGGGCAGTAACGATGCCAGGGATTTGAACGGAAATGTGATATTAACCCTATTAAATATAGAAGAAGAATCGACACTTAAAAACGCGCCTTCATTTAAGGTGGTTAATAACAGAACCGAATACAAAAAACCCCCCGTTAATTTAAACTTGTTCTTGCTGATTAGTGCCAATTGCGACACTTACGAGCGATCTTTAAGGAGCATTTCGAAAACCATAGAGTTTTTTCAGGCAAAAACCATATTCACCTCATCCAACACGGTGTACAACCGCAATAATGTGTCCTTCGATGTGCTTGATTACTTTAAGTTTGTCGTGCAGATTTACACGGCAAGTTTCGAGCAGCTCAATAATATTTGGGGTACATTGGGTGGGCGACAACTACCTTCGGTAATCTACAAAGTGCAATTGATTCAGGTAGAACGAGATAAAAAACTGGCTACCTCAGAAGTGATCACCCATATAGGCGGGGATTTAAACCACATCAAATAATGTCTTTTTCCATCTTATACAAACCTCTTTTCGACGTCAGTATTCTTCACCTTTTTTTTCTGAATAAAGGTTCGGATGAATATTTGTCAATGAATCAGGAAGATAAGGATAAGCAGTTTGCTGAATATGACATCTCCAATACATTGACGTTTGTGACTACATCAGAGAGTCAGCAAAAAATATCGGGGCATAATTTGGTTTTCAGGGCTACAGATTTCGGATTTACAGTTTGGAGCCAGGTAACGCCAACCGATATCACGGAACCTTTTATCGAATTGGATGATGAACTCGAATTGACTTTCTTGATTAAGTTAAAAGATTCACTTTTTTTTAGTTATACAGAGCTTGCCCTCGAAAATGCCGGAAATCTTTTCTTCTTCTCAAACCAAGTGCCCGATAGCGAACCAGTATCTTATCCATTGATAGGTAGAACAGGAGACAATGTGGCAGTAGATGATGGTTTCGTTTTATCAGATACCGGAGCAACCAATGAGCTGGAAAGACTTACGGTTGCAGAAAAAGAAAACCTCTTTGGTATAATTCGTATTGTAATGAAAGGTGATGAAACAGCCTGGAATGTTACCGATGCAACCGGTCATATACCCGATCCGTATCAAAGCTTCGAGATACTCTTCGAAAACCGAAAGACTACCTGGCGATATATTTTCGACACTGACCAGACAGTCACTGGTTTGGATGATTTGGAAACAGAAAATGGTAATAGCCAGATACTGGTAACCAAAACCGACCAACCCCTTACCGAAAAAGGATTTGTATCCATTGAACTTGGTGGAGTTGAGCTTCCCAACCCCGATTACAGGCTGATAAAGCCCGACAGCACCAACGACAAAATATATTCAGAAATATATATGTGAAATTTAAATTGAACAGTTATGGCAACATCGTACAAAACACCGGGCGTTTATGTGGAGGAGATATCCATTTTTCCACCATCCGTCGCACAGGTTGAAACCGCGATCCCCGCTTTTATCGGCTATACTGAATCAGCGGTTGTTGATGGGGTTGATTACCACGCAGGCAGTATCATCAAGCCTATAAAAATAGGTTCGTTAAAAGAGTATGAGTTCTTCTTCGGAGGTGCTCCCGATCCAACAACGCTAGAAATTGATTTGAATGCCGACAATTCAGTGAACTCCACCAACGTGAATGGTATTAATTTAATTTACGATACACTACGTATGTTCTTTGCCAATGGCGGAGGTGATTGTTATATCGTATCTGTTGGGGCATATAATACGGCGGCAGGCAATGTTAGCAAGCAAGCATTACTGGATGGACTTGCCTCTTTGGAGAAAGAGGATTTACCTACATTACTGGTTATTCCGGAAACAGTTCATCTTTCCGAATCGGAATCAGGTGAGGTACATGCAGCTATGCTTAGTCAATGTAACAAATTGCAAGACAGGTTTGCGGTTATGGATATTGTGGACGGGGATGATGAGGCAACCCCAACCGACGATCCTGTAGCCAATTTCAGGAATAATGTAGGTATGAATTATCTAAAATATGGGGCAGCTTATTACCCTTGGTTAAAAACAACACTGCCGTTTAGTGTTAATTATGACGCCGTGGTTGGCGGAACATTTACCAAGGAAAGCGTTGCTGTTCCTGATATTACAGCCTTGTTTAACAGTGGCCTGGTTTCAGGTATCGCCAATGTTGATTTGGATATGGCCGCTAAATCAAGCTTAATAGTACCTGTGATGGGTGATATTGCCAACCGCACCCAGTTGGTAACAGCGGCACAGGACCTCTATGATTATTTCGAGGCTTTCTTCGACCTAACATTTACCGATAATGATGCAACAGATACCAACTCAGCCGTTAGCGTGCATGGTAGGTTTACCGCCGAGAATTCAAATTTCCATGGTCTGTTGGTCACATTGTACGATTACAACCATTTCAGTCAATCCGCCAACAGTGATGCGCCTTCGCCTACTTGGGATGCGGCTTTGTTAGGTGAAGATTTTAATGCGGACTTTGGATTTACCTTTGCCGCACCGGCCACCGATGGAAACGACATATATACGGCCACCCAAACCGCCCAAACCGCTTCAGGATATTTTAAAGCCCTGCTCGAAAAATTGAAAACATTGATTGATGATTTCTATACCGAGCTTTCGGCTGTACGCGAAAGCCGTACAGAAATACTCGCTCAAACTGATCCGGTTTATAAAGGAATATTGGACGCCATAAACACGCAGGGGGTCGTTCTGCCACCAAGTGGTGCAGTTGTGGGTATTTATGCTGCTGTGGATGAAAATCGGGGAGTGTGGAAGGCACCTGCCAATGTAAGCATCACCGCAGTAAAAGCTCCGGCTGTTCGCATTACCCACGAAGATCAGGAAAGCCTTAATATAGATACCGAAGCCGGTAAATCTGTAAATGCTATTCGCGCATTTACCGGCAAAGGCACTTTAATATGGGGTGCCCGAACATTGGCCGGAAACGACAATGAATGGCGTTACGTTTCTGTTCGCAGGTTTTTTAACATGGTGGAAGAGTCCGTTAAAAAAGCTACCGCTCAATTTGTATTTGAGCCCAACGATGCCAATACCTGGGTGAAGGTGAGAAGTATGATCGAAAACTTTTTGATATTGCAATGGCGTGCAGGTGCATTGGCCGGAGCCAAGCCGGATGATGCCTTCTTTGTGAAAGTCGGTCTTGGACAAACCATGACAGCACAGGACATCCTGAACGGGTATATGAATGTTGAAATAGGCATGGCAGTGGTTCGTCCGGCAGAATTCATTATCCTTAAGTTTTCTCACAAAATGCAGGAATCATAACCTATTTAATAAGTAATAAAATATACAATTATGGCAACAGCATATCCAATCGTAAAGTTTCACTTTCAGGTTGATTGGGGTGGAACAAAAATAGGCTTTACCGAAGTTTCCGGATTAGATGTGGAAACCGAGGTGGTAGAATACAGGCATGGTGCCAGTCCCGAGTACTCCAAAATAAAAATGCCCGGGATGCAAAAATTTAGCAACATAACGCTTAAACGCGGCACTTTTGCCTCCGACAACGAGTATTACAACTGGTGGAATACTGTAAAGTTGAACACCATTGAACGCCGTGATATTACCATAAGTTTGTTAAACGAAGAACACGAACCTGTTGTGGTTTGGAAGGTTAAGAACGCATGGCCAATCAAAGTACAATCCACCGACCTTAAGGCGGATGGTAACGAGGTGGCTATAGAATCCATGGAATTGGTCCATGAAGGTCTGATCATTCAAAATGAATAACAATGGCCGAATACTATCCCCCACTTGGATTTCATTTTAAAGTTGAGTTCGATGATATAGATGGCGAATCGGAATTTCAATCAGTGGCCGGATTATCGGTTGAACTGCAAACGGAAGACATAGCCGAGGGGGGAGAAAACAGGTTTAAACACAAACTGCCCACTCGTACTTCCTATCCCAACCTGGTTTTGAAACGTGGAGCGGTAGTGGGCTCCGGACTGATAAAATGGTGCAGGGATGCGGTGGAAAACTTTGATATCTCCCCAACCAATGTTAAAGTCACCTTGTTGAATGAGGAACACGAACCCCTTACCACGTGGAATATTGTACATGCCTGGCCGCTTAAATGGTCGGTAACTGATTTCAGTGCGGAAGAAAGCAAACTGGTTGTAGAGACTATAGAATTATCGTACAACTACTTTAATATCCTCTAATTATGCCAATTGAAATCAAAGAGCTCCATATTAAAATAAATGTTAGTGACGATTCGAGGCGCGTAAGGCCTTCGGGCAATTCCAGTAGCGATAAAGACAAGATTATAGAAGCCTGCGTGGAACAGGTAATGGAAATTCTATCGAAGAAGGAGGAGCGGTAAATCGAAGTGTCTTTTTTATTCCTAAAAGTGATGGGTACCTTGCTCCCGGGTACGAAGTCTGCCCGGATTGTGGAGAGGAGGTTCTTTCCCTTTTTAGGAGGAAGTACTATGGCGAAGGAATAGGGATTATTGCCCTAGAAACAAGATATGAATTAAACCGAACCATCAAAAGACGGTGAGGCGTATCACGATTCAATTGAAATACGCAAGTTATGTTTGGGCCTGGATATCACGCATCATCCAACAACCCTTTATTTCCCTTTAGCATTAATTATTATTCCAAATGTCTGGAGAACTGGTAAAACTACAAATAAAAGCATATAGCGACGAGCAGTTCAATAACGAGGTGGCCGATGGCGAATTTACCACCTTGTTAAATCCTGAGAAATATAACCTTAAATACCAGATTGAGCATAACGAGGACCAGGCTTCGGGAACCAGTTCTTCGGCTCCAAGATTTAGCAAGATGCCTCCCGAGGATCTGGAACTGGAATTTATCTTCGATCGTTCGGGTGTTGTGGTTAATACTACCAATAACAGTTTGTCGACGGACGAGGGTGTTGGGGTAGTTGACGATGTGGACCGGTTCAAACGAATAGTTTTTGATTATAATGGAGACGAGCATCGCCCAAACTATCTGGTTATTTCTTGGGGTTCCTTATTATTTAAAGGCACCCTTAGCGAGATGGACATTACCTTTAAGTTATTCAGCCCCAATGGTGCACCTTTACGGGCAACAGCCAGGGCAAAGTTTAAAGGTTTTGTGGAAGATAATTTGCGGGTGGCACTGGAAAACAATTCATCACCCGACCTAACCCATATCCGTATTGTAAAGGCAGGTGATACCTTGCCATTAATGGCTCACCGTATATATGGCGACGCAAAGTATTACCTTGAGGTGGCCAAGGTAAATAACCTGACCAATTTCAGAAAGCTTAAAGTGGGGCAGGAGATTTTCTTTCCTCCACTTGAAAAAACAACTTAATTAATATGCCCAAAGAAAGAGTTATACAAACTTCTCGTTCAGCCGATTTAACAACCTATAAAGTTTTAATTGAAGGGGAAGAATTATCTGCTACGTATCAGGTATTGAACATTGCGGTAGAAAAAGAAATAAACCGAATACCATGGGCAAAAATGGTTCTACGGGATGGCGATCCGTCAGCAGAGGATTTTCCGCTCAGTAACGAGGATCTGTTTGTGCCGGGTAAGGAGATAGAGATTCAAGCGGGCTATCATTCCGAAGATCAAACTATCTTTAAAGGCATCGTGATCCGTCACAACCTAAAAATAAGACCAGGCAAATCGATGTTGATTGTTGAATGTAAAGATGTGGCTGTAAAACTCACGGTTGGGAGAAAAAGTAAATACTATTACGATAGCAACGATAGCGACATTATTCAGGATATCATTGGGCAATATGGCATAGATAAAGACATTGACAACACTAATGTAGAACATGCCGAGATGGTTCAATATGATGTAAGCGATTGGGATTTTATGATAGCTAGGGCACAAGCCAATGGAAAAGTATGTGTTGTTGACGATGGTAAAATTTCAGTTAAAGCTCCCGATTACGAACAGGAAGAAGCAATATCGCTGGTCTATGGGGCCACCATCCTCGATTTTGATGCGGAGATAGATGCCCGAAATCAGTTTGGAACAACTACCTCATATGGTTGGAATGCAGCTGACCAGGAGATGTTTGAAATAGAAGCCAATGACACAAATATTTTCCTCAACGGAAACTTAACTTCGGACGATTTGTCACAGGTAATAGGACTTGATAATCTGCAATTAAAGGACGGTGGCGAGATGAATGAAAGCGAGTTGCAGGAATGGGCCGATGCTAAAAGTCTGTTCAATAAACTTTCAAAGGTAAGGGGGAGTGTGAAATTCCAGGGAATGCCTGAAGTAAAACCCGATACCACACTTGAATTAGTGGGTGTGGGTGAGCGTTTTAACGGCAAGGTTTATGTTTCGGCGGTTCGCCACCAAATATCGGAAGGTAACTGGACTTGCACTGCGCAATTTGGCATCAATCCCAAATGGTTTACAGAGTCTAATAAAATAAATGACCTGCCGGCATCTGGTCTGTTGGCGGCTGTAAACGGATTGCAAGTGGCCAAGGTAACTCAACTCGAAGGCGACCCGGATGGTGAAGATCGTGTATTGATTCGTATGCCGGTGGTCGACGATCAGGAACAAGGTGTTTGGGCCAGGGTATGTACTTTGGATGCCGGGGAGAACAGGGGTTCCTTCTTTCGTCCTGAGATTGACGATGAGGTTATTATCGGTTTTATCAACGGAAACCCGCGCGATCCAATTGTTCTGGGCATGATGAACAGTAGCGCAAAACCGGCTCCACTGCAAGCCAGTGACGACAATCACGAAAAAGGTTTTGTGACCAGAAGCGAGATGAAACTATTATTTGATGACGACAAAAAATCAGTGGTGCTGGAAACACCGGCCGGAAAAAAGATTAGTGTAGATGAGGATGCCGGGGTAATACAACTGGAAGATGAAAACTCCAATACTTTCACAATGGATAGCGCCGGGATAACCCTGGAAAGTCAGGGTGATATTTCCATTAAAGCTACGGGAGATGTGAAAATAGAAGGCACCAATGTGGAGATAAAAGCCAACGCTCAGTTCAAGGCCGAAGGTTCGGCCGGTGCTGACTTAATATCAAGTGCCATTGCAAAAATTCAAGGTTCATTGGTACAGATAAATTAATGTAAGATGGGTGCTCCTGCTGCAAGAATAACAGATATGCATACTTGTCCGATGGTAACAGGTACAGTTCCACATGTAGGAGGCCCGGTTTTACCGCCGGGATCGCCAACGGTTTTAATTGGTGGAATGCCCGCTGCCCGTGTTGGAGATATGGCAACCTGTGTTGGGCCGCCCGACATGATTGCCATGGGTTCAGGAACGGTGATGATAGGAGGTATGCCCGCTGCAAGAATGGGCGATTCAACAGCCCACGGAGGCGTAATCGTAGCTGGATGTCCGACTGTGCTTATTGGCTAGATTGTTCCACGGGCAAATGATATTTTTCAGGTAGCCTTGACTTTTTTGCTTCGTTTTTGGGTTAGGCCAACAATAAGGAGACCCCTAAGCTAGAGGTGAATCGATTTAATCAATAGATAGTTAAGATGTCCTGGTATTAACACTTTTTGTAAATATCATGGGCTTTCACCTGCGGTTGTTTTTTGTTAGGAAAATATAGTCACTGGTTAATAGTTGTCAGTTGTATATGGAGCTGTGAACTGAATATTGAACGAATTGAAATTCCGTACCCTTTTAACTTATCTTCTTCGGGACCGACCACATACCAAAAACCAAAAAACTAATATTACTAAATATTATGCCAATCAATCAATCGTTTTTAGGCTCCGGATGGAGTTTTCCTCCGGAATTCGAAAAAGGAAACCGATCTGTCAAGTTGCTTCAAGGAGAAACTGATATCGAAAGTAGCCTTGAGATATTGCTTTCTACCCGCTTGGGTGAACGTATTATGGTGCCAGATTATGGTTGTAATTTGGACGAGCTGATTTTTAAGCCCTTAAGCTTAACCGTGAGAACCTATGTGACCGACCTGATTAAATCGGCCATCCTATACCACGAACCCAGAATCGACGTGATTAAGATTGACATTGACCCAACCAACGAATTGCAGGGAGAACTACTAATAAACATCGAATATATTGTACGCACTACCAACTCAAGGAAGAATATGGTATTCCCATTCTACAAAGAAGAAGGAAGCGAAACAAATGTATAGTCATGCGATGAATATTGCCAAAATGTAAATGAATGGCCAACTGCGGAAAAGAAATACTATTCGGACGCGAAGGAACGGAACAAATGCAACGATATATTGCTGCATTAAATCCGGCTTCGTTAAAGCTTAACGATTTTGAGTTGAAAGAGTGGATGCAATTTGCCTACACTTTTGCATCGCATGTAAACTACTACGGAATTGCTAACGAGAAAATACCTGTTGGATTCTGGGAAGATTTCTTTAAATCCGAGTCGGAATTAAACGCTTTTTTGCAGGAGGTTAATCAAGGAAACGACATTACTCCGCACTTGGCGTTGTATGTAAGTTTCATTAAACTATTACAATTAACCCAACAGCGTTTCAATAAACTAACCAAGCGACATCTTGATTTTTACTACAAACAGGTATTAAAAATTGGTAAATTGCCTTCTTCACCCGATTCGGTTCATATCTTGTTCGAATTGGCTAAAAATGCTACATCCGAAAAAATATCGGCCGAAACGGAACTGGATGCGGGTAAAGATCCGGATGGCAACAAATTAATTTATCAGATTTCGGAAGAACTAATTGCCAACAAAACAAAAGTCTCTCAATTAAAAAGTGTTTGTAACGATCATGACGCAAGCAAGTTAAAAGCTGCGGAAATTGCCAATTCATACGATGGTAAGGGCGAGGATTTTCCGAACGATGAAGTGAAATGGTGGCCCTTTGGATACTATAAAAAAGAAGTAGAAGGTATTGATAACGAATATCCCGAATTGGCTGATGCAACGGTCGGTTTCTCGTTATCGGGTGAAATACTCGAGTTGAGCGAAGGAATACGTACAGTAATGATAACCGGAGAGTTTGCATCGGCTCCGGGTGCATCATATACCCAAGCTCAGTTGAACGCCCATCTGGAAATTTATTGTACCGGCGAAAAAGGCTGGCTGGGACCGTTTCCTGTAATTAGTGTAACCGGTTTTACCTCATCTGTTAATATGTCCGGTAAAAAACTTAGCATAGCCTTTGAAATTCCGAAAGAAGAAGAACCGGTTACAAAATATGAAGCTAAAGTTCACCTAGGTAGTTATAACACTTCGTATCCAATATGCCGTGTGCTTGTTAAAACTGAAAACACCGAGGCTCACAATCTATATCGCGATATCGTGGAAAAAGAACTTTCAAATCTGTCAGTGAGTGTTGATGTGACAGGAATTAAAGGGATTTCCCTTTCGAACGATATTGGAACCATTAATGCCGAAACGCCATTCTATCCTTTTGGGACGCAGCCATTTAAAAAATCCAAATTCTATATCGACTATCCGGAATTGTTTAAAAAAAACTGGGATGATTTTGATGTTGCTATCGAATGGAAAAATACGCCCGATGATTTTCAGGAATGGTATCTGGCCTACCGAAGCACATTTATCACCCAAATAAGCCCATATGGTTATTTAAACGGGATTTTTGATTTGACTAGTGTTCCTGCAGCTGCGATTAAGAAAACATCATCTGAAATCGAGGATCTTGTGCTCCAAGAGAATTTAAACATTATAATGAGTCCTACTTACACGGATTTAATTGTAAACGACGATTCCCACTTTAAGGTAGCAGTCGAGATAAATAATAAAGAAGACTGGGAAACAGTAACCGGCATGGATGCCTTAGAAATGTTCAATAAAGATGACGATGTTTTTGGGATGAATTTTACGGTTAACAGAATAGATGCTTATGAAGAAGATAAAAACGGGCCGGTTCGTTTGTCGTTGAATCAAACTTTTTTGCATGAATTGTTTCCCAGGATTTATGCCTTGGCCATGAGCAGCGAGAACGATAGTACCCTTATTCCCAACGAACCCTATACTCCTTTTGTGGAGGAAATTACCTTAAATTATACAGCATCGGCTAATATTTCGGTGGTCGGTTCAAAATATGAAAAGGAAGAATTGTATCTCTTCCATGAGCATCCGTTCGGGCAATCAAAAGAAAACCTGGATTTAAAACTTCAAAACGGTTTGCTCGATGAAGGGGTTAATCCATCATTAAATTTAGTTCCCACTTATTGTAAGGGAGGAGAGCTGTTTATTGGCCTGGAAGATGCAGAACCCCGACAAACGGTCGCGCTGCTTATTCAGGTGCTGGAAGGAAGCGAAAACCCCGAAGCCGAATCTTTTGTTGGCAAACAAAAAATTGAATGGCATATAATGGTCAATAACGAGTGGAAAGAGTTGGATACCAGTTATATGGTGGTTAATGAAATTGATAATTTTCTGAAATCAGGCATTGTAAAATTCTCCATACCCAGAGAAGCCAATAACGATAATACCTTACTGCCATCGGGTTACCTATGGGTAAAAGCAAAAAACCATAAATCTTATGATGCGGTTTGTAAAGTCATAGGGATTCATGCTCAGGTTGTTAAAGCTGTGCTGCAAGACAATGACAATAACCTGCAACATCTCGAAACAGGATTAACGTCTGAAACCATCTCAAAACTGATTAACCGTATTCCTAAGGTAAAATCGGTTACGCAGCCATACAATTCGTTTGATGGAAGGCCAGGGGAATCTGATGTAGACTTTTACAGAAGGGTAAGCGAACGACTTCGGCATAAAAACAGGGCTATTACCATTTGGGATTACGAACATTTGGTGCTGCAGAATTTCTCTGATATTCATAAAACGAAGTGCTTGAGCCATACCAGTACTGCGATTGTAAACAATAAACGAGTGACCAATTATCTGGCGCCGGGAAACGCGGTGGTGGTAGTTATTCCAGATATCGCAGATAAAAATGTTTTTGATATTTATCAGCCCAGGGTAAGCAAGGCAAGGCTTAACGAAATATCAGATTTCTTGAAAAAACTGGTTGGTTCGTTGGTCAATGTAGATGTTATCAACCCCGAATACGAAGAAGTAACAGTAGAGCTTAAAGTCAAGTTTCATAAAGGTTATGATGAGGTATATTATAAAACGGTATTAGAAGAAGATATCACCAAGCTCCTTTCTCCTTGGGCTTTCGATTCCGCCTCAAGTTTGCAATTCGGTCAGTCCTTGCATAAAAGTGTAATTATAAATTATATCGAAAAACTGCCATATGTCGATTTTATAGCGGAAGTTAAACTCCATCAGCAAAATGCTGCCACCAAAGTAGTTTCCGAGGTGAATGAAGCCGTACCCTCCAGTCCTGAGGTAATTCTGGTTTCTGCCAAAACCCATGTGATAGATACCGATTTGAATGATTGCACTAATTCAACCCCAGAACCAGCAGAAATATGTCAACCGTAACCAAACATATCACCATTCCCAAAGGCGTTGAAACCAGCAACGACCTGGATTATCAATTCCTGAAAGAAAAGGGGCTCGAGTATATCGAAAAGCTGGCGGGCAATATCTGGACCGATTATAATTCGCATGATCCGGGTATTACCATGCTGGAAATGCTCTGTTATGCGATTACCGATTTGTCGTCGCGGATAGAAATGCCCATCGAAAATATCCTGACCCCCGAAAAAGAAGGTTTCATAGAAGACCAATTTTTCAAAGCACTCCAAATTTTACCCGGAAAACCGGTAACAGAAGATGATTACCGTAAATTGTTTATCGACATGGAGGGTGTAAAAAACTGCTGGTTGCAGAAGTTTAGGAAAACGGTATATGTCGATTGCAGAAACGATCTCCTATCTTACGATAAAGGTGATTTTGAATTATCAGATGATCAGGATAGGAAAGAATTTGATTTAAACGGCCTTTATACGCTGCTGGTAGATTTTGACGAATTAAGCGATGATGACTTTCCAACCGATGCCGATAAAGAAGCCGAAATTGATCGAATCAAAAATGAGATTATAACAACCTATCATAAAAACAGGAATCTTTGTGAAGACTTAATCGAGGTCAAACAGGTTGAAACGCAAGCGGTAAAAGTTTGTGCATATGTGGAGCTTTATCAGGAGGCGGACGAAGAGATGGTGCATGCGCAAATAGTACGTATTCTCGATAATTATTTTTCGCCCGATATCTGGTTTTATTCTCTTCAGCAGATGTTTGATAAGGGGTATACTTCGGATCAAATATTTGAAGGGCCGGTACTTAACAATGGTTTTATTGATCCGGAGGAATTAAGCAATGCCCAACTTCGTTCTGAGGTTCGCCTTTCAGATATTGTTCAACTGATCATGAAAGTGGAAGGTGTAAAGGTGATAAAAGATATATCCATTAACGATTGCTCTAACCCTGTCGAAGAGGACAAGGATGTGTGGCTGTTATGTATCGAAGAGGACAAGAAACCTATCCTTTGCGAAAAAAGTGCGTTCAGTTATTACAAAGGAGTGTTACCGGTAAATGTGAATGAGGACGCAGTAAAAACCTACAATGAACAATTAGAAGCGGAAGAGGAGGCCAAAAAGGAATTGGCTAAAATAGGTCAGGAAATAGAAATCCCGAAAGGTAAATATTGGGGAACCGGAGCTACAACCACCGTCCAAAACGACTTTCCCGAAACGTACGGGATTGGTCAGGTAGGGTTGCCCCCTCGTTCAACCGTTGAAAGAAAAGCACAAGTCAAGCAATTAAAAGGATACTTGCTGTTTTTCGACCAGATTTTTGCCACTTATTTTGCACATCTCGAAAAAGTAAAGCACTTGCTTTCGGTAGATAACAAGTTGTCAAAAACTTATTTTACGCAAGCCGTAAAGGATATCAAGGATTTTGACGAGTTAGTGCGCGATTACCCCATCGCGAACGATGATGATTTAACGGATAAATTGCTTTCGGATCTAGATGATAATATCATAAGAAAGAACGAATTGCTCGACCATTTGATAGCACGCTTCGCCGAAAAATTTAGCGAGTTTTCTTTCTTGATGAAAGAGTTGTATGGCAGTTTTGCAGAACAATCTATTGTTAATGCCAAAGAGGTTTTTCTTTCGGAATATGGTGAAATGATTAATGATTCAGGTTCGACTGTAAATAAGGGCATTAGCAATTGGAGAGGGACAGCATTTAATTATTTCGATCAACCTGCAAGCGAACTATGGGAGACCGATAATATTGCAGGTGCCCAAAAACGAATAGCCCGTCTTTGCGGGATGAAGAATTTTAACCGTAGAAACCTGTCAGAATCTTTTGTAGAGGTATATGATTTAATCGATTCGGATGGCGATAAGGTTTACCGTTGGCGAATTACTACGGATGAGGGTGTTAAAATACTTTCCGCCACAGAAAATTACGATCATAAAACACCAAGGGCTGCCATAGATGAACTGTACTTATCAGTAGTAAGGGTAGTTGAAACGTCGGTAAAAACCATTACAGAAGCTTTTAAGTCAGAAGTGGAGGATGAGGCGGAGATCGGTAATTTTAAGATTCAGATATCTCCCGGAAATAAGTATTCTTTTGATGTGATCAACCGTGAAGCTGATCCTTCGAGTTCAGACTGGATTATTGCCAGGCAATTTTTGTATTACGATACGCAGGAAGAGCTAGAAGTGGCAATTCTGGAAATTATCAGGTTTTTTGTCAAAGACTTTACCGAAGAAGGGATGTTTATTGTAGAACATATGCTGCTTCGCCCTGATGTTACCCAGGCAACAGTGCCGCAAAGTCAGTTTATGCCTGTGTGCACCGAAAACTGTGAAAGTTGCCAGCCTGTTGACCCATATTCCTATCGTGTTACGGTCGTACTTCCGGGTTGGACCTATCGTTTCGGCAACCCTGATTTTAGAAACTTTATGGAAGATTTGATTCGAAAGGAATTGCCGGCGCATGTGTTGGCCCGCATTTGCTGGATAGGCCACCGAACAGGAAGTGTGCCCGACGAAGAGAACGAAATGCTTCTGTTTGAAGAAGCATATAAAGAATTCTTGCAGGCCAAAACAAGTCTGGGACAGGAACAAGACGGAGAGAAATTGATAGCATTGATAAAAATACTTACTGAACTAAACTCAATTTATCCTTCGGGCAGATTGATAGATTGCGATGATGAAGAGGATGTGTCGGAAGGCAAAATTATTTTAGGCCGTACAAATATTGGAAACCTTTAATTGAAGAAGTTATGGCATCGAAATTAACAGAAATTACAACCAAATATCATACGTTTGTTGATAACCAGGTGTTAACCAAAGATCAGTTAAACGAGTTTGTTACCTATTTTGATGACCAGAACAGACTTACCAGGGTATTCCTGTACGGGGTAGGTATAGTATGCGGCTTTAAGTTATCTTTAAATGCTTCTTCCATAACCATAACACCGGGAGTAGGTGTCACAACCGATGGTGATTTGTTACAAATGAAAGTTTCAATACCGGGTTCCGATTTAAAAACACTAGCCAGTGAACCCGTTAAGTATTCGTACTATAAAAGCTTTGCAGATGATGTGGCCAACTACAATCAGTTCAGAAAGCAGGTTGGAGGCGAATCGCAGGTAATGGATCTATGGGAGTTATTTCCTGAACAACTTGAAGATACTCAACCACTGCATACCATACCCGATTTGAACAACAAAGTAGTTTTACTTTACCTGGAGTCCTTTGCCAGGGAAGATGAACTTTGTACTACTATCGATTGCGACAATCAGGGCGTTGAACAAATCAATCGATTAAAAGTGCTTCTGGTTTCAAAAACGGATGCGGATTTGATAGCCAAAAGGGATACCGTTTTCAGTGCCTTCAATGTTTTCAACCATTACTTTAATCTGCCGGAAATAGCCATTCGAAGGGTAGTGTTAAATCAAATTAACACGGTTAAGTACGAAGAACTTAAAAGAACCTATTACAATGTAATTAATAGTGATAACCTTGTTAAACATCTTTCAAACGGAATCACGCGCATCATTCAAAATTTTGAATCTATCCTACAGCTTAATATCTCAACAACCATCTTAAATACCTCAATAACTAAGCTCAAATCTATTTTCAATTTTAGTGCCTATGCGGTACCTTTTGACATTCAGTACAGGTACGATTTTCTAAAGAATATAATAGATACTTACAGCGAAATAAAGACATTATTGCTTGATTTGAAAGGTATTTGCTTGCCCGATATCAATGCATTCCCAAAGCATTTGATGTTGGGATTAATCAGCGAAGTTAATATCCAACCCAAACAATTAAGGCATTCTTTCTACAAATCCCCGGCCATTAGTTGCGGATTGGATAAGTTGTTGTTGTGTAAAAGTTTAATTAATAGATTATTTGTGTTGATCGATACATATGGTGTAAAATCCGGGGACATTAAAATTATACCATCAAATCGATTAAAAGATTTGGGTCAGCAGGCCATACCGTACTATTACAAACATAACGATGTTTTGGTTAGGTCCTGGAGCTTTCACAAAACATCAAAAGGAGACGAGAAATATAACCTGGGCTACCATACAGATAATCTGGCAGCTGCCCCTCATATTCAAAACCCGTTGGCTTACAATATCGACAAATACGACTTTCTTAGGATTGAAGGCCATCAGGGCAAGGACTACCGGGATGCATTGGAAACACTCAACGATTTAAAGGTGAAATACGGACTGGCCTTTGATGTGAAGGCACTGGCAGTTAATTTGACGGATGAAACACTGGACATTGACGATTATGAATGCGAGTTTGAGGATTTAAAAGTCATGCTGAACGCGTGGAAAGCCGAACAAGATTGCATTCTCGCTCAGGTGGCAAGCTTCTTTTCGAGTTTTAGCACGGCCGAACCCGGGAAGAACATGAAGGAATCGGAACTGGTTTTAACAAATAAGGCCAGTGCAAGGCTGGCATCGGTTTATTCCGGGGACTTAAAGTCTGCAACAGCAGGAAAAGATATTTCCTATTTGAATGTGAATACGCTGTACCAACGCGTTTATACCGTAAACAGTGTTGTAACCGATAATATGAATACTGCAAAGGATACGTTGGGTATTGAGATGAAAGCTGCTATAGAAGAAAATAAGGCAGGCTCCGTAAACGATATTATTGCCAGTGCTAGCCAGAAACTGGCAGAAAAAGTAAACACCGATGAATGGAATGCTGATCCTGGATTAAAGTTTTTTGTGGTGGAGAAAGGGGTTGAGCTGATGGCTTATACGCATGTTATTACTCAGCGTATGCCTGCAGAAGTGGCTGTGGTGGATACCATTAAGGTGAACGACTATAAAATAACACTAGAACAACTGTGCGATCTGGTTCAAAAAATGAAAGCTGCTTATCAGTCTCTTCAACTATCGGTAGCGCTACGAGCATTTATGGGACTTTTAATTAATCAGCTGTCTACGGTATGCTGTTCAGGTAAAAAATTGGAGATATTATTGGAAGAAATCAATAAACGGAAAGAAAAAATATTGTTGGAATTGCAGCTTTCCAAATTTATTGAAAATCATCCGGGTGCCGAACATGTGGCAGGGGTTGTGCCTGGTGGTACCTTTATTATCGTATATAAAAATAAAGAGGTTTTACAGCGACCGGAATTAAGTGTAAATGATTTGTCTAGCTCCAATGCATTCAATAATGCCACAGCAGAGTTGGCCAACGACCTACTAAAAATAAATAAATACAGTGCATCTGAACGAAATATTGTATTAAACAGGGTAAGTGATTTACTAAAGTTGGAAGATAGTCTTGCTAACCGGTTGGAATCTTTGAGTGCTTTCGTAAAGGTTTCGGATATTCCTGACAATACGGTGGTTGCGGATTTTGCGCTGCCTTATTTGTGTTGTTCCGAGTGCAAGCCTATCAATTACATTGTGGCCAAACCACCGGCAACTTTGCGTCTGGAAAAAGATAAATATTGTTTGGGCACAGATACAGATCCTGTCTTATTTGAAATATCACCGGCAGATGGTGTTGTTAAATCAGATCCTGAAACCGAGGCTATTACTATTCAGGATAATAGTTTGGTTATAATTCCGGCTCTCTTCCCCGAAGAATTAATCGGACAAGAGATACGCTTTACTGTTAACGATCAGGTTACGGATGCCGTGCTTACCGTTTACAAAGGTATTCAGGTCGATTTTAACGTTCCGGAATCGCCAACCAGCCAAACAACTTTCACTTTTGTTGCGACTGGTAATGTTCAGGGAGTCAAATTCTTTTGGGCGTTTGGGGATGGAACCACATCGGAAGATCGCAGTCCTACGCATACTTACAATCTTCCTGTGGGCGAGGACAACAAGGTGGTGGTAAGCCTGACGGCTACTGCTGAAAACGGTATCTGTACATCTTCCGTTGAACACGGAATTGAGTTTGTCGCTATACCGGCAAGCATCGATCTGGAAGAAAAGGAATATTGCGAAAATGACAAATCAACTTATCCGTTTAATGTAACACCTGCAGGAGCTGATGTTGAAATAGCAGGTCCTGGTGTTAGTAAAAATGCAGCGGGTAACTTTGTGTTCAATCCGACCAGTGCAGGTGCTGGTACTCATTCATTTATGTTGGATGGTGAAGCCAGTGATTTAACCATAGTAGTTCAAGCTGCTCCTTTTGCCAGTTTTACGGCACAGCAGGTAGGCAACCAATTAATACTTACCAATACTTCGTTAAACGCAAATCAGTTTATATGGACCATCAACGGTCAGGAGTTTGAGCGAGGTGACGCCAATCCGTATATTATCAATCTTACGCCAGACAGCCCAACTTCGTGGGTAATTAGTCTTCAGGCTCGCGGAGCAGCCGTGTGTCCACCGCATCGCAGCAGGACAACTACGGTTAATACAAAGTATAACAATGAGCCTGAGGAAAACTGTATAGACGAAACCAAGGCCGATATTTTAATAGATCATACCGCTTTGCATGCCATTAAACATGATGACAATGGTGTGGTGGATGAATTTTGGAAACAAACGGCGGTTGTGTATGGTGGCACCAGCGATTTTAACGAAGGTGTGACGGATGCCATTGATCAATTCCTGGAGGGTGAAGCGAACGACCGATTGGATGGAATGTTCACATTGCTTCTTCGTCGTACGACTGAGATGATATTGGAAATGAGTGGGCAGGAAGATGTGGTGCCTCGTTTGGTTCAGTTATTTGAGTTGCAATTGCGCTTATTCTACAATGTTTTAGGTTGCCAGGATAACGATGCAATATTGAAGCATGCTGATGTTCTGAAAAATATGTTGGAACAAATTCTGGAACTGCTCAGGCTACTTCAAAATCAGCAAGTCGTTGTGTTCAGCGATACCATGAAATCATTTATTGCAGATTATCTTAAAAAGATTTCTGATGTTGAGATGTTGAAGGACCATGTAGAGAGAATAATAGCAGGTAATTTGATATAGTTTGTCGAATCATATCATTCATAAGGTAACGGTTGATGTAAATACTGCCAGCGAGAAAGAGGCGTATTTCATTAAAGATAATATCAGCCGGTTTTTGCAGGATCAGATATTTCCTCGAATAGAAAAATTGTTTGAAGAGTATGATTCGGGTAAGATACTTAGGGTTGATATTCTGGATTTGGAATTAGCCATAAAGGATTGGAACAATACAAATGAAGTTGTTTCCAAATTGGAAAAGGAACTTTTAAAATGTTTAAATAATCCGGATTCGCACCTATCAAAAAGCACAGGAAGCGATCAAGCCTCAATTCAAATCCATGTACGAAACAACGCAGCGTCTATCTTTCTGTATTTTCTGGAGCATGGCTATCTGCCCTGGTATGGAAAAAAAGAGGATGTAATACAGTTTACGCACCCGGACAAATGGGAAAAGAACCTCGAAGAACAATCATTCGCTAAAAAGATAGGTTTACTGTTGCAGAAAGACGGACATGCGGTAAAACGTTTTGTCTACCAGCTTTCAACAAATAATATTTTGTCTTTCATCGATTCACTGGGTGTTTTAAATGTATCAGGAAAGAAGATCTTAATAACTTTTGTGGATAAATTATCTAATAATTTCAGGTCTGTTTTTTTAAGTTATTTCATATCGAAAACGGTTAATACGGAAAGTGAAAATTCATTCTTTGATTTTTCAGAATTCTACAGTTCTCTGGGCATATCAGGGAATGAAAAAGAACATCTTTCCATAATTCATGAATTTAATACGGTCATAGAAAAGGCATTCTTAAAAAATATTGGAGGTAGAATACGCTTTAATCCCAAGGATAAAACACTAAAAAATAGTTTGTTGCAAAAGACATCGGATATAGTTCTTCGGGCTAATTTTGAGGAAATTGACAGAAAAGGGGAAGTTGCACACCCGTTTTTAAAACAGGATAATGATGAAATATTCGTAAACAATGCGGGCCTCATCCTGATACATCCCTTTTTGAAGTCCTATTTCGAAAACCTGGCCTTTTTAGATAAAGAGGGTGCAATTAAAGAAGAAAGCCGTTTTGTAGCCTTGCATGCATTTCATTTTCTGGTGACTGGGAAGGACGAATATTTTGAATCTGATATGATTTTGGAAAAGTTTTTATGCGGAATTCCTTTGGAAATGCCGATTCCTACCTACAGCCTGATCAACGAGTATATAAAAACGGAGGCAGAAATTTTGTTAAAAGAAGTAATAAAACATTGGCCAGCACTCAAAAGCACATCGCCCGATGGATTACGCCAAATGTTTTTTTATAGAGATGGGAAACTGCAAAAAACAGATAAAGGATATAAACTAACCGTTGAGTGCAAAGCGCAAGACGTGTTACTTGATCAATTGCAATGGGGCATTTCCATTGTAAAATTACCGTGGCAGAAAGAGTTGTTGTATGTAGAATGGTAACTGATGAAAACTAAGCAGAGGAGAATAAGAAGAAAAGAAAAGGGCAGTAGTCCTTTTTTTTCAAATAAAGAGGATGGTGGTTTTTTCATGGCACAACCCAAACTAACAGTTGGGCAACCAGGTGACAGGTACGAACAAGAAGCCGACCATATTGCGGATAAGGTGGTAGCAGGTAGCAAAAGAATTCAATCAAAGGCTGATTCTGGAAATTTCATTCAGGAACAGCTGCAAGGAGAGCCATTGGCAGAACAAATTAGCCCCTTACTTCAAAGACAGGAAGAACTGGAGGAGGACGTAATTCAATCTCAACCCCTGGAGGAGGAAGAAGAGATGTTACAGGCACAAGTCGAAGAAGAAGAGGAAGAAATGTTGCAGGCCCAGCCTGTTGAGGAAGAAGAGGAAGTGCTTCAGGCTCAATCTATGGAAGAGGAAGAAGAAATGGTTCAAACAAAAGGATCTGGAAGTTCCAGGGCTATACCTAATATTGAGTCTACCCTAAGAGCTAACGAAGGTGGCGGCAGTAAATTGGATAGCGTTACCAAGAGCGAAATGGAACAAAGTTTTGGGGCTGATTTCAGTAAGGTGAATGTGCATACCGATTCTACCGCCGTTCAAATAAGCAAGCAATTAGGGGCACAGGCTTTTACGCATGGAAACGATATTTATTTTAATAAGGGAAAATATAATCCTGAATCAACGGACGGCAAGCATTTGCTGGCCCATGAGCTGACCCATACCATTCAGCAAACGGGTCAGGTATCACTGAATCTGCAAATGACCATAGGCGACAATCACGATTTGTCATCTGCCCGATTTTCCGGAAACCTGGTGTTAGAAGCTTGTTTCGATGGAGAACAAACACTGCAAAACGGAAGCAGCGGTGCTCCGGTAAGCATTATGCAACAAGCCCTGGTAGATGCGGGATTCCAATTGCCGGTTTTTGGTGTTGACGGTATTTTCGGTAATGAAACGCGAACCGCCATTCAGAATTTCCAACGGGCTTCATCTATCCCCGATACAGGTGTGTTGGATGTAGCTACCATGTCGTCGTTAGATGCGCTTTACTCAGGTGGAACTCCTGTATTGCCACCTGCGGTACCTGTTAATCCGCCGCCAGGAACAGTACCCGTAGTTACATCCGAAACCATAGCATCAGCTCCGGATGGCACTGCTGATACGCGAACAACGGTAGGTGTTGGGGAAAGGGTGCGGTTTACAGGGGATACCGCCGGAACATGGACTGCCACAACAGGTAGGATTATTGGTAACAATAATGGGGTTAATATGGTATGGGAAGCCCCACCTATAGCAGCATCACCAACCATTTCCTTAACAACAACAGGTGGTGCAACATCCATCCATATGACTGTTACTGCGCCCGATTCTCTTACCATGACTGTAGGTGGGAGACACGCAATCCCCGCGGGAACTGCCGGTGCATGTATGCAGAACAATGTATTTATCCATCCGATGAATGTGAACTTTGGCAGAACGCAATGGCTCGAAGTGGCCGGCCCAGCTTCCAATGTTTCCGGCTATTTCACAAGGTTTACTGCCGATCAAATATTTCATCACCCCAACCCTAATTTCCTACCTTTTAATGATAACAATACTGGTTTGACGGACCATGCAGCATGGCATGGTGTTCCGGCACCTTTTTCAGGTGGTAGATTTGACTGGGTGATCCCTAATTTGTATAAAATAGATGGAGAACCGGATTCGCAAGGAAAGATTTTTACCAACACAACGCAAGCCTTTTTTATGACATCCACCGGTACCATGATGATTACCAAAGCCGGAGCTCTCGTTATTAGGTTTATAAATAATACGGTGATATAAAAATTAATGATTAGATGCTTCGGGTAAATCTTTTAACAAGCAGCGAAAAAGTACCCTTTGATAGATTGGGCGATTTTGAAATTGGTGTATCTGTTTATAATCCAACATCACAAACTTTACATTTCGATATTTCTGAAACTTCACTTTTTATAAATGGAAACAAAAGTGTCGCCTGGGATTTAGCAGTTCAAAATGGGACTATCATTAATTTTAGTGTGCCTTCGCATCAAACCAAAACGGTACAATGGCCACTAGGTAAGGCTTTATTTTCAGAAAAGGGAGCATCTGAGTTGAAACTTCTGTGGAAGGGTGAAACTCAACTAAAAGTTGTAAAAGTACAGGATTAAACTATTTCATGTTCACATCAAAAAATAACATAGCGGAATCCTCCAAATCATCGGGTAACAATTTTTCTACTTCTTTTATCCAACCCAAACTAAAAGTGGGACAGCCGGGAGATAAATTCGAAGTTGAAGCAGATAGTGTGGCCGATAATATGGTGGAAGGAAACACCAAAACAGATAATTTTCTGAACTCATCATTTTTCCCATCACCCGAAAGTAATTCATCTCAGTTACAATCACTGCCCGAAAACAATCCGGAGGAGCTGGAAGAAATTCAAGAAAAAGAACTAGGAGAATCGGAAGCAATACAATTAAATGTTGATGATGATATTTTGCAAGGTAAATGTGAAGAGTGCGAAAAGGAAGAAAAGCTGTTGCAAACAAAATCTTCGGGAGATTCTGAGGTAAAGCAAGATATTGAAGCACAATTAACAAATTCTAAAGGTGGCTTACCTTTGGATTCGTCTATCCAGCAAGAAATGGGAACGGACTTTGGTGCAGATTTCAGTGAAGTTAAAATTCATACAGATTCAGAAGCTGTTCAAATGAGTCAGGAACTGAATGCACAGGCTTTTACAGTTGGAAACGATATTTACTTTAATGAAGGAAGGTATAATCCTGAAAGTAAGGGTGGTAAGCACTTATTGGCTCATGAATTAACACACACAATCCAACAGAATCATTCAGCGGTACAAAGAAAATGTGATTGCATTAACGAAGAATTGACAGGTTCATCCGATTTGTTAGTGCAAAAGGTGGATGATGAAGCTACAGAAGCTCCTCAAAATACAGAACCTCCCCTTGATGTGAATGACACACTTCCTAGTGAATGTGGTGACATTGATGCTTTAGGGCAAAGTCAAATAGAAGACTTCTTATCGACATTTCACCAAGAAATAAGTACTTGGGAAGATTGGCGAAATCAAGTCAATTGGGATAATGCTACGGTAAGTGGACAAATACCATCTATATCACCCTTGCTAGGCGCTTTCGACTCTTTATATAATACGGATTTCTATTGCACCGAGTCAATGATATTGGTGATCCCTTCGGATCATACCGAAATACGCAGAATGCTCGACGAAGGGACTGGGCTTCAGTCGGGAATAAGCTTGCAGGAATTCGATTTGATTAACGAATGGATGCAGTACGACCAAAATACCAGCAATACGTTTCAGAATTACTTTCAACTCAATCCGGGAGATGAGGTGGAACACCACTACACTATAAACGTAATTGTGGCAGTTGGAAAAACGGATGATATTGCTGCAGCGGGAGCTGGCTTTGGTGGTGCTATGGAAACTCCAGTTGGTAAAGTAAAAATAGGGTGTTTTCTTAAAGTTGGAGTAGGGGGAGGTTATGTGGTATTCCGTTATGCCAATAATCTGGGTATGACATGGGAACAAGGCTATCTGCAAGTTAATGTAGGATTATCCGGAGAGTGCTCTGTTGGGGCTTCTATTGGTCCATCCGTTGATACTAGTTTTGGTAGTGAAGACTTATGTTCTGGTTCGGCAGACCCGGATCCAACCCCTGATTGGTATGGACCTAAAGATTTTGCCGGAGGAACTGTTGAACAATCATTCGGTGTTAGTGGAGGTTTAGGTTTAACGGCTGATGTTAGTGCGGCATACTTGTATCTGGTAATTCCCGGAAAGCCGGATATTTTCTTTAATACCTCAGGGGCCTGCTTTGGACTGGAAATAGGAGGTCATATGAATTTGCCAGCAATCAATATCATTCAAGGAGGAGGACAATTTGCCGTTGGTGGTTTTGAAGGCACACCTGGTGATCTGGAACCCAGTGTAGGTATTTGTGATAACTCGGACCTGGAACAGGTAAGGGAGGCACTCATTACACGAATGTTGTACTTTGAAACAGGGGAAAGTGATGTTCATACCGGCGAACATGCTTCCAATAACGGGGTTGCTCTTAACGAAATCCTGTCTGCTGTAAGTGGTAACCTGGATAATACATTCTTGAGTTCCATAACTATTTCGGTAGTAGGACATGCTTCACCACTTTGGACTGGAGCTTCCGAAGAACGGGCTGCGTTAGAAAATTTGAACCTCGCCTTGACAAGAGCTCAGAATACCAGTTTGTTGTTATATGATGGACTGAATGCTTTCGATGGTGAATTACCACCTATTTCAATTATCTCAGATGGAGTTTGCGAAGAGGGCACACCAGCATCCGAAGTTGATTTTGAAGAAGAAAGTCGGGGCTCAGAAGAAGGATTGGAACAAACTGAAGACCCAGAAAATGATTGGCAACGATATAGAAAAGTGGAGATAACCGTTTATGTAACAAGATTTGTAGATAATAGTTTGACCATGTTAGCAGATCAGGTAAATCCAGAAAATAATTTTTGCCAATAAAACTTTATAGTTTCAATTAATAAGGAAATATGCTTGCTTCCAAAACCCTATCCGATGCCCAATATTCATCAAACAATAATGGTGTTAATACTTCATTTATCGAGCCTAAGCTAAAAGAGCGACAATCAGGCGATAAGTTTGAAGTGGAGGCGGATAATACGGCCGATACTATTATTGAAAGTTCAACTCAACCCGATTCTTTTTTAAATACATCTTTCTTTCCTTCATCAGATTCTAATATTCTTCAAATTCAGCCAGAAGTTAATCCTGATGAACAAGATGAACTTCAAGAACAATCTATAGTAGCTGTTAATGGAATTTCGCAGGAATTCAGCTCTTCGGATGAATTATCAGATGGCCTATGCGCTGATTGTGAAAGGGAAGAAGAGGAATCCGAACTTGGCTTGTCGGCAGAAATTGAAAACATTCCTTTTGGTGATATGATCAATAAATATCCCTTAGATATATTATCCGTAACAGACCCAATTACAGATCTCGGTTGTGATGATGGACGTGATATTAATAATAACGGGGATCATGATTTAGATAAGGACATTCATCATCCTGATGATAGAAGCCCTGATATTTGGATTTACGATACTATATTGGGAGAATCCGGTGCTTTCTCTGATTTTCAGATAGGATTTTTTGCAGGAACATTCGGTGTAGACACAACAGACGATAACAGGCTGTTCGATAATTTTACATCCGGAAGCGGATCGCAAATCCATTTTGGTACGGGAAGTGATATGGCAAGGGAAATTGGAAGTACCGATGCGTTTACTTCTTTTGCCCGTGAATTTGAAACATCCATCCGGGTTTATTTTGATGAGCACCAAACCTTAGCAGGCTTCGACTGTCAGGCAGAGCTTATTAGAACCCGCCCCAATTATGTTGGAGGATTGGATAGTTTGTTTTCATGGGCGGTTATGGGCGGTTATCAACGTTTGGCAGTTGAGATTGATGCTTCAAGTGGAAATCTCGATGTTACCTATCGTGTTTTCGACCACTATGGAGCTGGGGTTAGTGATGCCTGGAGTTATTTGCCGGGACTGTCCGCTATGTATTATCTGCAACACTACGTGACCAATTCAGAAAACACCTATGTTCCTTTTATTTGGTCGGTGCAAATCAGTCGTTTTTCAAGCTTATAATTTTGGATGGATTCTCCGTTAATAAAATATATCTCCCTATTAATTCAGTATCGACTCGAATTGGAATTAAAGGGAAATGCTGTAGTTTTCCCAGAGCTGGATATCAAAGTGTTAAATCATTCTCCACTGTCTCTATTTATCAAAGAAAATGAGCTTGCCGAACAGGAGATTGCCATCCTGTTACTTGCCATTCTGCCTCATATTCTACCATCCTTTATAAATTCAATTATCCAAAAATATTTGCCTGGTGGCGGAGATTTCCCGGATTTCGGTGGAGTCAAAGGTAAAAACCATCGTGGCATTCTACCTACCGGCGAAACAGTATTGTACATTTTAGGTGGAAAAGACATTGCCAAACGTGTAGAAATAGCAAAGTTGTTTGGTGAATCACACCTGTTTACTCAAAAAAATGTACTTTATATTGAGAACGTTAATTCGGGAGAACCCAAAATGAGCGGTCGATTAATCATGGACGAAGAATATGTGGAATTATTTGTTTCAGGCAATGTTTCAAAACCAAAACTGAGCAGTAGTTTCCCGGCGCAACTAATCACTACGCAACTGGAATGGGACGACCTGGTGTTGCACCAAAAAACCTTGAGTGAAATAAAAGAAATTGAGACCTGGCTCAAGTTTAACTCCAAATTACTGAACGATTGGGGAATGAGTGGAAGAATAAAACCAGGTTATCGTGTTCTTTTTCATGGACCGGCCGGAACAGGAAAAACCATGACCGCAAGTTTACTAGGTAAGTATACAGGACGTGATGTATTCAGGATTGACCTATCCTTAGTGGTATCTAAATATATTGGCGAAACAGAAAAAAATCTGTCCAAACTCTTCGACAAAGCCGACCATAAAGACTGGATACTTTTTTTCGACGAGGCAGATTCCATTTTCGGAAAACGCACCGATGTGCGTGATGCTCACGATAAATATGCCAATCAGGAAGTTTCCTATCTGCTGCAGCGTATTGAGAACTTTGGCGGGTTGGTGATCCTGGCTTCCAATATGAAATCGAATATCGATCTCGCTTTTATCCGGCGTTTTAACAGTATGATAGAATTCGAAAACCCAAAGACTGAGGAACGCCTTCAGCTTTGGCAAAATTACTTACCTAAATCGGCCTCCCTCGAATCCAAAATCTGCCTTAAAGACGTGGCCCGAAATTATGATCTCACCGGGGCCAATATCGTAAATGTTATCCAGTACGTAAGCTTACGAACCCTCGAAAAACAATCCTCCACCATTACTTACGACGATTTGATTAAAGGAATACAAAAGGAATACAAAAAAGAGGGGAAGATGATGCGGTAATATAAGAGAGTACGATGTGAATTATCATAACGAGAACTTAAAGCATAAATTATGAAAAGATTAGTAGGTAACAGACGTAAAAAGAAATCAGGTACAGAAAATAGTTCATTGTTTGCAAAAAGCACGAGCCTACTTAGTGTAAATGGAAAATTACGTTCGCCATATTACGAACCTGGTGAGCAGGAAGTACGAAACCAGGCCTATATACCTGTGGAAATTGGCAAGCCACTTGTAGTTAGGTACTTGTATTTCTTTTTAAAACTCGATAATGCAAATAGTAAGCATCAGGAAATAATGGTTTCTACATTTGTAAAAACTGAAGAGGAAAAAAAAGCAGCAGCTGAATCGATTAATTTTTATGATCCAAAAATGAAGTTCAATAATGGGTCTGCCGACGTGGTGAATTTTGGTGCAGATGTTTATGGACATGAATTGATTTATTATACAAAGAGTTATATCGGTGAGCCGATAAAGTTGACGTCAAAAATCATGGAGCTGGACAATCCTGAAAAAACTATCAGTCAGATAACGTCAGGAATTGAAAGAATTGGCGACCTCCCATTTTTTGCTGAGTACCTGCCATATGTGGCTATTGCAAAATCTGGGTTAGACTTGTTGGGAAGGTTATTTAAAATCTTAGACCGTGACGACCCAATAGTGCCGGGTCTTAGACTGGATTTATTTTTTAACCGGCCACACGTTGCACGTTTACAAAGCGGACGCGTTGTCTGTGTACAAGGAAAAACTGACGATGAAATCATTAACGCAGGGTATAGTTTAAATAAAAAAAACCGGCTTGTAGATGAAAACGGCAAAGAATATCGGGAGACCGCTTATTTTGTAATGCAGGTGAACTCGGAAAATCAACCCGCTTACGAAGATTTTGAGTACTATCAAAATGCAGCTGAACTTCTTTCTTTAACAAATAGGCCTGATGGTTTAGGTGATTTTATCGATACAGCAGTGGAAGGATTTAAAACCTATGCAGATATCACAACCATATCGGATATGGAAGACCTACAGGATAATCTGGATGAGCCCGACGTGAAAAAGAGATTTAAAGCAATGTTTAAAGGCTTGTCGGGGGATGTAAAAAGTTTGTATCGCAAAAAGTACAAAGAGATTTTATCTGCTTATGAAGACGTGTAAGCGACTGGAATATTCATACGTAGTGAAGATATGTTGCAACAATAATTTATAAACTATATTATCGGTTAATATTAATATTGGCACGGGAATATAACTCGTGCCATTTCTTTTAAAAATCAGTATAGTAGTGTTTTAGGTGTGAAATATTATATTTGCTTACTATAATAACAGTTAAATATCCTTATAAATGAGGATGGATTTTGATAAATTTATTTAGGAACTTATTCTACAGGGTTATACCAGTTTCATTTTTTTTGGGAATGACCATGGCGGAGTTGTATCTATCCTGCATCTTTCTCTTTTTTTTAACGTTGACTTATACTCCTCATGTTGTCATTCAACTAGGTTAAACCCGCAATATGCATTAGAAAATCTATTACACATTGAAATTGTTTCAGAACAAGACACTCCACTGCTTCACTTCAGCTCACCATAACGATGCTCCCGAAAGTAATCGGGACAAGTTATGCCTCGTTTCAGTAAAGCCTTGTTTTATTGCACTTTCAATGTTCACGACGAAGTTCTAATGCATAATCCGGGTTAAAATTAAACTGCCATATAAATACTTGCACATCGGAACTGGTTCCGTTTTAAAGGAATTAAAGCAATATGGTTCATGCATGATGATATTTAGTTATTTAAACGCCTAATGATTGATCGATTATGTTTAGTTTAGCACTTTATTGAGGACTCTTGACACGCATGTGCATCCCTTATATTACAAAGTATTCCGATATTATATGTATTAAAATAACATGGACGACCAATATCGAATAGATAGGCATAAAAGACTGTTGGAGGAAAAAACAAAGCTTGTTAAGCGAACCGTGTTTGCGAGTGTTTTGTTCGGTTTATTTATTCTTGTCAACGTATTAAGGCCATATTCACAGGGCTTAAAGGAGAAGAAAAAAATCGAAGTTGAGATACAGGAATATGAAGATCAGATAAAGGAAGTTGAGGCCTCAAATTTAACGTTGGAAAAATTAAATATTGTACTTGATAATATTCAAAAACTGGTAAAAGAAAGACCCTGGAATTCAGAAACCCGGAAGCTAATATTGAAATATCGCGAGATGAACCGAATAGGAAGTGTAAGCCGGTCGCAATATCAGGATAAAGCGGACTCCACCATTATTGCTATATCCACCTTGGTAAGCGAAACAGTAACCAAACCCATACAAGATTTTGTTACTGATTCTTTTGTAGGAAATAAATTTTTAAGCGATAAATTACATAGGGAGCTTGAAACGTTGCCTTCAGTTGTGAATACCTGGAAAACGGAGAATATTGGCAAATATTGGTACGGTACAATTCATTCGAAAGAAGCACATGTTGAAACATTATCCCAAACGCTTGGCGACAAGTTGAATAACATATCTTCCATTATTGATGAAGATAAGCCAATACTGGAATCAAAACAGAAAGAGCTGGTTCGGCGTTTAGAAGAAATTACAAGCAAAGCTGACTATTCTGAACTGAAACAAAGCCTGGAAGACCTTCGGGCTAAAATGGATGAGATACTTCCCCAATGGTTTAAAGGTATGATATCGGTAGAACAAATGGTTTATTTATATCCGTTTATCATTATACTATTGGCAAGCTATGTACTTTATACGGCAATTGGCCTTTCTTCGCATTTTAACATTCTAGCTAAGGAACTCAACTTTTATAAGAATAGTACCAAAGATCCCAGCTACACTTCCTTGTGGACTTTAACATATCGGGGAAAACTCTCGACTTTAATGACTGTATGTGTTTATCTCTTGTTTTTATTGGTTTCATGGTATTTTTTTGAATCGGGTATTGTCATACTATTCAAATTTATATCCATCGAAGAAAATAGCCTTATCAATGCCGAAACGATAAAAGTCCTTTCTTTAATAAGTAGGGCACTGCTATTGTGTTTTATCCTGTATTGTCTGGTCAAACCATATAAAAAAAGAAAGAATCCCAATTAGGCTTTGCAGGTTCATTTTTGAGGCATAAAAGGATTCGTGTTTTGTAATTTATTATAGAATATGGTCTACATCTGCAGGGGAACCTACTCAGCAAGAACTACAAAATTATAAAAACCAGATAATGGACAGCATTCTTTTTCTTTTACTCTTCTAATTGTATTGCTATGGTTACTTACGTTTATAAAGTCTTATGTGTATTGTTGCTTTTATGTGCTTTTAGCAATTGCAAAGTAACAAAAATCCCTCATGCCAAGCAGTTTGATGCTTCCGACTATATCTTTAAAGGTGAAGTCGTGCAGACAAAAAAATCGAACTTGCCTGTTGTGCCGGATGACCAGAACACTCACATTGTAAAAGTGAACGATATTATTCTTGCCTCAAGCGGGCACGAAAGTTTTAAAGGGGAAAATATTACCGTTGTTGCCGCTGACGATAAAATACCGACTTTAAAAGAAGGGGCAGGTTATGTTTTCTATACACATACCTGGCTTTTTGGTAGCACCTTGGCCGTAAGGGCAAACCATGTAGAACCCATGACGGATAAACCGGATGGAATAAAGGACGAATTACCGCTTTACCGCGACAGTGTTAAAAAAGTAAACTTGCAGAAACGGCTTAAAAGTTCAGGGTTGGTAATGTTTGGTCGGGTATCAAAGATTAACGAAGCCGACGTACAACGACCATCTAAGGAATCTGAGCATTCTCCAATATGGAACATTGCTATTGTTGAGGTTGAAAATATTTTAAAAGGCAATACAGAAGGCAATCAAGTTCAAGTATATTTTTCGGCCAGCGATGATGTGAGATGGGTCAATGCGCCCAAGTTAAAAGAAGAACAAAAAGCCATTTATCTACTTAAAAGAACTGACAGCTTTACGGGTGTTAAGAATGCCTATGTTCTTATTGATCCTCAAGATGTTCTGCCTGAATCAGAACTGAATCTGGTAAAAAAACTACTGAAAAAATAATGGCCTAAATCTAATAATCATGAAACGACCAAGTTTGGATATATTTAAAATACAGAACCAATCCCACAACGGTTTGGGTAGGATGGTTAAGAACATGTTGTTTCCATTGGTTACAGCTAAAATTAAAAAGATGAAACCAAAGATATTTGTTTTGTTTCTTTTGTTCATTTCTTTAATGGCGGGCGCTCAAACCATTCGGGTAGTAAATATGGTTCCTAATGCGCTAAGCAACGAAAGCAGTCAGGATAGCGAACCTAATATTGGGATTAATCCCAACAACCCCCTACAAATTATTGGCACGGCTTTCACCAGTAATCCCACCGGGGTAAATAATACCGCACCGATTTATATTTCACAAGATGGAGGAAACACATGGGTGTTGAACAATATTGTTCCCAGTTTAAACGGCAACACAGGTGACATAACTGTTGGCTTGAGTAGAAATAACATCCTTTATGCCGGTATTCTGACCGGCGGGTATTTTAATCCGGCCAGTCCCAATGAAACGCAAATGCAGATGTTCAGATCCAACAATTATCTGGCTCCTGCCGTGATGAATCAATTAATGGTCCGTATCCGTGAAGACCAACCTTACGTAGAGGTAATTACACCTCTCGGTGGGGCCCAGCGCAACAACGATCATGTTTATGTTGGGCACAACGATTTTAACGCGGCCAGTAACCGTACGGCCTCGCTCGAACAGTCGCTGAACGCCGCCACGGCCCCTGCGCCTGCAAATCTAAACACCATACGGCTGGAAGTGCGAAATCCTTTTGGTCAGGACGGGCCACCTATACGCACGGCAGCGCATCCCAATGGAACCGTATATGCCATTTTTTACATGCGCACAAATTCAGTTGGATCCACTCGTACGGGCAATGTGGTGGTGGTCAGGGACAATAACTGGGGGCAGGGAACCCCATCGTACAATGATTTAACAGACCCAGGGGATGGCTTGGCGGGGATACGGGTTGCAACAGGAATCAACTGGACATGGAGCGGGCCGCGAATGGGACAGGAAAGAATAGGTGACAGGGCCAGCATAGCCGTAGATCCCAGAAACAGCCAAACAGTATATATTGCCTATGTGGATCTCGCTCCCGGCGCCGTGGCGGGTTCAACCCGTCTGCACGTCAGGAGATCTACCAATGGAGGAGCAAATTGGTCCGCTGATTTGTTGACAATTAACAATGTGATATGTCCCCAGTTGGCCGTGAACATCAGGGGCGACGTGGGCATTCTGTACCAGCAACTAACCGGAGTCGCCCCTAACCAGCAATGGACAACACTTTTTAGACAATCGAATAATGGAGGAGCCAATTGGAACAACAATACCCTTTCCCAGGCACCTTCAAACACCCCCGTACGCGCATTTAGTCCTTATCTGGGCGACTATGCCGGATTAAAATCGGTAGGCAAGGATTTTTATGGTGTTTTTTCGGCCAACAACACGCCCAACAATGCCAACTTCCCCAATGGGGTAACGTACCAGCGAAATGCAAATTTTACTACCAATAACCTCCGGAACCTCGCCAATACGGCCAATGTGAACGTGTCTATCGACCCGTTCTTTTTCGAGGTGCAACAGATTCCGGACAACCGGGATTTCTACGTGCGCGACTGGACTACCAATGCAACAACGTTGGACATCGGTTTGGAGCCATCCACCAATCCGGTTTTTTACGCAACTAGCGACGTGTGGAACAGACGATTGAATGCAGCAGGCGGGTTTAATACCAACGACCAGCCGCAGAGCCTCGATCCTCAGATTTCTACTCTGGGAAATAATTTTGCCTTTGCCCGGGTTCACAGGAAAGGAACCGGGACTGCCGAAACGGTTACATTGCATTTCTTAAAATCGGAGCTGGGTACCGGCAGCAATTATGTGAATGCCAATACTACTGCCAACCCAACTTTAAGCTTCGCTTCCGGCGAACTGGTAAAAACAATGACTTCGGGTTACGAGTGGACTTTGACCAATTCGGGTTCAACACACACTTGCCTGGCAGTTGAAACCAATACTACAAACGACCCTGTGGTTACACCTACCTTGCTCGGTCGGGCTCCAGGATGGCCCAATACCGATTTATCTGTTTTATACGACAACAATAAGGGGCAACGCAACATGGGAGTCTATTCAACAGGCACATCTCCCGAGGGTGGTTTCATTACCTATTATGCCATCCTGCATAATGCAGCTACGTATGTAAGGGATTTTATCTTGCAGTATGAAATAAACAATCCATTTGCCAGACATTTCAAACGACCAAAGTTTGAATTTCCGGGAATTGAACAGGGAGTTGAAGTAGGTAATGACAGGGTTGTCATCTCAAAAATGAAACCCGGCGAAAACCGTTGGATAGGGATTACCGTTCCGGCCTCGGTAAACTTAGGCGATCAGATGGCTGCCATAAACTTTACAGAGGTGGTGGACAATATAGCCGTTAATGGCTTTGCTATTGCCGTTGTATCGGGTCCGGACAAGGAAGCGATTTTCGACAATTACCGACTTCATGCGGAAGTGTTTTTCAGGATGGGTCATTTATTTGAGTTAAATGATGCACTCGAAGAAAGCGAAAAAACCATTGAAGATTTGATCAAACCCGGTGCCAACCCAAACAAATACCTGGCTTATATCAAAGACCATAAAGAGCTTATCCAAAAGCTGACCGGAGTGGTTTTGGACAAAAATGGCGGTATAGATCCATTGGGTGTTAAACTTGCTTTTACGGAGCTTGTGAATAGTGTTTCTAGCGGTGATCCGGCTAAATTAATGATTGCACATGCAGGTTATAATCATAAGATGGATGCATTTTTAACCTACCTCGACAAAAAAAATGGTGACGTGGCCGACATTTTGCAGAACATGTATTGGCAGCTAGAATTATATAAGTCCATAAAAGTGCTCAAGGAAATGGATGGTTCAAAAGAGCTGATCAAACAATCTGATAAGTTTTATCAGGCATTTAATACAAATCAGGCTAATTATAGAGATTACAGTGAACTGATCAATAATTTGATGGATGTTTACAGAAAAACAGCTGAGGTTGTTGAACCATTCCGTATTAACCTGACCAAAGAGTTGAGGGCAATGAATAGCTCGCTGAGAAACCCTCAACATCTTCAAAAAGCCCATTACGATTTATTGATAAAGCTAAATAGCTTGCGGAAGTAATACCATTTTGACTATGGATTGAGCATCAAGGAAGTCAAATTAGTGCTGGTTATAAGGCAGGATATGAAAGCGAAAATTCCTTTGATAGTGTTAGCAAATAGTTTCAATGCGCCATAAAACAAATGGTTATGTAAAAAGAAGAAATAAAAAAGCGCTTAGGTTAACAAAAGGTACTTGTGGATCTAAGGGATTGTATTGTCCGCTCTTCCAGACGGTTGTATTTGCCCGACAAGGTCGATTATACCGATGCGGTGATCCCTGTTGAGAATCAGGGATCGGAGGGCAGTTGAGTGGGAATTGCCTGCGGGGCAATGAAACAATGGCAGGAAACAAAAGATTGAGATTGTTCCATCAACTTATCTTCATGGTTTATTTATGAAAAGCCAAAAAGATAGGTAGTTTCCCTGATATTGAAGATGGCACGGATATCAGGAGTGCCATGAAAAATCTTCTGAACGATGGTGTTTGTGCGGAGGCGCGTTGTTCTTATGAATCGCAGGTACCAGCCACTCCGTGCGAGCATATCGAGAGCGATGCCGTCAATTATAAAATAAACTCATATTCGGCTATACCGGAAATGCGTACGAAGAGGTAGTTGTTGAAAGCGCGGAAACAGGAGATTATGATGTAATAGACCGGCCGTTTAAGGTAGTGGGGAATGCCAGCTTAAAGCACACTTGGAATAGACACAACCGTCGGATTTTATTCATTACTGGCGAAGAAGCGGGATAAAATACAATTGTAAAATTAAAATAGAAAGGAGTTGAACATGTTCAAAATAAACGAAACCGGTCCGGAATTCAGAAACAAAGAGGTTCGCTTCAGAATTTACCTTCCTAACATAGATAAAAGCAATGGTTTCTCGGTTAAGGTTTATCTTATTGATAAACAAGGCCAGTTCGACGCTGATAAACCGGCTCAGCAACATAATCTGACACCTTCGCCAGGTGGCTATGTTGCGGATGAAGAATGGGGAGACTATAATAAAACACTTTGGATGAGCAATTGGATTCAATTGGTTCCGGGAACATGGCTTTATAGGTTCGAAATTTCAGGCCCGTCAAAAGAAAAAGGGAATGAGGTGCGAAGCTTGTTTTTTGGGGATCCGTGTGCCAGGGAAACAGATGCAGGTGTGTTTTCAGTATTTCGTATCGATGATCAATACATCTTTTTTTGGGAAGATGAAGACTATAAAGTGCCTCCAACCAATGATTTGATAATATACGAATTGAACGTTGCCGAATTTGCGGGGGATTTTAAAGGAGTTGCTCAAAAGATTCCATATTTAAAAAGCTTGGGGGTAAATGCCATTGAGCTGTTGCCGGTTAGCAGTATTGCCGAACCGTATCGGTGGGGGTATATCCCAGTCTTTTACTTTGCCCCCGAAGAACGTTACGGAGGGCCGACAGGTTTAAAACACCTTGTCAATGAGTGTCATAAACATGGCATTGCAGTCATATTGGATGTGGTTTATGCCCATGCCGATCGAATGTTTCCTTATCAAATTGGGTACGAACGTTTTTTTCACCTTTGGAAAGACGACCATTATAGCGATGCTGATGGCATTCACCGTTCGTCCAATCCAATGGTGAGCAAATATGCCAATTTTGCCAGGAAAAATGATTGGCGTATGAAGTCGACAAAAGAGTTTTTCAACACCGTGAATCAGTTCTGGCTCGATGAATATCATGTGGACGGTTTCAGGTACGATCATGTAAATGGATTCCTGGACAGAAAACCGCTTGAAAGAGACAATCGTATTGACTGGTACAGTCAGGAAAACCGGCCAACATTTGAATCCCTTCGTTCTCTTACCATCTCAACGTACAACCAGAGCAAAAACTATCAGCGGTTTCTGTCGGAAGCAGATGGATCATCAAATATTATTCAAATATCCGAAGATCTTACTCAGAGTGCCTATCAGCTCTCTCCCGTTTCGGATAGCGCCATCAACGGGAATTGGGAAAAAGGATTGTTCGGTGTTGTAAGCAACATGGCAACTTATAATTATCTGTCCGAAGATCTATGTTCCGAACTGTTGCTTTCTGACCAACGATTTGACAAGGCAGGATATAAATCCCAAAAAGCTGTGGGCAACGATACCATCCAGTCGCATGTCATTCAGTATATCGAATCGCACGATGACAGCCGACTGTTATATTTAATCGAACATGGACATGAGGTAAAAGACAGTGGTTTTGATTTTCAACACGGTTTGGACGAACTGCGTTGGTGGAAACTACAGCCCTATGCTATTGCCCTGATGACGGGGGTAGGAATTCCAATGCTTTGGGCCGGTCAGGAATTCGCGGAAAACTATGGTATGGCGCATATGGATATGACCAGGATAAGAGGCTACCGGCCGCTTCACTGGGATTATTTTTATAACGTATCGGCTTTACCATCTACTGATACAGTGCTTCCCCTAACTACCCTTTACCGGCATCTTGGTAAGTTGAGAAATGATTACCCATCGCTCAAGGGAACCCGCGAATATGCCAAACAAGAATATTGCAGTACCTCAGATCAGGTCATTGTTTACAGACGTTGGAACAACCAGGAAGTGATTCTTGTGGTACTGAATTTTTCGGATCATGAACAATATGCACCGGTACCTTTTGGACACACTGGAAGATGGACAGATATCTTGGACAGCAGCTATAAGGGCAGTCAGGCATTTGCACAAGATATAACAGACCCTACTTCCCTGGAATGGATTAGTATCCCCGGTAATTTCGGAAGGGTGATGTGTTTGAGATTTTAATAATTAAGGATTTTAGGAGGACAATTCATGGCTGACAAAAAAGACAGGTTTGTCGTTTTCGACAGACTGTTCGCTTGGGAAGGTGAAAAGGGCGTCGCCGCTTTTACAGTTGAGGCCTTGGGCATAGACCTGTTGTTTGCATAACCTTCGAAAGGGATCCTGCAGTATGTCCTTGATCGTTATATGAGAATTGGGTGCGCCGATATTTAAAAATTGTGGCATGGGATTATTTCTCATGCCACTGTTAGTATTGTCAAACCAAATACCGAGCTCTTATTCGCTTGACAATCTGCATCTATTGTCTTAAATTAAGACAAACAACTCTTCTATTGCTCGTTATATAAATAATAAACATCACATAAATAATGATAAAAGGAATAAGCCATGAAAAAATTGGGGTTGATTTTGATTGTACTTTGCTCATTTCAGGGACTGTATTCCCAACAGCTTTCTGTTGATTCACTGCAAAAACGTATTGAAACATTGGAGAGTGCATTGCAAAAGGAACATTATACATATATTCCCATTCAGGATTTCGACCAAAAACTAAGAAATTCGGTTAAAGATGAAATACAGACCTGGGTGGACAGCCGGCGAATGGCGATACTGACTCTTTGGGGCATACTGAGTTTTTTGTTAGGCTTCCTATTAAAATATTTTTTTACCGAAAACTATCGGAAAAAGATGGAAGCCAGAATCAACGAGGAAACCAGGGAGGTCAAAGAAAGAAGTCGTTTGTTTATAAAAGAAATAACAGATAAGCTAAGTGATCATGTAAATGAAATTAACCAAAAATATACAATATTAACCGAGAGTTTTTCCCATAAAGAAAATAATATCGACAATAGAATTGGAGAGGTTCGGGCTTTGGTTATCAATATGAAGGAATTACAGGATGCCTATGTGACTGACACCAATAAATATATCGAAAACAAAATTAATTCCACTTTGAGTTTTATATGGGACGATATCGTTGATGATAATATCAGGAAAGCCAAAGAGCGGAATTATGTTGGTGATGATTTAATCGACTCCTTAAATAAATTGTTGGAGAACGATGAAATACAGGTAAGCGACAATAAGAAAATAGAATTGATAGATTGTATTATACGTTGCTATTACTACAAGAAAGAGATAAAAGGAAGCTTTGGAGATAAGATGATCAGTATTGTTGAAAAGTACGAAAAATCTTTGAACCTGAAACCGGAAACTTTTGCAAATATAGCTATTAATGCCTGTAATTATTACGAATTTTATGGAACTTCAAAGTTCAGGGAAGCTACAGAACTATATTGTAACAAATCAATAAATATGTTGCCGGATTATGGTATCGCCTACACCGTATTACTAGAGTTGTTTATGATTGATTTTAAGAAATCCAAAAACAAGAAAGAATCAGAACAATCAATAGAAAATATTCGTAACACATTTATTAGCATAGGCAACAATAAGTCCGACATTCTTCCTCTTGAAATTTTGGAAAGGGCAAAGGCTGACCATCTCACCTATTTAAAACAATATATCGACGACTTGTTTGTAAGTTATGCTGCAGACTTCAATATAATTAGGGAGCGGGCGCTTCAGTATTTAGTGAAAAATTATGAGTCAACGCTCAAGAAAGAGAAGGATAAGCTATTGTTAAAATATATATTGGATTATGGAATTAATACCAATAACGTTATTATAGATGGAAAATGGGAATTGAAGGAGTATTCAAAAGCAGGAATACGTGAGGAGGTAACGATTGAAACAATTGAAATCAAGGACTTTGAATTTAAAGTTCAGAAAGAAACCAGCATTGATAACGGGTTAATTTACTTTTTAACAGCAACTGATCCTTTGGAAGTAAACTTGTACTTTCTAAATCAATTTAGAACAGTTAAAGGAATCTATAAATTACAAGATGACAGGTTGTTTTTATGTCTTGATTTAAATGGTGGACGACCTAATACTTTTACATCAACCAGTGAAAATGGTTTTGTCTGTAAAACGTATAAAAGAGCAGTTGATATTTTATAAAACGTCTAAATCAAGGATTGGTCAATACTCCCATAGTGAGCATGAATAGATTGAAAGTGAGCGTTTGTCAAGTAATGAGGAGAAATATAGCTTCAGCTATGGTATTTCTGACATAAAATACGGAACTTATATCACATGAAACGATCGTGAATTTTAGCTTTCTAAAACATACCTTAGTGAATAGCCTGTCACGAACTTGATAAGGGAATTAAAATTCATCGAGCATGCCATATGGAAAATGAAGTCAAACTTAGAGTATATGAAATACGATTGATTGTAAAAACATTTTGAAACTTTAGTCAATATTAAAATCGTTGTTATGGGATTATTAAAGAAGATTGGAGATTTTTTTGCTGGTGCAGGAGGTAACATTATTGATACTATTGGGGATACTGTTGATCGGTTTATTACCAATCCTGATGAGCGCAATGCTTTAAAACTGGAAATAAAAAGGCTGGACGAGGAACACAGGCAAAACCAACGTAGGTTTTTGTTAGAGATGGAAGAGCTGACCCAAAAAAGGGAAAGCGAGATAGAAGAAACCATTAGGACAGAACTGGATGCCCAAAAAGAAATAATTGTTGCCGAGCTCAAACAAGATGATAAATATACCAAACGAGCCAGGCCTACCGTGGTGTATGTCGGTTTGTTTTTTATTTTATTAGAGGTTTTCGGATTAAGACATTTGATTTTAAACAGCTTGGATTTAGGTAACAATGCACTTGAGATTATTGAAAGCTCCGATTCCATTTTTAAGGTATTCTTAGCAGCTTGGGCCGGCGTTGTAGGGGTATATGCTGTTGGACGTTCGGTTGAAAAACGAGGAACCCGTGTTGCTTGGACATCCGGTGATACAGGGCCCAATTCGGGAAATATCGCTAAGGCCAAGGAGCAAGAATTAATAAATAAGGTTAAAACCAAGTTGAAAGATATAAAATGGTAAGGATTGTATTACACTGTTCGGATTCCGCATTTGGCAATGCAGCCCTAATTGCCAAATGGCATAGTCTTCCTGCTAAAGAAGTTGTCCAAAACGGAAAGAAATACAAGGGAAGGGGATGGAGTGGAATCGGATATCATTATGTGATACTGAATGGGTGGCTGGCTTCCAATATCTTTCATCCTAAATTTGATGGATATGTGGAAACCGGCCGTCCGTTAGATGATGATTTGGTTGTGTTGGGAAAGGAAGTAGGCGCACATGTTAAAGGTTATAACTCTAATTCGGTGGGTATATGTTTGATAGGTAAGTCCGGTCAGTTTACAGAAGCACAGATGAATACCTCGCTTCGGTTAATATATGATTTGGAATTACAGTTTCATGATATCGATATCCTCCAGCATAGCAATCTGGATCAGAATAAACCGCACTGTGCAGGATTAGATTTAACCTTATGGCGAAATAACTACGAAAAGTATAAATCAATAGTAGGTTAGGTTATATTTTTTGACTTTCGTGAGGATCCGTGATCCGTGAATACGGAACATTTGTAGATGGTTTATGATAAAACAAAAAAGACCTGCAAAATCAATTTGCAGGTCTTTGTGGGCGATGAGGGAGTCGAACCCCCGACCCCTTGGGTGTAAACCAAGTGCTCTGAACCAACTGAGCTAATCGCCCGAAATTTCTTCGTGCTTTTTTATTTTTGGGTGGGCGATGAGGGAGTCGAACCCCCGACCCCTTGGGTGTAAACCAAGTGCTCTGAACCAACTGAGCTAATCGCCCCAATGTTTTAATTTATCTAGATCAAACTCTAACTGTCCCGTCTAAAACAGGAATCTCTGAATGACCTATTCGCCCGATAAAAGATTTGCCTTTTATCTTGAAAAACCAACAGATTATCTTTATAATGTGTTGTCCTTGTTTTTAAAAGCGATGCAAATATAGATGTCTTTTTTGTATCTGCAAAATTTTTTTTGAAATCATACCACTTCGGCAACAACAAAGGTGCTTCCTCCAATGAAAACCAAATCATTAGGGGTTGAAATTTTTATTGCATTATTTAAAGCTTCTGAAACGGAATTGTAATTTTCGCCAAGTAAACCTATTTTTTCAGCCTCCTTCTTTAGAATTTTGGAATCTAATCCTCGCGGAATATTAGGCTTGGCAAAATAATACCGTGCGTCTTTGGGTAAAAGAGGAAGTATCTTACTAAAGTCTTTATCATTTACCATTCCCCAGACAATATGCAACGATTTATATGGTGTTTGAGAAATCTGTTTAACTAATTCGTTTACACCTTCCGCGTTGTGGCCGGTATCGCAGATAATTGTAGGGTTAGCCCCGAGCACTTGCCATCTTCCCATAAGACCTGTGTTTTGCACAGTCTTATTTAAGCCACTGTATATGTGATCCGACTGTATGCGAAAACCTCCTTCAATTAAAATATCAATAGTTTTTAATACAGTTTTAATATTCTTTTGTTGATACATGCCCAATAAATCCAATTTTAGATCGGTATATTGTAATGTGTTGTTTTTATAAACCTGTAAAATTTGAGTGGCATCAATACCATTCATGGCTACCGGGATATCGTACTCTGAATCGGCAAAATAAATAGGAGCATCGGTTTTTTGGGCAACCTTTTTGAAAATTGTTTGGGTCCTACTATCGGTTTCTCCAATAATCACAGGAATCTTTGTTTTGATAACACCTGCCTTTTCAATGGCAATTTTTTCAATACTATCTCCTAACAAAGCAACATGATCAAGCCCAATATTTGTAATGACGGAACATACCGGTGTTACAATATTGGTTGAGTCCAACCTGCCTCCCAGCCCAACTTCAATAATTGCAACATCAACATTCTTCTGTTGGAAATAGAGAAATGCCATGGCTACCGTCATTTCAAAGAATGATGGTTTAAGCTCCTGAATAAATGATCGATGTCTTTCAACAAAATCGATAACATCTTGTTCCGATATGCAAGTCCCATTAATCTTAATTCTTTCCCTAAAGTCTTTTAAATGAGGAGATGTATACAGGCCAACCTTATAGCCTGCTTCTTGCAGAACGGAAGCCAAGCAGTGTGATACAGACCCCTTTCCGTTGGTTCCGGCAATGTGTATTGTTTTATAGCTGTTATGTGGATGTTTAAAATAGTCGTCTAATTTATACGTATTATTCAGATTGGCTTTATAAGCAACCTTTCCCGTACGCTGATACATTGGTAATTGCGAAAACAGGAAATCCAATACCTCGGCATATAACATCTTAGCTCAATTTTAATTTTATAATATTAATCAAATAACACCATGTTTTTTATTTAAAAATAAATATATTTAAAAAACGTTCAACTTTTTAAAACCGCTGAATATGCCCAAAAAACGAAAAGTTTTTATTCTGGATACAAATGTGGTGCTTCACGACCACAAATGTATATACAACTTTGAGAATAATGACGTAATCCTACCAATTGTTGTGCTGGAGGAGCTCGACAAGTTTAAAAAGGGTAACGATCAAATTAATTATCAGGCCCGGGAGTTTGTGCGCGACCTGAATAAAATTTCCGGCGAGAAACTTTTTAAGGAAGGTATTGTGCTAGGGCCCAAGCAAGGAAAGCTTTTTATTGCTACCGGAAAACCCTTCACCCAAGCCATGCAGGATTCTTTCTTCGAAAAATCCCCGGATCACAGGATCCTGGCAATCGCATTGTATGTGGAGGAAAAATTCAAAACAAGGGAGGTTATCTTAGTTACCAAGGACATTAATCTTAGGATGAAAGCCAAATCTTTAGGTTTAAACAGCGAAGATTATACCACAGATAAGGTTAAAGATATTGATGTTCTTGACAAGGGAGTTCAAATCAATGATGACTTCGATCCCAAGGTAATAGAATTACTGTATACTTCGGATGGAGTATCTCAAGAAGAATTCCCAATTCAGAAATTACCGGCGAACCAGTACTTTGTATTAAGAAATGCCAGCAAAAGTGTGCTGGCAACCTTCGATCCTTTTACAAACTTAATTAAGCGAGTTGAAAAACAGGGTGCGTTTGGAATTGAGCCAAGAAATGCTGAGCAAACCTTTTCGTTAAATGCCTTGATGAACCAGGATATACAATTGGTTTCGTTAACCGGGAAAGCAGGTACCGGTAAAACATTGCTGGCTTTGGCGGCAGCCCTGCAGCAAAACAAAAGTTTTAAGCAGATATTACTGGCACGCCCCATTGTTCCTTTGTCCAACCGAGACCTGGGATTCCTGCCTGGAGATGTGAACGACAAGATAGGCCCGTACATGCAACCATTGTTCGATAACTTGAGCGTAATAAAGCATTGTCATAGCCCTAAGAGCCGCGAAAATTTGTTGATTGAGGAGATGCAGCGCGACGAGCAATTGCTGATTACCCCATTGGCGTATATTAGAGGGCGAAGTTTATCCGACGTTTACTTTATTGTAGATGAAGCTCAAAATCTAACGCCGCACGAGGTAAAAACCATCATTACCCGCGCAGGCGCAGGCACAAAGATTATTTTTACTGGAGATATTGAGCAGATTGACACACCTTATTTAGATAAAACATCCAATGGATTGGCATTTCTAACGGAAAAAATGAAAGGTCAGGATGTTTTTGCCCACGTAAATTTGGTAAAAGGTGAACGAAGTTATTTAGCGGAATTGGCCAGTGATTTGTTATAAAAGACAAGTAAATTCTATGAAAAGGGTCGGAATTATATTCCGACCCTTTTTTATCCTCAAAACTGAGCAATTAATTATTAAGTTCTTTTCGTTATCTTTGTGCACTTTTTTGAGATTTCGAAAAAGGATCAGCCCGGATGTGTTATTAAATATAGGAGAAAGAGTTAAGATGATTGATAAGTCGTTGTTTTTAGAGAAGAAGGTTGCTTTTCACACGTTAGGGTGCAAGTTGAATTTTAGTGAGACGTCGACCATAGCAAGGGCATTGACCGACGAAGGATTTGTTAAGGTTAAATACGACGATTTTGCGGACGTGTATGTGATTAATACCTGTTCGGTAACGGAGATTGCAGATAAAAAGTGTCGTCAGGCCATAAAAAAAGCCATAAGGCAAAATCCAAATGCTTTTGTGGTTGTTACGGGATGTTTTGCTCAACTTAAACCATTAACGATTGCAGAGATGGATGGCGTTGATCTGGTATTGGGTTCCAACGAGAAATTTAAAATGACCGATTACCTGGGAGACTTGCAGAAGAAAGCTTCCGGCGAAGTGCATGCGGGTAAGATAATGACCAACAAAGAGTTTTTTCCATCCTATTCAATGGGGGACAGAACCAGAACTTTCCTAAAAGTTCAGGATGGCTGCGATTATTTTTGTTCGTACTGCACGATTCCTTTGGCCCGGGGAAAAAGCAGGAATGCAGACGTCAGGACAACTGTGGAGTTGGCCAAAAAAGCCGTTTCGGAAGGCGCAAAGGAAATAATTTTGACCGGAGTTAATATCGGAGATTTTGGGAAAAGCACCAATGAAAATTTCTTTCAGCTGATTCAGGAGTTGGATAAGATAGAAGAAATCCAGCGATTTAGAATTTCGAGTATTGAGCCTAATCTGTTAACGGATGAAATCATTGAATTTGTAGCGAGGTCAAATAAATTTATGCCTCATTTTCATATTCCTTTGCAATCCGGGTCTAACAAGGTGTTGGCACTCATGAAGCGCAAATATAATCGCGAGCTCTTCGCCCATAGGGTAGATAAAATCAAATCTTTGCTTCCGCATGCATTTATTGGGGTTGATGTGATTGTTGGTGTTCGAGGCGAAACAGATGTGCATTTTAACGAGGCCTTGGAATTTATTCATGGATTGGATATTTCGCAATTACATGTTTTTACCTATTCGGAGAGACCCAATACTAAAGCTTTGACGATTGATCATGTAGTACCCGTATCCGAAAGAAAAATAAGAAGTCAGGTGTTGCATCAGATATCAGATAAAAAAACACGTCATTTTTACAGTCAATTTGTAGGTCAACGGGCTAACGTATTGCTTGAAGGAAGCGAAAACGAAGGTATAATGAACGGGTTCACCGAAAATTATTTGAAAGTTAAACTTCCTTATGATGCCGCGTTAAAAAACACGGTCAGAAAAGTGAGGCTAAAATCATTTGTACCTGAAGAAATGGTGTTTGATGCAGAATTAATCGATTGATTTCTTAGATTTGCGTGTAAATATAACAAACCATGGATTTAGCAAGTATATGCCAGTTAGTTATTGCGCTCGTGAAAAATACGGGGCAATACATAAGAGAGGAATCGGCAAAAAGTAAACAAATAGAAGTAAAAGGGAAAAACGACTTTGTTACACATATCGATAAGGCATCGGAACAGAGGTTAGTGGCAGGATTGTCGAAACTTTTACCCGAAGCGGGTTTTGTGGCCGAGGAAGGTACCTCTAACAAAAAAGGGGAACGATTTAATTGGATCGTAGACCCCATCGACGGAACTACGAACTTCATTCATGGTTTATCACCGCATGCCATTAGCGTAGCCCTTGAAGACGGGGAGGAGATAGTGCTCGGCGTAATTTACGAATTGGGCTTGGACGAGTGTTTCTATACCTGGAAGGGCGCCCCGGCATACCTGAATGGAAAAAAAATCTCAGTGTCGCAGGCGTCTAAAGTTGAAGATAGTTTGCTGGCTACAGGCTTTCCGTATTCCGATTATAGCAAGATGAATGGTTTTATGGAATCGTTGGACTATTTTATGAAAAACTCGCACGGATTAAGAAGGCTGGGTTCTGCAGCAACCGATATGGCTTACGTAGCTTGCGGCAGGTTCGAAGGATTTTACGAGTATGGTTTAAAACCATACGATGTGGCAGCAGGTGTTATTTTAGTGAAAAACGCCGGTGGTAGCAATTGTGATTTTTCAGGTGGAGATGATTATGTTTACGGACAAGAAATCGTTTCGAGCAATGCTTTAATTTTTAATGAGTTTAAAGGAATCATTAAGGAATTAATGACTTCTAACAATAAAAAATAACAATGGGCGTAAAAATTGGCCTTCTTTTTATAAAACTAATTGGACACCTGCCTTTCCGGGTTCTCTTTATTATTTCTGATTGCTTTTATTTATTGGTTAGGTTATCGGGGTACAGGAAAAACGTGGTTATGACCAACTTGCGGAATTCTTTTCCTGAAAAATCGGAAGAGGAGTTAAAGCTTATCGCTAAAAAGTTTTTTCATCACCTTTGCGATTTGTTCTTTGAGACGTTTAAGCTGGTGAGTATCACCGAAGCGCAGATAAGAGAAAGGGTGCAGGTTGAGAATATGGAGTTGTTGGATAAGTATTACGATGAAGGTAAGGATGTGGTAGCTGTGTTGGGACACTATGGAAATTGGGAGTGGATCCCGTCCATTAACCTCTTTATAAAAGCACAAGGATGTGAGATCTATCATATTTTAAAAAGCAAGGCATATGATAAATTTATGCTAGACTTACGATCGAAATGGGGTACTTTAAATTTCACGATGAAAACTTCGTACCGATCAATTTACAAGTTAAAGATGATGAACAAGCGATTTGTTATTGGGGTGATTTCAGATCAAACGCCGGCGAAAAGCAAGATTCAATATTATTCTGAGTTTCTAAACCAAGATACACCGATTCATCTTGGCGCGGAAAAAATGGCCGTTAAATTAAATAGTCCAGTCGTTTTTCTGCGGTTCGATAAATTAAAACGTGGGTATTACAAGCTTACCGTGGAGCCCTTAGTGGAAAATCCTCAGGAAACCGAAGAATATGAGATAACAAATTTGCATACAAAGTACCTGGAAAATATTATTAAGGAAAAACCTGAATTTTGGCTTTGGTCGCACAAAAGATGGAAGCATAAAAGAGAAGACGTATTTAAATTAGCATGACCAAAGTAGCAGTTGTAATATTAAATTGGAATGGAGAAAAACTTTTAAATGAATTTCTTCCGGCAGTAATTAAAAACTCGAAAGTTGATGGTGTAGAGGTTATTGTGGCGGATAATGCCTCAACTGATGCATCCATTCAAATATTAAATAACAAATTCCCTTCCGTTAAAATCATTCAATTAGACAAAAATTACGGATTTACAGGCGGATATAACAGAGCATTAAAACAGGTTGAATCAGATTACATTGTTTTGCTGAATTCAGACATTGCTCCCGGGAAAGACTGGCTTCCGCCATTGATTAAAGAGATGGAAGGAAATCCGCGGACGGCCATTTGTGTGCCCAAAATAAAAAGCTATCACCAACCTACTCATTTTGAATATGCAGGAGCTGCTGGTGGTTATATCGATAAATATGGTTTTCCCTTTTGTAAAGGCCGTATTTTTAATCAGATCGAGGAGGATAAGGGACAATATGATCAATCTTCATCGGTATTTTGGGCAAGTGGTGCAGCTATGATGATACGCTCAAAGTTATATTTTGAAACGGGAGGTTTAGATGAGGATTTTTTTGCGCATATGGAAGAAATTGATCTTTGCTGGCGTTTGAAAAACAGGGGATGGGATGTTAAATACATTGCCAATAGTGAAGTGTTTCACCTTGGGGGTGCCACGCTCGATTATAAAAATCCGAGAAAGGTTTATCTAAATTTCCGTAATAACCTGTTTGTACTCACTAAAAATATTGCCAGGCATAAATTGCTGTATAAGTTGTCCCAAAGGATGGTGTTAGATGGTGTTGCGGCAATCAAATTCCTGGCTTCCAAAGAGTTTGTTAATTTTTGGTCTGTGATAAGAGCACACCTGAGTTTTTACGCATTCTTCGGGAAAATGTACAAGAAAAGGATTTATAATCTAAAACATGTCACCCTTAGTCATCATCCTGAAATATATTCTCATTCAATAGTTTTTCAGTTCTTTATTAAAAATAAAACAAAATATAATGAGTTGGATGATATAAAGTTCTAAATCATCGGAATGGATACATCAATGTTATTTCTTTCTTTTTCGTTCTCGTCCATAACATATTTGCTACATTTTGGTTTGATATCCGATGGTTAATCCTACAAAAATGTAGTGCTTAACATGGGCTGACTCATCATATTCTTTTCTTTACTATCTCCATAAGTATCATATTAAGTGGTTAATAGATAATCACAGGATTCTTCTGCCTGTTATATCTGGCACGTTATCTGAAATGGGTATATCGACGTTATTCCAATTTAGAATAACGGAAGGTTGAATTGGGTTAAGAACCTAATACCATTGGTATAAAATTATGCCGAACGATATTTAAAGCTGCCGAACGGGAGTAGCCGGGTTATGCGGCATGTTAACAACAAATCGGTAAATCAAGGCTGAACCAGATGAAGAATTTTTTTAATGGTAACATCGTTTATTTAATCAACAGGAGATTGTGCATATGTCAATTTACTGGCATAAAGGTGTTTGTCTTTTTGTTTATGTTTTCAGGTTGGTTGTTTTCGCAAAATACGAATCCCCAAAAAGAAAAATTAAACCCTTTATTGTGGCAGGAATTTGAAGGAGACAGATACTTCAAGCCCTTTGTTATTCTCGAAGCTTGGGTTACATATAGTATGAACGAAAGGACAGTTGAAAATCAATATGCCGATCGTGTTGACATCTCATTACGGAGGATACGGTTTGGAGGAATCGGGTCGCCTTATCCATGGCTTCGTTATTGTTTACAACTTAGTATGGACCGACTGGGCGAAGATTCTTTCGCTTCAACCAAAGGCTCATATCAGGGATTGGATGTTTGGAATGCTTTTGTCACCGCTAAACTGTCAAAGAAAAGTGACTTGTTGAATCTACATTTGGGTTATTTCTGGCCGCAAATAAGCAGGGAGTATAGCACGGTTGCATGGTCGCAAGGTTCATTTGACAGAACTAGAGCCAACTGGTATTTGCGCAGGTTTATGACAGGCAAGGGAAATGGCATCGAAACTGGTATTGCGTTGGGGGGATTGAAAAATTATAACGGGTTTGGATTTTCGTACAGGATTGGGACTTTTGAACCGAAGGCTTATTCCGGTTTTGAATATAGCAGCAGACTCTACACAGGACATGTGCTTTTTACTTTTGGCCAGCCTGAACAAAACGCCTATAAATACAGGCTTTCAGGAAATAGTTGGCGCAGCAGAAAAGGTGTCTCTTTGGGGGTAGGCGCGTCTTCTCAAACGAATGGTGCACTTAATGATTCTGTATATTTTGATTCATCAAATTCATTTGGAACAGATATTTTAGTTAGTTACACGGGTTTCAGATTGGACGCAGAGTATTTTAGGTTTTATCGCAGCGCAAGCGGTTTTGATGACTTTAATGGAACTGAATGGCATGTCAGGTTAGGATATAGTTTTGTGGCCGGAAATAAATATTTTGAACCCGTAATTACCTACGATAAGTTTGAAGGTTGGGGCGCTAAGTCGGTTTACAAATATATAGGTGACGATTACACAGTGGATGTTGGCGTTAATTGGTATCTGAATAAAGAGAAGCTTAAATTATCGGCACACTATCTGGTTCAAAGCGGCAGTGTTTCGCCAAATACCGGTGATTATTTTGGGTTAGGATGCCAATTGAAACTATAACATCATTAGTGTTTTTTTATGCCCATATAACACGTTTGGCAGAAAACATATATGTAAGAACGATAATATTTACATCAATATCTTTTCCAATTAATTTTAGCGTATATGAAAAACAAATATTCAAAATGTCAATCAATCATATCGGGAACTTTTATTCTTTTATTGTTTCTTGCGTCATGTGATTTTTCTAATCCTAAAGTTTCGGGTACTGAAGCGGGAAAAGATGTTTTAATGATTTTTGCAGGCGCAAGCTTAACGGATGTGCTTACGGAAATTATTGATTCGTTCGAAATCAATAATGATGTAAGGGTTCAAACCAACTTTGCATCCAGTGGCACGCTGGCCCGCCAAATACAACAGGTTGGAGCACCGGATGTATACATCTCAGCCAGTAAAAAATGGGCAGATTATGTGGATAGCTTAGGGATGGTTCAACCGGATTATAAATCAGTAGTTGCCTCCAATCAACTTGTATTTATTGCGCCCCTTAAAAGCAATTTGAAAATTGCCGCCATAGAAAGTTCGTTTGATATAGTTCAAGCGCTAGGCTCAGGACGATTGTCGATTGGAGACCCTTCTCATGTTCCGGCGGGGAAATACGCCGAACAGGCGCTTACGCATTACGGATGGTATCACCAGGTGAAAAAACAATCAATTCCGGCTAAAGATGTTCGATCTGCGCTCATGTTTGTGGAGCTCGGGGAAGCACCTCTTGGCATTGTGTACAAAACGGATGCGCTTAAGTCCAAAAAGGTAAAAATATTGGGTACTTTTCCTGAAACATCACATGAGCCAATCTTGTTTATCGCTTCCGTTTGTAAAAATAATCCTAGGGCAAAAGATTTCTATGCATTTCTGAATTCGGCCGTGTCCAAGCAAGTATGGAACAAACACGGTTTCAAAAATTAGTATTATGAATGAACTATTCGGTTTAAATGGTGCAGAACTTGAAGCTGTTGTTTTATCAATTAAAGTGGCGGTTTATTGTTCCTTAATATCTTTACCCATAGCGCTGATGCTGGGCTACATTATGGCACGCCGTAAATTCTGGGGTAAATCAATAATAGAGAGTGTCATTCATCTCCCGTTGGTTATGCCTCCGGTAACAACCGGATATTTGCTGTTGCTAATTTTGGGTTCAAATGGAATAATTGGTGAATGGATATACAAATCATTTAATATTAAATTGGCCTTTACACTGCGGGCTACAGTTATAGCTTCCATATTTGTGTCTTTCCCGCTAATTGTTCGCTCTGTTCGAACTGCCATTGAAATGGTTGATCCAGGCCTGGAAGAGGCTTCGAGGATTTTAGGTGCCGGAAAGATTAAAACATTTTTTCGTATCACGGTTCCATTGGCCTTGCCCGGAATTATTTCCGGAACCATACTTTGTTTTGCCCGCTCATTGGGTGAATTTGGAGCTACCATTACGTTTGCCGGAAATATACAAGGCGAAACACAAACCCTTCCCTTGGCTATTTATTCCTACATGCAGGTGCCGGGCGGCGAGGGCGCTACTTTCCGTCTTGTTTTGGTGTCTGTATGTATTGCTTTGGTGGCCATGATAATGTCGGAATGGATGATTAAACGAATGAAGAAAGCGAATGGATAATTCAAATTACGCCTAAGATGATTCATATAGATATAAAGCTAAAAAGAAAAGATTTTAATATTGATGTAAACCAGGTTTTTGATGATGGTATTACCGGGATTTTCGGCGCCAGTGGTTCCGGGAAAACTTCCATTCTTAATTCCATTTCGGGCCTTGTTGGACCTGATGAGGGTCGGATCACCATCGGCAAAAAAACAATTTATGATTCATCTAAAAAAATCAATCAACCTGTGGACCGAAGAAATATTGGCTACGTATTTCAGGAAGGGCGTCTTTTTCCGCATATGACGGTTGAAAAAAATATCCGTTACGGGGAAAAAAGGTTCGGAAGTAAGCGTTTGAGTTTTGATGAGGTGGTTGACCTGCTTAAAATAAGACATTTACTGAATAGTAAACCTGCAAAAATATCGGGAGGGGAAAGGCAGCGGACGGCATTGGCACGTACATTACTTTCCTGTCCGAGTATATTACTGTTGGATGAACCGTTTTCCGCTTTAGATACACATATCCGAAGTGAAATTATTCCTTTTTTACTTAAAATTCATCAAACCGTAAATATTCCCATCCTTGTTGTCAGTCATGATATCACAGATTTACTTAAGCTCAGTCATCGCCTTTTTCTGGTGAAGGAGGGGAAGTGTATTGGGCACGATGATTATCATCAACTGATTAAGAAACCTGAATTAAACCATGTATTTGGACCCAATAGTTTGTTGAATTCGGTAAATATGTGTGTGGCAGATGTGGACCACGACCTAGGGCTGACTACGCTTGCCAGTATCAATTTAAAGGAAGAAGTGAAGGTGTACTGTGTTAAAAGCAAGGAAAAATATCAGTTGGGTGAGGTAATTAAGGTCTTTATTAACGCCGACGATATCGCTTTGTCAAAAGTATACAATAAAGATATTTCAGTCCATAATCAACTTAAAGGTACCGTTACGGATATTATTGAACGCAACAATTTTAAGTTGTGTATTGTAAATGTTGGGTTTCCTTTGATTGTGGAAGTGACCGCGGACTCTATGAAAAAGTTAGCCATTTCAAAAGGGAGTTCTATTTGGTGCCTGTTTAAATCAGTAGCGATAGATGTAATTGGATAGGCAATTCGTTACAAAATAAATCACTCGTGTTAAGTCAGGTATGGAATTTCGGGTAAGTTGCCATTATTATTGAAATTTTAAATAGGAGAAAAAGTAAGTATCCAGCTAGCTAGCGGGACGTGAGCCTTTTTATCGTGAAGAAAAAATCAATAATAACAAGACGTGGCCCGTAAGGCTATGCATGACTGGACACTGGTTAGTATTCGGTTAAAAAATCAACCTAAACCGGAAAGCAATGAAAAATAAATACTTAAACCAATGGAGCTAATAATAAAAGGTGCATTTGCCATTGAAACGGGCGACGGTTTTACCATTCACCCCAGAGTGATTGAGTTATTGAAAGAGGTGGAGCGTTCAAAATCGCTGAACTCTGCGGTGAAAACTTTGGGTATGTCATATTCCCATGCCTGGAGTTTAATTTATAAAACCAATTGCAAGTTAGAGTCTCCGTTGTTGATTACCAAACGGGGAGGCAATGGAGGAGGAATTGCAGAATTAACCCACAGTGGGCAAACGTTGTTGGACCATTATAAAAAACTGGAAGCAGATTTCAACAATTTTATTGGGGATCACATGATTGAGCTGTGATTAAAGTATTGTCAGTTTTAACCATAGACTTGCATAAATACTATAAAATCCCTTTGAGCAGCTCCAGCTTATTGCTTCGAGATCCTTTTACCAGAATAAAGGAATTACGGATAGGTGTGGTGGCGATTTCTTCAATAAGTACATTTACATTATCCGCCCATTTAAATCCATCTTCATCTTGTAACATTGATTTATAGTTTTCTCCGACCAAATATACATCCGTCAGATTCTTATTTCGTAAAAAGTGGAGCACTTTCATATGTTCCTGCCTGCTGTCGTCACCAAGTTCTTTCATTTCACCCAGGATAGCAACCTTGTTTTTTTCATTTAAAGCAACAAAATTCTCTAATGCCGCTTTCATGCTGGTTGGATTGGCGTTATAAGCGTCAAATAGAATTTTGTTCTTATCGGAAATCACCATTTGCGACCGATTGTTTTCTGGAGTATATTCGTTAATTGCCTCGGCAATTTTATGGGGTTCCACACCAAAGTATGTGCCGACAGAAATGGCGGCCAGTGCATTTTCCAGATTGTATCCTCCCATCAGTTGGGCATTTATGTGGATTTCTTCTTCGTTTATTTTGCATCCAAAGGATAGATTTGGCGTGTTGCGCAATTCTGTAACGCGCACCTTGCAATCGGTATTATGGCCATAATAAAACAGTTCGGCACCGGAATTTAGCATGCCTAACAAATGCGTGTTGGATTTGTTGACAAACAAAAGTCCTTGTTTGCTTTCGATAAAGCGGTATAATTCTCCCTTGGTTTTTTTTACTCCTTCAAACGAGCCGAATCCTTCCAGGTGGGCTTTGCCTACATTGGTTATTAAGCCTACGTTAGGTTCTGCTATTTTGCATAAAAAATCTATTTCTCCGGGATGATTGGCTCCCATTTCTACTACGGCAATTTCTATTTTTTCATCTATCGATAAAAGGGTGAGTGGTACGCCTATATGGTTGTTGAAATTACCAACCGTGGCAAAAGATCTATATTTCTTATCCAAAACGGTTTTTACCAATTCTTTGGTGGTGGTTTTTCCGTTGGTTCCTGTAATTCCAACAATTGGGATATTTAATTCTCTGCGGTGAAAGGTAGCAAGTTCCTGCAAGGTTGCTAGAACATTCTCTACCAAAATATAATTTTCGTTTTTGGCAACATCGGCATCATCAACAACGACCTTTACTGCACCATGTTCCAACGCCTGCGATGCAAATAGGTTCCCGTTGAAGTTAGCTCCTCTAAGGGCGAAAAACAGACCGTCTTTTTTGATTTGCCTGGTATCGGTACAAACTCCCGTAGAAGTTTTAAAGACTTGGTAGATATCTTTTATGCTCATCATATTGCAAAAATTATACTTCTTGTATGATGCCAAAAATAAGCAACATTTATAAACTAAGTGCTCTAAATGCTAAATTGATTACATAATCAGTACCGAACAATGCTGATTCAAGGAAACGCCAACAGGCATGAAACCATTTATTCCTGACTTTTAATTTAATAAAAGGTTAAGTTTTGCAAAAAGAAAAGGCTGGTTCAAATGAACCAGCCTTTCGGGTATTTATGTTTTACTTTTTCAATATTATTTTCTGTTTCCAGCATCTATAGGACTACCAACCCTGGTCATTGCGCAACGGAAGCCCAGATCGTCGCGAGCTTCACGCTCGTCCAGGTATCTTCTGGTACCCGGGCTTAACCAGTAAGCTCTATCCCTCCAGGAACCTCCTTTGTATACACGCGTCCTATCCGAGATTAACGAACCCATTGTTCCGGTGTGTTGTCCGTACATGTTCTTGGTGTCCCGCTCATTGTCTAACCACTGATCACCAGTTGAAATGTTCGATTGTGCATCACCATCACTAAAGTTACGGTTGTCGCCGGTTCGGTAATTCTTTCTGTCTAAGATATCCTTGTCAGTTTCAATTCTATAACGGATTCTACCCAAACTATCTTTTTCAATCAGGTACCCTTCTTCGTCCAGTACTTTGGTCTTAAACTCATTGCCCCTAAACGGACTGAACTCATCAACTTCGTCGAAAGAAAGCGGACGGTATACGTCAGCCACCCACTCGTTAACGTTTCCTGCCATACAATACAATCCGTAATCGTTAGGATAATATGAGTGAACATCAACGGTTATGTCACCACCGTCGTTAAGGTCCCCTGCCATACCCATGTAATCACCTCGGCTTCTAACAAAGTTGGCCATCATTCTACCTCTTTCTTTTTTATCGGCATTTCTGGTGATATGTCCGTCCCAAGGATAAATCCTGCGGTTAGTCATACGCTCTTCCTGAGAGTTGCCAATCAAACCAAGTGCAGCATATTCCCACTCTGCTTCGGTTGGGAGACGGTAACGCGGTAAAAGATATCCATCTTCCCAACGAACACGTCTGCTATCTTTATTAGGATCTAAATCTTCTATAGGTTTTTTGCCGGCAATCCCATCGTATTGTCCGTACAAATATGATTCTGTGTTAAAGTTATTTTCGCCCTGCTGGTTTACGTCCATTTCAAGAACGCCCATATCAACAAGAATTTTCTCATTTACCCTGTCTGTTCTCCACTGGCAGAAATCGTTAGCCTGTAACCAGTTGACACCAACAACCGGATATTTGCTATAAGCAGTATGTCGGAAATAGTTTTCAGTCATAGGCTCATTATAAGCCAATGCTCTTCGCCATACTAAAGTATCCGGAAGTGCTTTTCTGTATACTTCGGGATATTCAACAAAAACCCTGTTGATCCAATATAAATATTCACGGTAATCAACGTTTTTAACTTCTGTTTCATCCATATAGAACGAAGGAACAGTCACACGTCGAGGTACGTTGTTCCAATCGTAAAGTACGTCCTGTTCAACCCTACCCATTATAAAGGTACCACCTTCAATAAATCTAAGTCCGGGGCCAAGTTCTTGTTCGTATCCTTCATAATATTCAAATCCCCCGTTTTCTGGAGTGTTATACTCCCATCCTGTTGCGGAAGAAACATTACCGGAACCACCTTTACTACAAGAAGTCAGTGCTACAACTCCTAGTGCAAGCATGACGTGGAAAAGTCTAATTTTAAGCCTCATAGCGAAATATAATCTTTAAGTTATCTCTTTTGTTCAATTGTACGTATTCAATCTCTATTGGAAATTACATCTGTAGCCTTATACTGCAAAAATAGAAAAAGGTTATAATCCTGAAATTTTTCTTGTCATTTTTTTATTTAAGTTTAGCAAATCAGCCTATTAAAATAGGGATTATTAACTCTTTGCCTCTTCCTTAAAAGTAACCTCATTCCACTTATTTTCGTTGAACTGTAATAATTGCATGTAATATTTCATTGTAAGTAAACGTTATATTTTCTGAAATCGTGTATAAGAAGAGTTTTTTTATACTTTTTTTTACTTTTGTGACTCACTGTAAAACAACAAGCGAGGTTGTGGCGTTTACAAGATATAGATATTTGTTAGCTAGAAAACATTGATATATGAGATTTAAAAAGATTGGGTTGTGGGGATTGTTGGGTGTTTTAAGCATGGCTCTTAATGGGCAAATTAATGAAAAACACGAAAACACGGTAGAGTGGTCGGAGCCGGTAACTATTGATCAGCACGGGGAACAGATTACGTTACTGCAGTTTTCCGATATGGGAGATATCAATCCGGAAACAGAAATTCCTGCCTTATCAAAATCAATTAAACTTGCTACAGCTGGTAAACCTGAAGATATTATTGTTCAGATTAGTAATATGGAATTTGTGTGGCCAACACCCAAAGAGCATGTTTTATTTGTTGATAAAGTAAGACAAGAACAGGTTGATTTTCAGTATTCAATATCACAAAGTGGAAATAATTACTTTGTTGATTTTACCTTAGATCCGTTGATAAAACCGGCTGATGCGCAAACATTTAAGAAGCTGGTGTCCTATACGATAAATATTGCTTACAATAAACAAGAAAAGAAATCCTTGAAAAGTGCGCTTGAATCGGATAATTATGCCCAAAATTCGGTGCTTAATTCCGGTGATTGGGTAAAAGTTAGTGTCGAGAAAACAGGAATTCACAAAATTAGCTATTCCAAACTAGCCGACTGGGGCATTTCAAACCCTCAAAATGTTGGGGTATACGGTAATGGAGGTAGGATGATTCCGGCTGACAATAGTGCGTTTCGTAATGACGATTTGGTGGAAAATGCGATATGGCATTATAATAATGCCATATATTTTTTTGCGGAAGGCCCGGTTGTGTGGGACTACAACACTTCTGCCGGTATGTTCATTCACGAAAAAAACCGATACAGTAATTTTTCGTACTATTTTATTACTGAAAAAAATACGTCTTCGCTAATAGTACAGGAATCTGATTTGCAGTCAGACAGTTACAATCAGGAAGTAGATTATTTTCAAGACTATGAGTATCATGAGGAGGATAACTTAAACTTGTTGAAATCGGGAAATGTGTGGTACGGGGAAAAATTTGATTATTACGCTCAGCAAAGTCACAGTTTTGATTTCAACTTTGACAATGTGAGGACTGCTTCCAAAGCCAAGGCATATGCAAAGTTGGCAGCCAGGTCTGGTGTGTCAACGTCTTACGCAATGTCAGCCAATGGCGAGACAATTGACAGAGTGGATATCTATAATATCAATACGTCAAGCCATACCAGCTATTATGCGCGCGAAGGATTCTTAAAAGGGGAGTTTACCAATACTTTAAACAGTATTAACTTATTAATAGATTTCGAATTGGACGAGACAAGTGCTTCTGCCATTGGTTATTTGGATTATTTATGTTTGAATGTGGAGCGCGAATTGAGCTTTGTGGAAGACGAACTTTTGTTCAGAAACATAGATGTAGTCTATGATGGCAATACGGTTAAATATAATATCGGGAACAGTCAGGGAGTGGAACTTTGGGATGTCACAAACCCTTTGGTTCCTTTAAAAATAAGTCTATTGTCGTCGGGTACTTCCTCAAGTTTTAACTATGAAGCCGACGATTTAAAACAGTTTGTGGCCTTTGATCCTACGGGCAATTTTCCTTCGCCTGAATTTGAAGCTAATGTGGCCAACCAGGACTTGCATGCCAGTGCCTTTGTAGATTATGTAATAGTCAGTCATGTTGATTTTGTAAGTGAAGCAAACCGACTTGGCCAAATACACAATGATTATAACGGTACAACGTACCTGGTGGTAACCAGTGAACAAATTTACAACGAGTTTTCATCGGGTAAACCGGATGTGACCGCGATACGTAGTTTTGTTAAAATGTTGTACGATAGGGCTGGAGAAGACAATAGTGATAAACCTAAAAACTTGTTGTTGTTTGGTGACGGTTCCTATGATAATAGACAAGGGATTGCGAATAACACGGATAAAATTCTAACCTATCAATCGGATAACTCTATCCATAATACCAACTCGTATGTAACGGATGATTATATGGGTCTTTTGGATGATGGCGAAGGAGATAATATTACATCGGATAAATTGGACATAGGTATTGGTCGTTTTCCTGTTAATACAATTGAAGAAGCCAAGAATGCTGTTGATAAAACCTACAAATATTATTACGAACAAGCCAACGATCAATGGAAAAGTGATTTAACTTTTGTTGGGGATGATGGTGATAACAATATCCATATGGACGATGCCAATGGTTTGACCATCAAATTGGCAAAGAGTCATCCTGAATACAATATCTCAAAGTTTTATTTCGATAATTACGAAAAAGTCACTACCATTTCAGGACACTCAATACCCGAAATAGAAGAGGATATAGCAAATGCCATTGATGAAGGTACGCTAGTATTCAATTATACCGGCCACGGAGGGACCTCCGTATTGGCGCATGAAAGAATTATTACCAAAGAGCATATTAGCACTTGGAACAATATTGACAAACTGGCCTTGTTTGTAACTGCTACCTGTGAGTTTAGCCGTTACGACGATAAAGATTATACTTCGGCAGGAGAGGAGGTTTTCTTAAACCCGCTGGGCGGAGGGATTGCGTTGTATACCACGACCCGAATTGTATATTCAAGTTTAAATAAAGCACTTAATACCAGTTTTTACAATTTTGCCTTTGAGCGTGACGATGATGGCAAACCGTATACATTGGGCGAGATTATGATGCATACCAAAAACGGTCTTTCTGCCAGTGTCAATAAATTAAATTTCTCGCTGCTGGGGGATCCTGCAATTCGATTAATATATCCAGAACTGGGCACCAGGACTTTGAAAATTAACGATAAAATGGTTGAAGGTGCTGAATCTGGGCCAATAGATACCATCAAGGCGTTGAGTGCAATTAGCTTAATGGGTGAAGTAGTGGACCTGTCAGATACGTCGAGGGTTGATTTTGACGGTGAAATTTTTGTTTCAGTGTTTGATAAGCAGACTCAAATTACCACCAGGGGTAACGATGGTGCAGAACCATTTCAGTATGAAACTTTTGACAACGTTATTTTTAAGGGGCCGGCCAGCGTTAATAATGGTGAGTTTAAATTGGAATTTGTTGTACCTAAGGATATAAGGTATAATTTTGATAATGGTAAAATTAGTTATTATGCTTTTTCCGACGAAAGCACCCAACAAGCATTCGGTGCATTTTCGGATGTGATTGTAGGGGGGATTGATAATAGTGCAGAAGAAGACAATGAGGGGCCTCAAATAAACCTTTGGTTGAACAATAAAAGCTTCAGTAGTGGAGACAAGGTAGGAAACAATCCCGTATTATTAGCTGAAATTTTAGATGCTTCGGGAATTAACACAACAGGAAGTGGTATTGGCCATGATATTACATGTGTTATTGATGGGGTCCAATCCAATCCAATCATATTAAACGATAATTTTGAAGCTGCAATTGATAACTATAAACACGGGTACCTTAACTATCAATTATCGTCGTTGGTAGAGGGGAGTCACAGTTTAACGCTTAAGGTTTGGGATACGCATAATAATTCGTCAACCAGTAGTATAAACTTTATGGTATCGAGCGATGGTGCTTTGGCAGTTTCTGATCCAGTTGTATTTCCAAACCCAGTTAAACAAGGTATCGAGAGTTATTTGTCATTTAACCATGATGATCCAAATTCGAGGCTCGAAGTCCAAATTATGTTTTTTAATTTGGCAGGCCAGCTTGTATCGCAACAAAATAGCTCGGTGATATCTTTGATAGATAGCGTTCCGCCCATTGAGATGAAGGCAGAGACAAGCGACGGCGCCGCTCTTGATCCTGGCGTTTATCTATATAAAGTTGTTGTTTATTCCCAAACGGGAAGAAAAGGGGTAGTTTCAGGAAAATTTATGGTAGCGCAATAATATTTTTAGAATTTTTGAGTTTACATTTGTAGTCCTAAATAATTAATGAACATTTTTATGCATAACACATATGTTAGAACGTTGGTCATCCTTTCGTTCATTGTAATTTCAGCTGTTGGAGCGAATGGTCAGAATACGGTTAACAAAACAGAAGCCTTTCCGCGTACAACAACGCCGTTCTTAACCATTACGCCTGAATCAAGGGGAGGAGCCATGGGAGACGTGGGTGTAGCAACCTCACCCGACATTTATTCACAGCACTGGAACTCGTCGAAGTATGCATTCCTGGATCAGGAGATGGGAGTGTCCCTTTCATATACCCCGTGGTTAAGGGATTTAGTAGATGATATCAATTTGTACTATCTTACTTTTTTTCGCCGTATTGATAAAATGCAAACGGTGAGTGCTTCGTTAAGGTATTTCTCATTGGGTTCAATCATATTTACGGATAACGAAGGTCTTGAGACGGCTAGAGGTAATCCCAATGAATTTGCCATTGATGCAGCCTATTCGTTAAAACTGTCCGATAATATATCGGGTTCGGTGGCTTTCAGATATATCCGTTCAGATATAAACAATGGATCAAGTACAGGTGATGCTGTTGCCGGGAACGCCTTTGCGGCTGATTTAAACTTTTTTTATCTGGATCAAGTAAAATGGGGCGGCAGAAAAGGAGATGTTTCTGCAGGTATCAATATTTCTAATATCGGATCAAAAATATCGTATGATGATGGGGCAAGCCAGGAATTCTTGCCTGCCAATTTAAGAATAGGAGGTGCGTACAATGTGGAAATTGACAGATACAACAAGGTAGGCTTCTCACTGGATGTAAATAGAATAATGGTGGCAAAAAATGAAGAGGGTAACGATAAAAGCGACCTTTCTGTACCTGCTTCATTCTTCCAGTCGTTTGGTGACTTTGCCGTTGAGGATTTAAGAATCTCGGTTGGTGGTGAGTATTGGTATAACGAGCAGTTTGCCATTAGAGCTGGTTACTATCACGAGGATGAGGTGATTGGTAACAGAAAATTTGCCACGGCAGGCGCAGGTCTTAAATTTAATATGTTCACCATTGATGCCTCATACATTATTGCTGTGGCCCAGAATAATCCATTGGCCAATACCATTCGTTTCTCTCTTGGTTTTAACCTGGATGAAATTGGAAGATAATTATTTATAACATTATATTATTCAATCCCGAACTATTTTGTTCGGGATTTTTTATATGCTTACATGGTGCATATATTCGATTATCGGTTGGATAACTGAAAATTAATTAAAAAACAAGGGCATAGCCTGCTCCGGATTAAATTCGGAGATGGGAATTAGAAAGCGACTGTAATCTCTTATCTAATATCTCACAATCTCTTGTCTAAATTTATATACATGAAAATAAGAGTAGGTTTTGGATACGACGTTCATAAATTAGGTGAAGGGGAAGAGTTGTGGATCGGTGGAATTCACGTTCCGCACATCAAGGGATCCATAGGCCATTCCGATGGTGACGTATTGATACATGCTATTTGCGATGCCTTACTGGGGGCTGCAAATATGCGCGATATAGGTTTTCACTTTCCGGATACATCCGAGGACTTAAAAGGTATTGACAGTAAAATACTTTTAGGCAGGACAATTGACTTGATAAAAGGAAAAGGATTCGAAATAAATAACATTGACAGTACTATATGCCTGGAAAAACCAAAGTTGAAAGATCTGATACCTGAGATGCAGTCGGTTTTGGCCAGGGTGATGGCAATGGATGTTGAAGATATAGCAATTAAAGCCACTACCACCGAAAAACTTGGTTTTGTGGGGACTCAAGAAGGTATAGCCGCTTATGCCACGGTTTTGATTCAGAATGGGTAGGGGTAATTGTCGAACGGATAACACCTAACAGGTTACGTAATCCTGTTAGGTTTACTGCCAATTCTTTGATGTTACCACCGCACCAAAGTTCCGTCTTTGGTATAAACGGGAACCACATCTGTTTCATTCGACTTAAAACAATATGCCAGGTCTTTTTCAGCACCCAATCCTTTTAACCTGTTATAATGTCTTCCTTTTGATGCCAAAGCATGGATATCGTGTTTATTTTGCTCGTATAAGCTGGCCATAGCAATGGCTACATCGCTAAGCTGAGCGCCGACCCGTTGTTCCAGGTCATGCGCTATTTTGCCCGCACAAAGCGAGTCTTCCATGGTAAATAAATTGTGCGATCCGGAAGCTACTATTACCACTTCCTGTTCGTTTCTGACCGTTTCAACAATGGCCCTATCATTAAGGAACGAACCCACAAAAAGATTTTTAGCCCCTTTAGCATTTACTATGGCCCGGGTTCCGTTGGTGGTTGTAATAACCAAAGTTTTGTCTTTGATGATTTCCGGTGTGTACGAAAAGGGCGAATTTCCAAAGTCAAATCCTTCAATGGGCACCGCATTTCGTTCGCCACCCAACACCACCTTTTCTTTTCCCATCTTTTTTTGTAACTCGAAGGCTTCTTCGGGAGTTAATACCGGAATAACTTGTTTGGCTCCATTGTCTAATGCGGTTGTCATAACGGAAGTAGCTCTAAGCACATCGATAACAATCACAGTTTTCCCTTCAACTTTTTCGGGATATATTTCTCGGGCAGTTAATATTATGTCTACAGTCATATTTTTTTAATTAGTCGATTCTGATTTGTTATTTCATCGAGGTTAGTTTTCTATAAATGTTTGCAAACCTGATTTGCAAAAACACGCTTCCTGCAAATAATCCTGTAAGGTATCCAATCCAAATGCCTACTGCACCCATCTTTAAAGAGAAGGTGCAAATATAAGAAATGGGAAGAGCCAATACTATCCAGGTGATAAATGCGATTACCGAAGGCATTTTAACATCTTCCAGGCCTCGTAATACGCCCAGCCAAACCACTTGTAAGCCATCGAACAACTGAAAAATACCGGCCACAACCATTAATCTGGCAGCAATGGATATTACGTGGGCATCATCCACAAACAAGGTGGGTAGAAAGTGGCGTAACGAAATAAATAAAATACCCGTGAAAGCCATAAATATCATCACCTTATGAATAATGGCGTAAGCAGAATATTTTAGATTGTCCCATTCTCCGGCACCGTGGTAGTTGCTTGCCTTGATAGTAGCTGCCGAGGCCAGGCCTGTAGACATCATATACGTAACACTGGCCATGGAAATTACTATTTGGTGCGCTGCCATTGATTCCTGGTTGATCCATCCCATCATGATGGCACCCATGCTAAAAGCAAATACTTCAATAACCATCTGTCCCCCAATGGGAACGCCTACCTTTATGACAGTTAGTATTTCCTTAAGGTGAATTTTTGTTTTTATAAAGGCTTCCTTGTATCGTTTGAAAAAGGATAGATGCATAAAGGCTCCTGCAAAAGCCATGGGCATAATAATTCTGGAGATAAATGTTGCCCATCCGGCACCGTCAATCCCTAGTTGAGGAAATCCGCCTTTGCCAAAAATTAAGAGGTAATTAAGGATGATGTTGATGGTGTTGGCAGCAAGTGTAATAATCATCGCAATTCTGGTGTTCGCAATTCCCTCTGCAAATTGTTTAAATACCATAAAAATGCTAAAAGGAATAATCGAAGATACCAGAATTAAATAATAGGAGTTCGCCGTTTGAACCACCGCTTCCTCTTGACCCATTAATGGCATAGCGAAGGAGACAGCATACATAATGACTACCTGCAACAAGGCAAAGATTAGGTTCGCTGATAAACCTTGCTTTAGCCAGTAACCGCATTTTTCGGGATGGGCAGCTCCATGGGCTTTGCCAACTAATGGCGTAACGGCAATGGACAGCCCAATATTTACCACTAAACCAATGATAAAAATACTGTTGGCAAAGGATACCGCGGCCAGTTCTGTTGCTCCCAACTGACCTACCATAATGGTGTCGGCTAAACCGACTACCATTTGTCCGGCTTGCGACAATACCACGGGTAAGGCCAGTTTAATGTTAGGCATGTAATGGGGAGTGAAGTCCTGGTAAAACGATTTTTTACAATATTTAAACATGAACGTTTTGATATTAAAATGCCAGGTAAAAATCCTCAGTGAGTTGTTTGTAGCGTTCTGAATATTGATGCCTACCAAACTCCTCAACAATTAATTCCTCTTCAGTTAACTTTGTTTCTGTCAATGAAAAACTCATTAATACCCTTTTAGCAGGCTTGGTTGGCGTTGGCTTAATGTTTAACACATTATTTAGGTATAAGTTATTCTGGGATGCCAACATTTTAAAATTGTTTTTTTCGTTTGCGGGTAAAACAACACAAAATAGACCGTCCGCATTTAATAGTTTGCCAGCACCTTTTATTAAGTCATAAAAACTTAAACTATCGGTATGCCGGGCCTTGCTTTTCGTTTCACAATCGTTTTTCAATGCATGGTTAAAATATGGTGGATTGCTGACAATTAGGTCATATTTTATATCCACTTTATACGATTGGAAATCAGTGTGGACTATGTGTAATCTTTCAGCCCAAGCTGATTCCGTAAAATTAATGATGGCTTGTTCACAGGCCTGTTCATCTATTTCGATGGCATCTATTCTAGCAGTTGAGTTACGTTGAGCCAGCATGAGGGCGATGAGGCCGGTCCCGGTTCCAATATCTAATATTGATTTTGCTCCTTCAACCGAAGCCCAAGCACCCAGTAAAACGCCATCGGTACCTACTTTCATGGCAGCCAATCCCTGATGTACTGTGAATTGCTTAAATTTAAAATAGTTGTTGGGCATGATTCCTTATGTTAAAATTAATACCTCGGCTAACATCGATATATTCATGAATGGTGCTCAGCAGCATAGCGAATCTGGCACTAGGTTCTGTAAATAATCGGTATAACTAAAACTTTTCAAAAACTCCTAACCCAAACAGTGCATAATCGTATTTAATTGGGTCATTAGGGTCGCACTTTCTTAGATTGGCGGTAATTTCTTCCACAGCTTTCCAGTCGCTTTGTTTTCGGGTTAAGATGCCCAGTTTTCTTCCCACATTGCCGGTATGTACATCCAAAGGTAACATCAGGTTTGCGGAGTCGATATTTTTCCAGAGTCCAAAATCCACCTTCATCTTATCTTGTCTGACCATCCACCTGAGATACATGCAAATCCGTTTTGCCGAGGATCCTTTAAGTACATTGGCCAAGTGCTTGGCCGTACGCACAGGTTCTTGAAACGAAGTAAATGTCTCACGAAAGTGTGCAATAGAATCTTTCATACTTTTATTGGGCAGGTAACCCTGGGTGAAAACGGTCTCGAGTCCGCCGTGGGTTTGGTACATATTGCGTAAAGCTTTCAGGAAATATCTTAAATCCTCCCCTTTGAAGGTTCGGTATACCGAACCGTCGGGAATTGCATCGATATCTCCGTTTATCACAAAATCGTATGGTTCATGTGCCATACAATCCAGTATTTTATGCCCTGCTTTAATAATAGCTTTGCGTTGTCCCCACGAAATGGTTGCGGCCATAAAACCTGCTATTTCAATATCTTCTTTTCTCGTAAAAAGTTTAGGTAAGGATATGGGATCGGTTTCTATGAACGAAGGTGCATTGTATTGCAGTACTTTTTCATCTAAAAAAGATTTGAGCTCATTAAAATCCATATCCGATTACTGTATAAAACCGTCTTTCATTTTTATTTCCCGGTCGCTTAAGTGTGCCAGATGTAAATCGTGCGTCACAATTACAAAAGTTTGTTTAAACTCGTCTCTCAGCTGAAAAAACAACTTATGCAGTTCCTCCTGGTTCTGCGAATCCAGACTACCGGTTGGCTCATCGGCAAAAACTACTGCAGGGTCATTTATTAAGGCACGGGCAATGGCAACACGTTGTTTCTCGCCGCCACTAAGTTCGGCAGGTTTATGTGTTTCCCGGTCTTTTAAGTTTAAAAAGGAAAGCAGATGGCGCGCTTTCTCTTCGCTTTGGGCTTTGTTTTTTCCGGCAATAAGGGCAGGGAGAATAATATTTTCGACCGCATTAAATTCAGGCAACAGCTGATGAAACTGGAAAACGAAACCTATATTCTCGTTGCGGAATTTGGCTAATTCCCGCTCAGACAAATTTTGAATAGGGGTATTGTTGATAATGACATTTCCTGCATTGGGTTTGTCCAGCGTGCCCAATATTTGCAAAAGGGTAGTTTTGCCGGCGCCACTGGGTCCCACAATTGAAACCACCTCGCCACCTTTGATGTCAAGGTCTATTCCCTTTAAAACTTGCAAATCGCCAAACTGTTTTTTGATGCCTTTTGCTGAAATCATTAAATTGTATTTATTCAAAAGTAGAACCCACCCATGAATTTGTGGAATTTTACATATTCATGCATGAGAACCTTCTTGTATTATGAACTAAAAAGTAAAAACATATACAATAGATATGTGCACATCATTATCAGGCCTTCCCACCTTGTTATCACGCTTCGTTTCATAGGTAACAAAGTAACCAGTAACAAAACGGCCACGCCAATCATCCACCACACATCCACCGAAATTAATACTTGTGAAACATGAACAGGCTTAAGTATAGATGTTATTCCTAAAATGGCCCATATGTTAAATATGTTGGATCCGATGATGTTACCGATGGAAATGGCTGTTTCTTTTTTGATGGCTGCCATAATGGATGTAGCCAGCTCGGGAACACTGGTGCCCAAAGCCACTACCGAGATTCCAATAACCCGCTCGCTGATATTGTATCCCTTGGCAATGATAACCACTCCATCAATTAGTAACTCAGAACCAAAATAAAGACCAACGGCTGAAATTGTCAATAATCCGATAGCATAGATAATCTTCATGCTTGGTGTTTGGATTGTCTCACCTGTTTTGCCCATCGTCTTGCGCGACTTATACACCGAGTATATTAAGTATAGCGTAATGGAAACCACGAATATTACTCCTTCGTACAGTTCCAGTTTTTGGTTTTGTACAAATAATAAAAATAGAAGAGAGGCCACCATCATGATTAGCCAATCGAAAAATACAGAGCTGTCTTTTTTTACACTTATGGGCATAATAACAGCAACTATCCCGAGTACCAACCCTATGTTTGCAATGTTGGAACCTATGACATTTCCCACTGAGATATCCGGTACGCCATCAAAAACGGCGTTTAGGCTCACAATCAATTCGGGGGCCGAGGTGCCAAAAGCCACTACGGTAATACCAGCCACCAAGGTGGATATTTTAAAGTATCTGGCCATTTGGACGCTGGCCTTCACCAACCAATCACCACTAAAAAAAAGCAGGACGAATCCTGCCAGTACCATTAAAAACGCCATTTAATTCTCCTTCTCTATTCAGTTTCTGTTTTGTCTGATTTATTAGGGCGGGGCTGAGTGAAGCTTTCAGGATCCGTTTTGTCATCACTTGATGTGTTTTCTTCAATGGAGGTAACATCCTTACTCGTTTTGTCTTCGTTTTCATCTTCATCCAAATCCTCGTACGGGTCGTAGTCATCCTGTTCCGTAAATGTTTCCCCTATTTCGTGAATATGGTTGTCGATGTCCTTTTTGCTGTCCTCCAGGTCTTTTTTAAACTCGTCGGCTCCTTCTCTGAACTCGCGCTTAATGTCGTCGGTAGCTCTTCGGAACTCATTCATTCCTTTGCCCAGCATTCTGGCTAATTCAGGAATTTTGTTCGCCCCAAATAACACCAAAACAGCGATCAATACGATGAAAATTTCTCCACCACCAAAAGAAAACAAACCGAAATACATATTTTTTAGTTTAGACTATTAGATTATAAACCGGATTACTTGATAACGATTCATCAGAAGACTAAAGTCAGTATATTACTGAGTTATCCGATGAATGGTATTTTTTAATTCCCCAAAGATAATAAAAACAAAACACCCTTTAAACACAAAGGTTTAAAGGGTGAGCAAATTATAAGTTAACAGTGCTTATTTTTTAGCTTTTATTTTCTTCTTTTCTCTTGCTTCAATTACCGAGAAGGCAACTGGAGTTGCTATAAACAATGAAGAATAGGTACCTATCACAACACCTAACATCAACGCAAACACAAACCCTTGAATTACTTCGCCACCAAATAAGAAGATGACTAATAATACCACAAAGGTTGTTAATGACGTATTAATGGTACGGCTGATGGTTGAGTTCAAGGCAGAATCTACCACTCCTACTCTGTCGCGTTTCGGATGCAAACCTAAATATTCCCTGATACGGTCAAATACAACCACAGTATCATTTATCGAATAACCAATTACCGTAAGTATGGCAGCAATAAATGCCTGGTCAATTTCAAGACTAAAAGGTACTATGCTGTATAACATGGAGAAAATTCCTAATACCACAATAACATCGTGCACCAACGCAACCAATGCGCCTAAACCGTATTCCCAGTTGCGGAAACGGATAAGGATGTACAAGAAGATAACAATTAGTGAGAATAAGATGGCTCTATACGCTTTAGCTTTAATGTCGGAAGCAATGGTTGGTCCCACTTTTTGTGAACTCATTCGGTAATCGTTGATGAATTTCTCAAATGAAACATCAGCGCCTAAAGTTCCCTTTAAACCGTTAAAAAGTTTCTCTTCAATAACGTTATCCACTTCGGTGCCATTTTCGTCAATCATGTAGTTTGTAGCTACTCTTACCTGGTTTTCACCACCAAAAGTTTTTACTTCAACATGCGCATCTTCAAATTCTGTGGCCAAAGCCTTTTGAATATCTGAAGCTGAAACCTTTTCTTCGAAACGAACCACATACGTGCGTCCTCCCGAGAAGTCGATCCCCGATTTTAAACCATGTGTAGCTAAAGAAATAACACTGGCCAAGAGTATAATTCCTGAAATGATAAAGAAAGATTTCTTTTTCTCCAAGAATTTAATCTTGGTGTTCTTCATGAACCCTTCCGTCAATTTAGTGCTGAATTTAACTTCAATCTTTTTGTTTAATAACCACTCATAAGTTAAGCGAGTGATAAAAATTGCCGAGAAGAATGAAGTGGCAATACCAATCATCAGGGTAGTCGCAAAACCTTTAATAGGCCCTGTACCGAATACGAACAGGATGAGACCGGTTAGGAAGGTAGTTACGTTGGAGTCAATAATGGCTGAGAATGCATTCTTATAACCATCGGCAATAGCTAAACGAACACCTTTGCCCGCAGCCATTTCTTCGCGGATACGCTCATAAATAAGTACGTTGGCATCCACCGACATACCAATGGTAAGTACAATACCGGCAATACCCGGCAAAGTTAATACCGCACCAAAAGAAGCAAGAACTCCCAGGATAAAGAACATGTTAGCCAATAACGCAAGGTCGGATACCGTACCAGCTTTAAACCCGTAGAAGAAAATCATGTAAGCAAGTACCACGATAAATGCCCAGATGAAAGATGAAAAACCTGAGTTTACAGCTTCTTCTCCCAGAGAAGGTCCCACTACCGTATCCTCAACGATACGTGCAGGGGCGGGCAGTTTACCTGACTTAAGAATGTTGGCAAGGTCTTTCGCCTCTTCAGGCGTAAAGTTTCCTGTAATAGAACTTCTGCCGCCTTTAATTTCAACATTTACGGTTGGATAACTGTATACATAACCATCTAAAACGATAGCTACACTTTTACCTATATTTGCTTTTGTTAGACGAGCCCATACATTAGAACCCTCGGCGTTCATGCCCATACTGATTTCATAATCGCCACTTTGTCCTGTTTCGGCGCGTGCGCTGGTAACTACGTCACCTTCCAGCGGAGGACGACCGTCATGGCTGGAAACTTTGATAGCTATCAACTCATAAATCTCGTCTTTGCTTCTTGTTCCATCAGCCAGCTCTCTTTGAGGTAGTGGTTTAACACCCCACATAAATCTTACGTTCTTTGGAAACAAAGCGCTAACATGCTCATTTTGCAAGTATGCATTTACCTTTGATGTATCTTTGGCTAAGGCATAACCAACAAGAGGTCCTTGCTGACGCTGATTTGGTGAAAGAACACTGAAAAGTGACCTGCTCATTTCCTGCGTAGCCAAAGAATCTACCTGTGTGCTATCCGAATCTAACTGGCTTAATAAATCACTGGCAGCATCTTCGGCTGTTTGAACCGCCTCAACCTCTTCGGTTACTTCAGAAGGTACGTCGCTTTTTGCCAATTCAGCTTTAGCAGTTTCTATTTCAATCACTTTCTGGTTGGCTTGAATCAAGTTCTGAACCAACTCTCCAATTTCATATGTTTCCCAAAACTCAAGACTCGCAGTCCCTTGTAATAGTTTACGAACCCTTTGGGGATCTTTAACACCGGGAAGCTCAACCAATACACGACCGGCTTTTTCAAGTTGCTGTATGTTTGGTTGGGTAACACCAAAGCGGTCGATACGGGTACGAAGAATGTTAAAAGCGTTATCGATGGCACTTGAGGATTCTTCTCTAACCACTTTAATGACTTCATCGTTGGACGTGTTGTAGTCGATTCTACCTTTTAGTTCAACCGTGTTGAAGATGGCCGCCAAACGAGCTTCGCTATCTAATTCTTTAAAAGAATTATAAAATAGTGTGATAAAGTCCTCGGAAGATGTTTTTTCTTTCTGTTCAGCTATTTGTAAAGCCTCATTAAATGTAGGGTCCGTGTTGTAATTGGAAAGGGCTTTAAGGATATCGGCCACTTTTACCTCAAGGATAAGGTTCATACCCCCTTTTAGGTCGAGGCCAAAGTTAATTTCCTTTTCCTTACACTCTTTGTAAGTGTATTTCCTTATTCCTAAGAAATTATATACTGGTTCGTTAGCAATTGAATCCAAATAATTAATTTCTGCTTGTGGATCCCCCAATGCAATTTCTTTTGCCTCTTTTTCTACCTGTCTGGTGTGATAAGTAAATATCAATTGGTATAAACTCACCAAAGCCAGAAGGATAGCAAAAACCCTGATTGCTCCTTTGTTTTGCATCTGTACTTAAGATTTATTTTTATTGTCGTATTAAATTTGATTCTGTTCTCTAGAATTGCGCAAATATATTGTTTTTTTTTAGAAATACCAGTTCTTAAATTACAAGGGCATTTATTTAGATTTAATATGCTCCAAATCAACCCAAAGAATATATCAATACGGATTTCGTGAGGATGAGAAAGTATTCGGCAGTGTAATCGTATTAAATATCAACGGGGCTTGATTTAACGCTTTTGCCGGAATGAATTAGCACCAATAGAAAGCAAATGCCCCAGACAATTACTGAAATAACAAACATATACAGTAACGGCAAGCGGCTATAATATGCGAAACCATTAAGCCATAATGAAATCACAAAAAACGAGATTGGAATAGAGAGTAGAATTCCGGGCAGCACATAATGACTGATAGACATAAATAACTCGGACAATATTTGATTTGATGATGCCCCAATAATTTTTTTCGATCTGAATTCTTTCTCTTTCATTTCGCCAATATAAGCGGCAAAAGCCCGTAACCCTAACCAGGCCACCAACATGGACAAGAGCATAATGATCAGTGATATTTTTAAAACCAGGGATTCTTCATTTAAATTATCGGATAAGGTTTCGTTGAGCATTTTGTATTCGAACGGATCGTTATCTGTAAACTTATTCCACTGGGCATTAACTTGCTTTATAATGTGGTTAAGGTCGCCTTTGGGGCCAACTTTGATTAGCAGGTTGTCGTAAAAACTGTCCTGATGTATATTCTGCAGAATCAAAGGTCTGATGGGAAATTGAACCGGTTCGAAATGAAAGTTTTTCACCACTCCTTTAATGGAAGATTCCTTGCTGTGTTTACCCATGATGGTCATTCGTTGCCCCAGGGGTTTATTCATTTTCAGAAAATCCTGTGCTTGTTTGTTGATAACCAAATCTGGGATGTGTTCATTTTTTTTATCATCCCAAATGGCTCCGGCTTCCAATTTTAGATCTAAGGTTTTAAAAAAATCCTTTTCAACAAAATTGAGGGGGAGAAGTACGAGTTTGTCGCCGGACTTGCTAGGATAATTAATTGAATTTAGTGAGGCTTTTTCTCCGGGTAAAATGGCACAGGCCGAAACTTCTTGTATGTTGGGTATGGATTTGAGTACCCTTTTAAATTGATCAAGTTCTTTGCCAATAGAATAGCCGCGTTCTACAACAATAATATTATCGCTGTTAAAACCTAAATCCTTGTTCCTCAGGTATTGGATCTGCCATAGCATTGACAAACAAAGTATGATAAGGAATGTGGTTACCGTCATTTGCATAGCTGCCAATACCCCTCTCACTATCACACCTTTTTTTTGGGGCTGAAAACCCTCTTTGAAAATAGAGATTTCGTTTAGCCGGGAGAAAGAAATAGCAGGGTAAATACCCGAAAAAATACCAACCAAAAAGGTTAGCAAAATAATATATAAGAGATCGAAACGTCCCTCAATCCGATTTAATCCCAGGTTTAAATCGAACAAGGAGTTAAAAACAGGGAGTAAAAGCTCAACCAGCACCAAACCAATGAAAAGTGCCACAAAGCTATACGTGATAGCCTCCACCACAAATTGCATCATCAACGACTTGCGATTTACGCCAACCAATTTACGCACACCGATCTCTTTTATTCGTATCGAAGCCCTGGCCGTTGTCAAATTCATAAAGTTGATGCAGGTAATCAACAATACAAATATGGCCAACGTTAGGAATAGGGCCACATAAATATATTTGGAGTTCGGTTCAAGTTCGTCATCCAAATTAGAATGTAAATGAATGCTTTCCACTGGCTGGAGGTGAAACGAGAGGGATTTGATCTCATTAATCGCACTATCTTTATTCTCTATGTGACCGGCAATTTGATTTTGTACCTTGTTGTGAAGTTCTTTTTGAATTCTTTCCTCCAGCAAAGTTGCATCTTTTTTGTTGCGCAAAACAAAGTAAGTGTACCAATCGATTCTTAGCCAGTCAGGTTTCTCCGGTTCCGCGTATTCTTTTTTGCCTTTGAACAATTTTCTGACAGATTGTTGCGAAGCAATAAAGTCGAAATGAAAATGGGAATTCTCCGGTTGCGGTTTACAAACACCTGAAACATAAAAATGTAAACCATTGTCGAGCTTAAGGAGTTTGCCTATTGGATTTTCGTTTCCAAAATATTTTTCAGCTATTGGAGCAGTAATAACGAGGTCCTCATCGTTTTTTAATAGATGGTGCGAATCTCCTTTAATGATGGGGATGTCGAAAACTGAAAAAAAACTGGAATCTGCGTAAAAAAAGTTATCCTCGTTAAATTTCTTTTCGTTATAAGTGACCAGTTTATTGGCGCCTCTAACAATTTTTACCACACTTTCAATTTCAGGGAAGTTATTGCGAAGGAAAGCGGATAAAGGCTGCGGTGTCATGGCGTTCTCAAATTCGTTTCCGCCGATATTTCCTTTTGTAATAACTCTGTATGTTCGGTTGTTTTGGGTATATGCTTTATCATAGGCAAGCTCGTAACGCACGTACATAAAAACCAAGATGCTGATAGTGATCCCAATTGACAAACCTATCACGTTCAAAACAGCATCTGACCGTTTTTTAAACAAGGATCTTATCGCAACTTTTATGTAATTAAATATTAATTCCATGCTTACTTCAATACCTTATCCAACAAAAGATGGCCGTCGAATAATTGAACCGATTTTCGGGCTCGTTCCGCAATTCGTCTGGCATGAGTGAATAATACAATGGCGGTTCCATTATCGTTGATCTTTCCCAGTACATCTAAAATTTCACTGCCTTCGGCAGAGTTGAGGTTTCCGCTCGGTTCGTCCGCTAATATCAAAGAAGGATGTATCACCATTGCTCTTGCAATAGCTACTTTTTGTTGCTCAATTGCTGATAGTTCGTTGGGGTAGAGTTTTTTTCTATGCAACAAGTTCATTTCGCCCAGCAGCAAACGCACTCTTTCTATCCGGTTTCTTTTATTAACTTTTTGATATAAAAGGGGAAGCTCCACATTTTCAGAAACGGTTAGTTCGTCAATCAGGTTGGCTTCACTAAAAACATAACCAATCTCTTGTCGCCTAACAGCCAGCCTTTCCTTGTCGTTTAATTTACAAATGTTTTGATGTTTAAATACAAGCTTTCCACTGGTGGGTTTGTCCAAAAAACCCAGGATATTCAATAAGGTTGTTTTTCCCGAACCTGACGGGCCCACCACTGCAAGATACTCTCCGGCATTTACCTCAATGTTGATATTGCTTAACACAGAGGACATGATTTGCCCCTTTCTGTATTCCTTTGATATTTCTACCGCCTGTAACATATATTATTAATCTAAGTGTACGTATTCGATACAGTAACTGTTCGAATACGTACAGTTCAATAGGCTTAAATTGACCGCTAATTAATACATTATGAATTAAATAATCAAGTAATCTATACCCTTAAATATCTAAACAGCTGCCCATTGAATGCTTTCCCCAACTATTGAATCATACAACAATCTAACTATTTAGGTAATTATTATCTTCATTTTCTATGCCAGCTGCATTAATGGCTTACAATCAAGCATATTACATGTTCGGCATTCTTTTTGATCTTTCCGGTGTTGATAAAAAGCGTACGATTTTGAACAATTAACGCAAAATATATATCTTTAAAAAGAACTGAAAACGGAATACTCATGCAAAAGAAAAACGGAAGAATTTTAGCAGTTGACGACAATGAAGATATTTTGTTTGCGTTAAAACTGCTGTTAAAGTCACATGTGGAAGTTGTAAAAACAGAAAGTAATCCTGCTAATATTGAAAATATCTTGAAGAAAGAGACTTTTGATGTGATTCTTTTGGACATGAACTTCACCAAAGATGCCATTAGTGGTCAGGAAGGCTTCCAGTATCTCGAAAAAATATTGGATATAGATCCGGCAGCGGTAGTGTTGTTTATTACTGCATATGGCGATGTTGAAAAATCGGTTAAAGCAATAAAAGCGGGTGCTACGGATTTTATTTTAAAACCCTGGCAAAACGAAAAAATATTAGCCACCATATCGTCTGCGGTAAAACTTAGGCAGTCGCGTAACGAGGTTCACGATTTAAAGGAGAAGCAGCATGAGATGCAGAGCATAATGGATCAGCCCTTTGCCGATTTCATTGGCGTTTCTCCCGGAATGCAAAAGGTATTCAATACCATAAAAAAAGTGGCACAAACCGATGCCAACGTGCTTATATTGGGTGAGAACGGTACGGGAAAAGAGTTGGTGGCCAGGGCTCTTCACAGAAATTCAACCAGAAATAACGAATCTTTTATTAGCGTGGATTTGGGGGCCTTGAGCGAAACATTGTTCGAAAGCGAACTGTTTGGGCATGTTAAAGGTGCCTTTACCGATGCCAAAGCGGACAGGCCCGGACGTTTTGAATTGGCACAGAATGGAACCATTTTTCTTGATGAGATCGGAAACCTTTCTTTACCGTTTCAGGGCAAACTGTTAACGGTTTTGGAACGAAGGGAAGTGACAAGGGTGGGCGCCAATAAACCGAAACCTATTGATATCAGGTTGATTAGCGCAACCAACATGCCTTTGAAAGATATGGCAGGGCAAGACGAATTCAGGATAGACTTACTTTACCGTTTGAACACCGTAGAAATTGAGCTGCCGCCCTTGCGCGATCGACCCGAAGATATTCCGGTACTGGCAGAACACTTTTTAAACAATTTCTCTAAAAAATATAAAAAAGCGGCTAAAGTAAACAAAAGTGCGCTGAATAAGTTGCTGCATTATCAGTGGCCTGGTAATGTGAGAGAGTTTCAACACGTGTTGGAAAGAGCGGTGATTTTGAGCGATGGACCCGTTTTGAGTGAGGATGACCTTCAATTAACCCCTCCCAAATCTTCTTCGGATGGGCTTGAACTTACTTCGTACAACCTGGACGAGGTGGAAAGGTCGATTATCGAAAAGGTATTGAGAATGAACAGCGGGAATATCTCAAAGGCCGCATCGGAACTAGGCCTGACGCGAACTTCGCTTTACAGAAGAATGGAGAAGTATGGTTTATAAAAACTTCAGGATAAATTTTATTTTAAGAACGGCAGTGTTGACGGCATCTATTTTTTTGCTGTTTTATCTGATTTATAATACCGATCTTACCATGACCCTGTTTTTAATTGGCGGGTTTATCGGTATTCAGATTTTTGCCTTTATCCATTATATTGACCGAACCAATCGGATTTTAAACAATTTTCTGGAATCAATCCGGTATTCCGATTTTACCAGGACTTTTCAGGTGGAAGGGGAAGGTTCGTCCTTTGAAAAACTAAAGAATTCTTTTAATGAGGTTATCAAGGATTTTCAGGAAGTAAGGGCAGAGAAGGAAGAGAACTTTTATTACCTGCAGACCGTTATTCAGCATATAGGCATAGCATTAATCGCCTTTCAGAAAGATGGCAAGGTGGAACTCATCAATAACGCCACCAAAAAATTGTTTCAGATCAGGAATTTAAGCAATGTTCAGGCCTTAAGTGGTTTTAGCCAGGAGTTGGTCGAAAAACTTTTCAGCATTAAACACGGCGAGAACACCTTGATTAAGGTACAGGAAAAAGATAACCTGCTTCAGTTGGTTATATATGCAACCGAATTTAAAATTCATAACCGTACGATAACCTTAGTATCCATAAAAAATATTCAGCAAGAGCTGGAGGAAAAGGAAATGGAATCGTGGCAGAAGCTTATTCGAGTGCTGACCCACGAAATTATGAATTCAATTACCCCCATATCGTCCTTAGCTTCAACGGTAACTCTGATTTTAAAAGAATTGACCGAGGAATTGAAAGAGCAGGGTATTAATGCGGATGAATTAGAGACACTGGAGGAAGTGGGAAGTGCTTTACAAACGATTCATAAAAGAACAGACGGTCTTTTACATTTTGTCAATACTTATAGAAATTTGACCAAAATTCCGAAGCCAAATTTTTCCATCTTCAGGGTGAGGCAGTTGCTGGGTAATATACACAACCTTTTCGAAGAGGAATTGAAAAGCAAGAACATAGCTTGCCGGGTTAATATTGAACCGGAATCACTGGAATTGTCTGCGGATGAGCATTTGATTGAGCAGGTAATCATTAATCTAATTAAAAACGCGATACATGCGGTTTCAGGCAGGGAAGGTTCCAGTATTGGGCTCAATGCCTACCTAAATAGTCGCGGCAGGATTGTAATTCAGGTAGTGGATAATGGGCCAGGTATTTTACCCAATGTGTTGGAACGTGTCTTTATTCCGTTCTTTACCACAAAACCTCAAGGCTCGGGTATTGGTTTAAGTTTGTCGCGTCAAATATTAAGATTGCATGGAGGTACCATAAACGCATACTCAGAACCGGAAAAGGAGACAAAATTTACACTGACTTTCTAATCGGAATCAGAAATCTCTATTTGGGATCAATGCTTTGCATGCGGTTAAACATAACCGCCAAATGTGCATACAACGAAGTGTCCTGGATCACAACGTTTTCTTCGAGGCGAATTCGGATGGGCGTAAAGTTCCAAATGCCTTTGATACCGCCTTCCGCCATGGTTTGCGCAACACTCTGAGCGAATTCGGCAGGTACGGTGAGTATACCTACTTCCACGTTTTTATCCTGCATATTCTGAAATTCATCCACATGGTAAATGGGTACACCCTCGATTTTACGGCCAATTATTTTAGGGTCGATATCAAAGGCAGCGACTATTTTAAGGCCGTACTGATTTAAACCATGGTCGTGCAGTAATGCATTTCCCAAACTTCCGGCACCAAACAAATAGGCTTTGTCCAAAGAACGAAAACCCAGAAAATCTTCCAAGACGTCAATAAGCGCAATTACCTCGTATCCAACTCTTGTTTTTCCAACTATGCTGGTGTATGATAGGTCCTTAGTTACCTGGGTAGGATCTACACCCATGTCACGGGCTATATGAGTCGAAGATACAAATTCCTGATTTCTTCGCTTGGCAAGTTTTAGGTAAGCCAAATAAACTGGCAACCTACGCAACGAAGGTTCCGGTACTAATCCTTCCTTTTTTTTGTTAACTGATGTCATTGGTTATTAATTGCTTGTTGTTTGGTTTCAACTGACTTGTTGTCAGGTAAAATAAGCCGTGCGATCGGCTTGAAAATCTAAGTTCAAAAGTAGATAAGTTTTCTATTAAAGAAAATATTCCGTAATAAATATTTTTCCTATTTTGACTTAAAACCGATATTTAAAAGCGTTCTACATAATGGATTGAGTAGGACAAATACAATTTGGCATGTGTTTTGCGTATTTCAGAATCGGAATCAAAACAATGAATGTTATGAGCGATTTTACAAAGGCAGAGAAAATAGCTGTCAGATATTTGATAGAATGGGGGCAATATGGGGACGTGGAATTTCCGGACTCTATTGTCACGTCATATTTCGATTTGTTTTCGGGAACGGAAGGAGAACAGCAAAAAGCTGTTAAACAATTGTGTGGGCATGTAAAAGGATTATTGGGAGAGGAAAAATCAAGGGAAGTGGAGAAGCAACTTCTTTCGTGTATTATTTAGGAAAAAAATAAAAATATAGTTTTAAAAAAGAGGATGATGCAGCGTAACATCCTCTTTTTTTGGATATACTTTCCGACGCCAGTTCCGGGTTCTAATCGTGCAAAATATGAAAGTTATATTTATGTCAAGATTATATTATAATTGCGACAATCGACCGGATTTTTAAGATACTGTATTGACTGGATAAGTAATGTCACAGAATAGCTGGCTTGCATGCTTAACAGACAATGAAATGAGTTAGGTGATTATGACAAATCCCTCGAATCGTTAAAATATTTTTCTTTACTTTATATTTTAAAATAGTATTACATGGCCCAAGAAGTAGAACGTAAGTTTCTCGTTTCAGATACTCCCTCTTTTTTGAATAAGATACCTTATCAGCCAATCCGGCAAGGGTATATCGCATCAGAAGATGGAGGGAATGAAGTTAGGGTGCGGGAAAAGGGAGAAAATCATTGGTTGACGGTTAAATCTTCTGGCGAACTGACCCGCATCGAAGTCGAAATCCCCATTTCCAAGGCGCATTTTGACCAGCTTTGGACTTTGACCGAACATCGTCGCATAGAAAAACACAGACACCTAATAAATGATGAGGGAAGGATTATTGAGATAGACGTATTTCAGGGCAGTTTAGAAGGTTTGGTGTTGGCTGAAATTGAATTTGATTCCATTGAAAAGGCCGATTCTTATGCACCGCCATCTTGGATGGGGAAGGAGGTTACATACGACGCGAATTTCAAGAACCGTAATTTGGCTTTAAAGGGGTAACAGTTTTAAAACAAACTTCCGGTTAAATTGTCTATTTGATATATTATTAGATTAACAGGAGGTAATGGCAAAAATAGATACATCAAACGTCCCCAAAGGGAAACTTGACAGGAACGGCATTGCCAGTGCCTTGAGATTGTATAAATATATAAAACCTTATCGGATACAGTATATCCTGGGTATGATCTTTTTGTTGGGTTCCAGCCTGGCTAGCCTGGCTTTTCCGAAATTATTGGGTGATTTGGTAAATGCGGGAAATAACACTACGCTAGGGCTGGATTTAAATCAAACAGCCTTGCTGATTGCGGGCATATTGATACTTCAAGCCATCTTTTCCTATTTTCGTATCATATTATTTGTGAATGTTACAGAGCGGTCGTTGGCGGCCTTGCGCCTGGCCAGCTATCGTCATCTGATTAAACTCCCTTTGCGCTTTTTCGAGAAAAGAAGGGTAGGGGAGTTGAACAGCCGTATTTCTGCCGATGTTGCCCTTTTGCAGGAAACCATGACCACCACATTGGCCGAATTCATCCGACAAATTGTGGTTATCATTGGAGGAATTGCGCTGTTGGCTATCACCTCTATTCAGCTTACGGGTTTTATGTTGATAGTCTTACCACCCGCCATGGTTTTTGCCCGCTTCTTCGGGAAGTTTATCCGTAAATTCTCAAAAGAGGTTCAGACAAAGGTGGCAGACTCAAATACCATAGTGGAAGAAACCTTGCAAGGAATCCAGAGCGTAAAGGCCTTCACCAACGAATTTGTGGAAATAGCCCGATATAAAAAAAAGACCAAAGAGATTGCCGATTTAGGCATGACCAGCGGTAAATACCGCGGGGCTTTTTCATCTTTTATAATTTTAGGACTGTTTGGTGCCATATCTGCTGTGGTTTGGAAAGGGTCCGTGTTATTGCAAAAGGGCGAAATGGTGGCAGGGGATTTGTTTTCCTTTGTGATCTATTCCGTATTTGTGGGAGGTACTATCGGAGGATTGGCAACCGTTTATGCCAATATTCAAAAGTTTATCGGCGCTACCGAAGACCTCTTCAAGATTTATGATGAAGAACCCGAGGATATTCAGGAATTAAGTGAAGTTGATCCTAAATTTAAAATGCATGGAAAAATAAAGCTGAGCAACTTAAATTTTGCCTATCCTTCCCGCAAAGAACAAGCGGTTCTGAAAAACATCAATCTACAAATTGAAAGTAACAAAATGATTGCCTTGGTAGGGCCCAGTGGAGCCGGTAAAAGTACCTTAGCCTCTTTGTTATTAATGCTGCATCGGCCGCCTCAAAACACCATGTTTTTCGATCAGGTGGATAGTTACGACTTTCCACTGTCAGCATTGAGGAGGCAGATTTCTTTAGTTCCACAAGATATCTTTCTGTTTGGAGGAAGTATTGGCGAAAACATAGCCTATGGAAAGCCTGACGCCAGTGTTCAAGAGATTTATGAAGCAGCAAAAAACGCCAACGCCCTGGAATTTATAGAGCGTTTTCCCGAAAAGTTTGACACCATTGTGGGCGAACGGGGCACTCAACTTTCCGGAGGTCAGCGGCAGAGAATAGCCATAGCACGTGCCATTTTAAACGATCCGAAGATTCTGATTTTAGATGAGGCGACCTCTTCCCTTGATTCCGAATCGGAAAAACTGGTGCAAGAAGCGCTGGAAAAGTTGATGATTGGACGCACATCCATAGTCATTGCCCACCGTTTGTCCACCATCCGAAAAGCCGATGAAATTGTGGTATTGGAACAAGGCCGGATAGTAGAACAAGGCACACATGAATCGCTGATGAAGGTGCTCAATGGCAAGTACAAAAAGCTGATAGAGCTGCAGTACTCGGCATAGGCAAGAAGGTGAGATGATGAGATGATGAGTAAAGCGTAGGCTTCGGAAGTAATGAAGGCACGGAGGAATGTTGTAATGGAGGAATGTCTGTAATCGAATATTATGAATCATAAAGTTGACAAATATCTTGCTGATGGTTGTTTGCGCTGCCCACTTGGAGGTACTTCCGGTTGTAAAGTTCATCAATGGCCGGAAGAATTGAGTTTGTTAAGGGCGGTTGTGCTTGAATGTGGGTTAACTGAGGAATTAAAATGGGGTGTCCCATGCTATACTTTTCAGAACAAAAACGTTTTAATGGTAAGTGCATTGAGGGATTTTTGTGCGATTAGTTTTTTCAAGGGAACTTTACTGAAAGATGCCCATCATATTCTTGTCGCACCCGGCGAAAATTCCCGGGCTGTCCGATATGTTAAGTTTAATGACACTCAGGGAATTATAGAGCGCGAAGCTATTCTTAAGGCCTACATCTATGAAGCCATTGAAATTGAAAAGGCCGGATTGAAAGTCGACTTTAAAAAGAATACAGAACCCTTCCCCAAGGAATTGGAAAATAAATTCGAAGAAGACCCGGTGTTTAAATCTGCTTTTGAAGCTTTGACAAAAGGGCGACAAAGAGGGTATATTCTTTATTTTACTCAGCCAAAGCAATCAAAAACCAGAACTGCTAGAATTGAAAAATGTATGCCGAAAATTCTCAATGGGGAAGGTTTACATGACAAGGTCAGGTCTTTGAAGAAGTAATTTGCAGTAACTTAAGGATTCCCATAATTTCAAAATGTATGTAAGAAGCTTTAACCAGGATGATGAAATAGAATACATAAAACCAGGATTTGAAATGATTTCGGAAAAATGTTTTTAGGCTTACTACGCCAAAAGTAAATCAAACAGCAATGGCAGAAGACAAACCAAGACTCACAAGATTGACCTCTATCTTGACACAGTTACAGTCAATGCATATTATAACGGCAAAGGATATTGCCGAAAAACATAAGGTTAGTATACGAACGGTTTATCGGGACATCAGGACACTTGAGCAATCTGGAATTCCTATCATAACCGAAGAAGGCAAAGGCTATTCCATAATGGAAGGATACAAACTTCCACCGATCATGTTCACCGAAGAAGAAGCCAGTGCCCTCATCACGGCAGAATATCTGATTTTAAAGAACAAAGATCAATCTTTGGTCGACCAATATCAAAATGCCATAACAAAAATAAAATCTGTACTTCGCCTTACCCAAAAATCTAAACTGGATTTCCTTTCCCAAAGAATTCAAGTCCGAAACAACAAATACAACCATAAAACCAGTAATTATTTGATGCAGTTGCAGTCTTGTATTGCTAATTTTCAAGTCGTACAAATTGAATATGTATCAATGGACAATAAACAAACACAAAGGCAAATAGAACCTTTCGCCCTTTACACCGCCAATGACAATTGGATCCTAATCGCATTTTGCAGAATGAGAAAAGATTATAGAGCTTTTCGGCTGGATAGAATCCGGAACCTAATGCGATTAGATACGCAGTTTGAACCTCACAACATAACATTACAAGAATGCCTTGAAAAATGCGGTAGTAAAAAACATAATACCCCTGACATACCTTTGACACCAGGTGATTCTACATTTGTATCGAATCAAAACAAAACAAAAAATGAAAACAGTAATAATCGAACCTTTTAAGGTTATTGGAATCTCGGTAAAAACTACTAACGAGAATGGACAAGCGGCCCAAGAAATTGCGAAAATGTGGCAACGCTTTATGTCGGAAAATATTTTTGAGAAAATCCCCAACAAGGCCGACGGTGTCGTTTATTCACTCTACACAGACTATGAAGGAGACCATACTCAACCTTACACTGCGATACTGGGTTGTAAGGTGAAAAATTTAAATTCAATTCCTGATGGAATGGTGGGGAGGTCATTTGTCGGCGGGAATTATATCAAGACCAGCGAAAAAGGAGACTTGACGAAAGGTTTGGTGGTGAAACATTGGTCAAGAATATTTGAGATGAAATGGGATAGAAACTATGTTGCTGACTTTGAGGTTTTCGGGGAGAAAGCACAAGACCCCTTTGACGCAGAGGTGGATTTTTATGTGGGTGTAATGGACAAAAATGAGTAAGATGACCTTGAACCTTGATGAGTATTACCTTAAAAAACCAGAACCGCAAAAAAGTTGTTTGCTCGCATTAAGACATATCATCCTTGGCCAGGACGAGCACGTTACTGAAACAGTAAAATATGGGATGCCTTGTTTTTGCTATAAAAACAAAATGTTCTGCTACCTCTGGACCGAAAAAAAAACAGGCGAACCCTATATTCTGATGGTGGAAGGTAAGCACTTGAATCACCCCGGTTTGGAGCAGGGCACTCGCTCCCGCATGAAGATTTTTAGGGTAGATCCGTATAAAGATTTGCCGATTAATGACATCAGGGTGTTGTTAAACGAGGCGATTGAATTGTATCGCAGCGGTATCGTTCAAATAAAGTAAGCTGAGATTCAATCGAAAAGGTATATATGTGAAGCAATGAACTCCGGCGGTCAATCAAGGAGGTAGTCGGTTTGTTCAGGGATGTCCAAGACCCCTTCATTAAGGTTGAGGAGTTGTTCAGAGATATTCACGATAAAGAAATAAGGCTTACGAGAAAAGAACCGAGGTTCGAGGATTAAGAAAAGATATAATGATGTTGAACAACATTACTGATTAAATTGGTTTTAAATAAGAGGTTGTTTTTGTAACTTTTACGGTATTCAATCTTGTTATAATCACAAACAAAAACTTACCATTATGAACGTAATAAAAACATTATTTGCTACTCTGGTTTTAGTTTTATTAGGATTGTGTGCTTGCGATAAAAGCGAGAATAATGATAGCCCGGAGTTGATAGGCACCATATGGGTTTGTGATACAATCTATAGCGGGCTAAAATATTATTACCAAATCACCTTCAAATCAAAAAATGAATTTGATTACTATGAGGATGGATTTATCGAGTTAAATGAAAAAGGTACCTATCGCTACAATCCGCCAAAGATAGACATGACCATTTGGGGTATAACCATCGAAGGTTCCATTGAAGAAAACAAGCTATATTATCCGACGCTCGCCACTGACGATGTTGATGCAGTAATGAGGGTTTTCACAGAACAATAATATAATTTAGGGCTCCATAGCGTTTTGAAAGGTATGGTTCGTTTACACGTTCCCTGACATTTCGTCCAGTAAACGTTGTGCGTTAATTCCGAGGAAATAACCAGAAATGAAATGGAATAATGATATTATTATTGGATTTGCCTGCCTGCTAAAAATAGGCTTGCACCTATTAGCTGATATTCATTCCGGATTTCAGGGAGATGAATTATTACATATTGATGCGGGAAATCACCTTGCTTTCGGTTTTATGGAATTTCCCCCATTGATTGGGGTTTTTGCATACCTTCAAAATCTTACCGGTTCTACTTCAGTTATTGTTCATCACTTGTTTTCGCATCTGGCTTCTATGGCAATATTTATACTTGCCGGAAAAATTACACTTGAGCTGGGCGGTAAAACAAAAGCATTGTTACTGGTAATGACATTTTTACTGGCAGCTCCTGCCTTCACTCGAACTCACCAGTTGTTTCAACCGGTAGTTTTTAGCCAGTTCTTTTGGTTACTGGGGTTCATTCTCTTTGTCAGATTTGTTAAAACCCTTAATAAAAAGTATTTATTGCTCCTTGCTCTGACATTGGCAGCGGGTTTCTTGAACAAATACGACATCCTCTTTTTTGTGGCTGGTTTGATTAGTCTATTGTTTTTTAAAAGAACAAGAAACGGGATCCTTGGCAGAGAGACTATTATTTATCCCGTTCTTTTTATCCTACTGATAAGCCCTAATATTATATGGCAAATTATAAATGACTTTCCGGTTTTGCATCATATGAAAGAGTTGTACAAGGCGCAACTGAATGATCAATCCGCAACCAAGGGGTTACTAAACCTATTTATCCAATTGAATCCTTTTGCTATAGGCATCTATACAGCAGGTTTTGTGTATGCTGTTTTTTTAAAAAAAGATGAACATAACCATATTGTGTCCCTCTCCATACTGATTTCGATTCTATTATTAGCTGTTTCAAAAGGAAAACATTATTATTTCTTCCCTGCGTTAATTTGCCTGGTCATATTGGGAAGTGTTTGGTTTGAAATAAAAGTATTCAATAAAAGAAATTGGTTATACTGTGCTCAAATAATTCTACTTGTTATAGGTGGTGCAGTTATGCTCCCTTACGGAATGACAATACTAAAACTGGATAGGTTTATTAAATATGCCCATATTAAAAATGAGGAGAATCATTACCCATTGCCGTTTGAAGAATTTTACTCTCAATATCAATGGAGAAAGGTGCTCTCGTCAGTGAAAAGAATATATGATGATCTGCATTTGGAAGATAAAAAGAACTGTGTGATCTGGGGGAAACATTATAAACAAGCAGGTGCGGTCAATTTATTCTCCGAAGAATATAACGTTCCGAAAGCTATATCCTATCATGGAAGCTATTATCAATGGGCGCCTAATGATGGCAATCTGCCGGGTACCTTAATTGCAATCAGCAACAAAGGTGTGCCAAAGGAGTATTGGGAATACTTTTTTTCTACCGTCGAAGTAACGGACACAATATTAAATCCCTATGCAGATGAAAGTGAGGATGAGTTAACCACTATTTATATTTGTCGTGAGCCGAAAACAAATTATGCCGGATTAAAAGACATTTTCAGAAACAGAATATTCGAATAAAAATAAGCATACAACAAAGCATAAAACCGTAATTGGCGCCCGTGAAACGATGACACTAAATCGATTAATTTACTAAATAAAAAAGTAGCCAACCCACAAAACAAGAAAGTTCGAGCCCATTCCACCACTAAAGCTAAGGCGGCATGCGGTCGCTGCCATAAATTTGCCTTCTCTCCCCGGCAGGGAGATATGGGCAAATAAGGCTAATAATTTTCCATGTATTTATATTATATTTACAAACTGGTAACAACAAACACAATAAAAGTAACACGATGTCAATAGTCCGATTTGGTGTATCCCCAGAAAACTACCCATAAAAACACCCGAAGATAAAGATATTTCCCTTGTTTGAGGGAATGCAACGGGCAGGACCCCAGTAATTATAACAAAAACAATGACGGCATCAATAGTTGTTAAGCCAACTGGCGTTAGATTCAAGGTTGAATGATCAAAGATAGTAACTATCAATGTAAGATAAAATATCACATACTGTCGTCAAAACTCTTCATATCATAGATTATATGCCTTAATTAATACTTGGCAGGGTAATTTCGTGTGAAAATATTAATTATCAATATGCTGATATGAAAGGAACGAAGTACACACTAAGGAGCAAACAATTTGAGTCTTTTTTAGCTACCCTATCGGGCAAAAACGCCATTATTTTAAACACATTAGTGCTGTTTCTGGCTATTTCTGTTTTTACATCTTGCCAAAAAGATGATGATATTACTGAGGAAGAAGTGGAAGAGACAGAACCAGCGGTAACTTTTATTTTAACGGATACTGGGCAAGATGTTTTTTATGATGCTGATGGCAATGAAATTTCAGCGCCGGGTGAAGGTGATGACTATTACGGACAGGATGCACAATATTCGGGTACGGCTTCGTCTTTTGAAGATAACGGAGATGGTACGGTAACCGATTTAAATACGGGTTTAATGTGGCAGCAAACCCCAGACTTTGAACGCCACAACTATTATGATGCGTTTGATTATGTCGAAAGTCTGGAAATAGGGGGATATACCGATTGGAGACTACCCACTATTAAAGAGTTATATTCACTATTAAATTCTAATGGTGAGTTGGACGCAACAAACACAAGCGATTCACAACCTTACCTTTACGATGAATACTTTGATTTTGAGTATGATGAAAATATACCCTATGCAGGGCAATATTGGTCGAGTACAAAATATGTAAAAGGCGGTTTGCAAACAGATAACATTGAAGGAGCATTTGGATTTAACTTTGCCGACGGACACATTAAATCGTACGAAACAGGATTGTATTTTGATGGGAGTTCGGGAGTTCAGGATCCTGGTTGCTTCGTAAGAGCAGTGCGTGGGGAAGAAAATGTATATGGCGTGAATGATTTTGTAGATAATGGAGATGGCACAGTTACAGATCAAGCTACAGGCCTTATTTGGCAACAGACCGACGACGGAAATACGTATGATTGGGTAGAGGCTTTAGCGCTTGCATCAGAAAGTGAAGTAGCCGGATATACCGATTGGCGTTTGCCAAATACCAAAGAATTACAAAGTATTGTGGACTATGAAAAGACCACATTTCCGGCTATTGACGAAACCTATTTTAGCTGTACGGATAGTGACAGTTGGTTTTGGACGAGTACTACACAAGGTGATTTTAAATACACAGCTTGTTACATTGCTTTTGGAAAGGCTTACAGCAGAGATAATAGCTCTGCAACAGAATATTACGACTGGCATGGAGCAGGGGCACAGCGTTCTGACCCTAAAGCCGGCGTAGTGGATGATTACCTAATGGAATCGGACAATGCCGATGATTTACTTAGAATACGTAACTACGTGCGTTTAGTAAGAAATTAAAAGAATAATCCATCAATAGCTGTTGGGCTGAATTAGATAGGTGCACCATCTAGTTCAGCTTTAGGTATTTATTTATAGAAAAAAGCCAACCACCACGTATATAAAAAATTTAACATTAAGTATATATATACTTCAACGCAGTAAGGAATTAAGCAAGTGTTGAGTGATAGAATGAAAATATTGTAGATTCTATAAACAGGAAAAAATCATGATGAAAACATTGAAAAACAACACCCCGTTAAGAGGAATTTTTCTTATTCTACTTGTTTTTACAATCCAATCGTGTCGTTTTAAGGGCACAGAGTCAAGTGCGGTTAAAGATAACGTATACAATTTTGTGCAAGTGGCAACGGGTCAGGTTTCACTATACGATGAAGACGGAGACGTGATTAAGGCAGTAGTACCAGGCGATTCGCTTTTCGGTCAGGATGCTAATTATTTAACAGGCAAGAAGATGTCTTTTGAAAAAAATGGAGACGGAACTGTTGCAGATTTGAATACAGGACTGGTTTGGCAAGAAATACCTACTTCAGAAGGATTTGATTGGCAAGGTGCATATGAATATTGTGAAAATTTGGAGCTTGGTGGTTATCATGACTGGCGAATGCCGACAGTCAAGGAGTTATTCTCCATCAGTGATTTTAGTTCGGGATGGCCTTACTTAGACACCAATCATTTCTCTCTTGTTAACAATGAGAATCCTGACAAAAGCGAGCAATACTGGTCAAGTAATAAATATGTTGGTCATACAGAAGAGGGCGGTTTTCATGCTGCGTTTGGTGTAAACCATGTGACTGGTCATATTAAAGCATACCGTGCAGAAGCTGGAATTGGTGAAAAAGCGCACAAAGGACCACCTGAAGGACATCAACCACCGCCAGGGCAAGGTCCGCCTCCTGGAAATGGAGGAAAACCAATGGGTAACCCATTATTTAAACATGTTAGAGCTGTTCGCGGAAGTATTTATGGTACGAATGATTTTCAGGATAATAAAAACGGTACTATTACCGATAAAGCAACTGGATTAATGTGGTCTAAAAATGATAGTGGAAAAGGACTGAATTGGGAAAGTGCTTTATCTTACGCAGAAAATTCAGAATTGGCAGGGTATTCAGATTGGCGCTTGCCGAACGTAAAGGAATTGCAAAGTATTGTTGATTACTCTTTTGCGCCCAATGCTAAAAATCCTAAACAGGTTGGGCCTTCAATTGACCCTATGTTTAGTTGTTCCGAGATAAGTAATGAAAATGGAGATAAAGATTATCCTTACTATTGGACAGGTACTTCGGCAAGATTCCAAAAAGGAAAACCGTATTATTATGCCTGGTATGTGGCATTTGGTCGAGCCGTAAATAAAGAAGGGTTGGATTTCCATGGTGCGGGAGCTGTAAGGTTTGACGCCAAACATGAAGATGGACCAGCAAGTGAAGGTGGCGAAAGGTACTATAACTATGTACGTTTGTTAAGGAACGTTGATTAATACAATAAAGAAGAAATCTGTATTTCTGAAAATTATTTTATCGTTACTTCACTTATTGCCGCATAAATAAGGATATGCGGTATTTTTCGATAAAATATAAATTAGAATAGGGTCAGTGTTCAACAAAACCTAAAAGCAAGCAGTTGGGGTTACTTGCAAAGTGGAGGTGTTGGAGTATCAATGCCAAGCTTTATAAGCTCAACTCATTGCTCATCCAATGGCCAAACTATTTCTCCATCCGCAAAGTGACCCACATTTTGGGAAACCATCGGGATTATCATCAAACACTTGGATGATAAACAGTTCAAATGTCAAAAAAACAAACAACTCGGTCCGCATCGACATTACGGTAATTTTGTACAAAACAAAAGGCTGCTGGGCTTGGATAAGTATGTAAGCTTGAAAGCCCTTGCGAATGGAAAATCATGAACATTGTAAAAAATAAGCTAGCTTTGAGTAAAGCTCAAAGAACTCTATCGGTAAGCCTGGCAGCTAACGGTGAAAACTTTATTGCCCCGAATATCGGGATACAATACGACGGAATAGCGTTGATAATTTACTCAGAAATGTTACTTTTAGTCACCATAAATTATATAACCTATCAGGTTCTGCTCCATCGCTGCAATTAAAAAGACAATGTTTTATGAAAAGATCATGGTTACTTATTCTAACGGCTGTTTTATATAGTTGTACAGAAGTTAAAAACGAAGAACAATCCGTTAATAATTTTGAACAGTTAAGCCTTTATAATCTCAATACCGATATAGCACCTCGCGCAATATCGTTCGAAAATCCTACAGGTGAACCCGGTAAAGCAGGTATGGCCGCCAGCAATTTAGGCGTCGGCAGAAAAGGGGCGCCGAATCGAATATTAAAACCTCAGGAAGAAGTAGTGTTGTGTGATATAAAAGAAGCAGGAACGATACGACATATATGGATGGCTGGTGAATTTCTTCATATGAATTGGATAAAGGAGGAGCCACAGGAACGCAATAAAAAATTGCGAAGCACTGTAATCAGAGCATATTGGGATGGGCAGGAGCACCCAAGCATTGAATGTCCAATAGGCGATTTTATGGGATTAGCTCACTCAAAACTCACGTCATATCAATCGGCAGTACACTCTATTGGCGAAAAGGGAGCGATGAATTTTTGGCTACCTATGCCCTTTGCAAAAGGGGCAAAAATTACTTTGACAAATGAATCTGACACAAGGCTAAACCTGTATTATCAAATAGATTACACGGTCAACGATAACCACAAAGGTGACGTAGGCAGGCTACATGTACTCTTTAAAAGAGAGAATCCTACCACGTTAAAGAAAGATTTTGAGATTTTACCTAAGAGAACCGGAAAAGGTCGTTTCATAGGCGCTGTTCTCGGTATTAGAACACTTCACCCTGGGTGGTGGGGAGAAGGTGAAATCAAATGCTACATGGATGGTGATACTGAATTCCCAACGATTTGCGGAACAGGTGCCGAAGATTGGGTTGGTTTATCATATGGAGTACAAAATACTACCTATATGTACCATGGCGCTAATTTCGTTACCCAGGCGGACACCCTGGTTGATGCTATTTCCCTCAATAGAAATGAAAAAAACAATAAAAAGGTTAAAATGGAACCGAGTTATATTTCTATGTATCGCTGGCATATACCTGACCCTATCTATTGGAAAGAAGAAATGAGAGTTACGATTCAGCAAATTGGGTGTTGTTACTATGAAAGAGATGACGATTGGTCCACCGCCACTTTTTGGTATGAACCTGTTCCAAGCGCGCCGCTTCCTCCATTTCCTGGTTTAGCTGAACGAACAGCAGATTTAGACATGATTCTTGGTGAAAGTTATCTTGCAGATTAAATGCGTTAATCAATAAATAGCACAACACCATGAAATGATTAGTCACATGCCGCCGAAAAAAGTGGGTGCAGATCTTTACAGTGATTGAATTATGTACGTTATGGACCTATAACAACAATGGTTTTGCTTATAGAATAAATATAACAACGTACTTTGATAAAAATTATGATGAAATTATTCAAAAAGGGAAGCAGGCCTAATGGATAGCAGATGCTTCTTCGAAAAGACAGGAAGCCCTTTCTGTAAACTAAATCGAACTGATGTTATGACGAATTTTATGGCAGTTATAGTCCTAACCGGACTTTAGGTTGGCCAACTGTCGAATATGGCATTATCTGGCCAGCATCTTTTCCAAATAACGGTCAATTTTTTGAGGTTTGGTGGTTGGGGCAAAACGTTTAACAGGACGGCCATTCTCATCGATCAGAAACTTGGTGAAATTCCATTTGATTTTTTGACCCAATAGGCCTGGCAATTGCTTTTTTAAATATTTATAAATTGGATGAGCTCCATCTCCGTTCACCTCGATTTTGGAGAACATCGGAAATGAAACCCCATAGTTAAGCATACAACCTTCAGCTATGGATTTATCATCGCCAGGCTCCTGATTGGCAAACTGATTGCATGGAAAGCCAAGCACCACCAACCCCTGGTTTTTATATTTTTGGTAAAGCTTCTCCAATCCTTCAAACTGTGGGGTTAAGCCGCAGTTGCTGGCCGTATTCACCACCAATACGTTTTTGCCTTTGTAATCTTCCATCAAGATAATCTTGCCTTGAATATTTTTCGCCTCTAGCTGATAAAATGGACTTTGCATCTTCATACTATTTTAGTGTGACTAACGGTGGCAACCAATAGCAATGGGTAGTAGAAAAAGCCTGTTAAGAAATTCCCTAACAGGCCTGTATCTTAGTTGTCCGGTAAGATGGCCTACATCATCTTCAACAAATTCCTGACCGCATCTACTGATTCAACCTTGTAGGCCGCTTTGGTATGTTTCATGCCTACTTTAATGGTTACCGCTTCCTCGGGCAATTCTCGGAACATAAATTCGTCTGTCCAATCGTCGCCAACAGCCATAATAAAATCGTAGGGTTGATTGCTTATAAACTGAAGTGCTGCGATACCTTTGTTTATGCCCCCGCTCTTTACCTCAATTACCTTGTTACCTTCCATAATTTCAAGGTTGTGGTTGCTCAGGTGCGTGTTCAACTCATCTTTTAGTTCATTAGCCCGTAACTCACCTTGTTCCGGCTCTGACTTACGGAAGTGCCAAACCAAAGAGTAGTTTTTTTCCTCTATAAAGCTGCCTGGAGTCCTGTCGACAAAACTTTCCATTACAGGACGCACATTAGGCATCCAGCTGTTGTTTACTGCGGATAACATTTCCCAATCTCCATCTACTTTTTTTAACCATACACCATGTTCGCAAATTAAGTTTACATGATGACCTGTAAACCATTTTTCTAACGTGTACCTATCTCTGCCACTAATAATGGTAACGGTATTGGCTTTATTTGAGGTTAGTTTTTTAATTATATCATGTAATTCTCTATCCGGTTTAGCATCCTGAGGATTCTTGACAAAATGAGCCAAGGTTCCATCATAATCTAAAAAGAGCGCTCGTTTTTTAGCTTTGGCGTATTGATCTATCAATTTTCCGGCTAATTGTTTGGTGATTCGCTTGGCTAAGAAATCACTTTGAACACTTTCCGCTTTTTTTAATGTACGAATAAATTCGTTGGCCCACTTAAATACATCGTAACGCCGAATACGTTCTTTCATAAACTTGATACGTGATTTTTGTTCCTCCAAGGGCATGGTGAGTGCCTGGTTAATACTGTCCGCCATTTCCTCTTCATCAACAGGATTGATGATCAATGCCTCCCCCATTTCTTTGGCAACACCAGCCATCTCACTTAAAATAAGAACGCCTGTGTTATTTAAACGGGAAGCCACATACTCTTTGGCTACCAGGTTCATACCGTCCCGCACGGGAGTAATTAATGCGACATCGCACGAGCTATATAACTCTATCAGATTACTAAAAGGTAGAGAACGGTAAAAATACCAGATAGGCGAATAATTGATGGATCCATAGGTTCCGTTAATTTGTCCAACCAGTTCATCCACTTCCTTTTTTAGTTGCTGATAATGATCCACCTGATCGCGAGAAGGTACTGCCAACATAATCAGGGTCACCTTTTGACGGAACTCCGGATATTTTTCCAAGAAACGACCAAAAGCCTTTAGGCGATTCGGGATGCCCTTGGTGTAATCCAGTCTGTCAATCGAAAGGATCAGCTTACGGTCGGGCGATGCAAGGAAGTACTTATCAAGCTCCTTATGCAAATCCGATTTCTCCGTGATGGCTTTCATACCAACATTTTTGGCGCATTTCATAAACTTGTCGTAGTCGATGCCCATGGGGAACGAATCCGCAATAATGATGCGTTCTTCAATATGAATCTGGTTAAAAGAGATCTCGTAGCCAAACAAACGACGTACACAGCTAAAGAAGTGTCTTTCGTAATCGTAGGTATGGAAACCAATCAGATCGGCCCCTAACATACCCTGAACAATTTCTCTGCGCCAAGGTAAAATCCTGAACACCTCATAGGACGGAAAAGGGATGTGCAAAAAGAAACCTATTGTTACATTCGGTTTTTTGGATTTGATCATTTCGGGCACCAAGAGCAACTGGTAGTCGTGGACCCAAACAGCATCGCCATCTTCCAGTGCGTCGATCGCCGCATCGGCAAATTTTTGGTTCACTGCCTTATAGGTTTCCCAATCCTCGTTGTTGAAATTGGCATATTGCGTAAAATAGTGAAATAGAGGCCATATGGTTCGATTACTAAATCCTTCATAAAACAATTGTATTTCTTCAGAATTTAGATGAACGGAGGCACATTTCTCTTGTTTAAAAAGTTGGTCTACTTTTTTTTGTTTGCCTGACTCTATGGTATCACTGTCTAACCCGTTCCATCCTATCCATGTTCCTCCATAATCTTTGTAGATGGATTTCATGCCTGTTGCCAAGCCTCCTACACTGGCTTCAAGGGTTACTTTTTCCCCTTCATCTTTAATGCTAAATGGAAGTCTGTTCGAAACGATATGAATTTTTTGCATAGAATGACTTTTTTTATTTGAAAATTAGAAATAATATACCATTTTTAGACCGATTATTTTGGTTAATTGTCATTTTTATTTGAAATCCCCTAAGAAAATGGGCCTCAGGCTCATTTCAAGTAATTATCGGTGGTGCTCCTATTACTTTTCAAGATTATCTTGTTTGGTTTTGGCTTTTCCAAACCAGGAGTATTACAAAACTAACCAATAAATTTTAATATATGGAGAATCTGAATCTGAATTACGGGATTATCGGGAATTGTAGATCTGCGGCGTTGGTTTCCGAAAATGGAAGTGTCGATTGGTTATGTTTGCCAAAATTTGATGCACCGTCGGTTTTTGCCAAACTACTGGACAAGGAAAAAGGCGGTTCTGTATCGATAGAACCGGAGAAATTACTTTCGATCAACCAGGAGTACATCGAAAGGACTAATTTGTTGTGCACTAAGTTTGTGTGCGAAGATGGTGTTTTTGAGGTGATTGACTTTATGCCGAGATATAAAAATGACGACGGCTATTATTCGCCATCCGATCTAGTGCGCGTTTTCAATTGTATTAGCGGAGCACCAACGTTTAAAATAACCTACGACCCAAAGCTCGAATATGGTGTGCACGAAACCTTTATTTCGGAAAACAAGAAATACATTAAGGCTTTTACCAAAAGAGGTTCTTATGATTCTCTTTATTTGTATACCGACTTTGATTTTAAGGATGTTTTAAACAAAGAGGTGATTACCTTAACCGATAGCAAATATATGTTGGTTAGCTATAACCAAAAATTGCTCAATCAGGATATTCAAAGGGTTAAGCTAAAGATGGAGCGTACCAAGGTGTACTGGTTAAACTGGTCGGAAAAGACTACTACCTTTAGTAACTACAACAACGAAATAAACCGCAGTGCCTTAACGTTAAAACTTTTAAGCTACGATAAGTCAGGCGCTGTATTGGCAGCACTGACCACTTCACTCCCCGAAACTGTTGGAGAGGTTCGTAACTGGGATTATCGGTTCTGTTGGATCAGAGATGGTTCAATGGTAGTGAAAATATTGACTCAACTTGGGCACAGTACGGTTGCACAAAATTATTTGCGTTTCATTGTGAATATACTTCCCGAAAAGGACGAGAAGATGCAGATAATGTATGGCATCAGCGGCGAGAAAAGACTTTCGGAGTATGAGCTTCCGCACCTGGCTGGTTACGGAAACTCCAAGCCTGTTAGGGTGGGGAATGCAGCTTACAAACAAAAACAAAACGATATTTACGGTATTTTAATGGATGCCATCTATCAGCATTTTAGTTTGTTTTCTGCCTCACTAAGCTACAGCGAGGATTTATGGACCGTTGTTCGTAACGTGGTAAAGATGGTAGAGAAGAACTGGCAGAAACCGGATAAGGGAATATGGGAAATACGCAACGAAAGCAAGCATTTTACCTTTAGCAAGGTGCTGTGCTGGGTTGCTATTGATCGTGCTCGAAAAATTGCTGTTTTACTTAAGCAGGATGATTACATTAAGAAATGGAAAAAGCTGGAGGATAAGATCCGTGCCGAGATTGAGCTAAAAGCCTGGTCGGAAACCAAACAATCATATTCACAAGCGTACGGAAGTGATGATTTAGATGCGTCGGTATTGTTATTGGAGAGTTACGGTTTTGTAAAAGCAAAGGATGAACGCTATAAATCAACGGTATACGCTATCCAAAAGGAATTGGAACATAATGGTTTGATGTATCGCTACATCAATCAGGATGATTTTGGTCTGCCTAAGTCATCCTTTACTATCTGTACTTTCTGGCTTATCAACGCGTTGTATAAGATCGGGGAAAAAGAAGCGGCCATTGAACGATTTGAGCAGTTGCTAACCTATAATAATCATCTGGGTTTATTTAGCGAAGACCTGGATTTTGAAACCAAGCAACAACTGGGAAACTTCCCCCAGGCTTATTCTCATTTAGCATTGATAGAGACAGCCATTAATATCTCTGAAGGTGAAATAACCAAGGAAGAAAAAATTATGGATGCACTGAGGTACGAGACTTTTCATTAATCGGTGAATAGTGCAATAGCCTAGGGTCATTAGTTAGTTTATTCAAACCAATTAATGACCCTTGACGAATATGCTATTTAAGAAGTTCCTGAAATGTTTTGGAGAAATAATAGCCGTCGTTTACCTTATAGGTTTCTGGTTCCTTCTTCCACTCTACCTTCATTTCGGAGATAGGGGAATTCAGGATCAATTTGAATTGTTCATCTGTCAGCTTACACGCTCCTTTCAAAATGGAAAACTTATATTTTTTCACAAATTCCATATCAATATCTTCATTAAGGATTAAATCTATTGATGTATTATTCTTTGTTATCAGCGTTACTTTTTTACCTGCTTTCATATGTCCAAAGTATCGGTAACTATCTAATAAACCCAGTTCCCACTGAAAATAAATCTTCGGTTGTCCTTCAACAAACAAACATTTCGCCCTACCTTTAATTTTTCCTTTTACGGGTCCAAAATATTTTACCAGTCTTTTGCTTTCGGAATAATACAGTTCGCTCAAAGGAGATTCTTTTGTAAGCCCTTCCTCTATTTCAACAGCCATAAATTCAATAGTTTGGGGGGTTTCTTGTCCAGCATATTCCCAGGTGCCGTTTTCAAACAATAAAACTGCTTTACCTGCTTTCGTGGTGGCTTCAATTTGAGCTGTTGCCAGCATCGGTAGTGCTACTAAAACAAAGATCAGTATATTTCTCATGATGTTTTTTTTTGAAATATAGTAAAAACAAAATGGTGTTCGTATTTTCTTTCTACGAAAACACATATTTTTACGAATAAACCGGTCAATATTTGAGATGACTTCGGAAAAAATAACATGCGCGTATTGTAAAAAAAGTTTCATAAAAGCTGACCTGAAAAGAAACTGCAGCAATTGTTTTGCCTGCACAGGGTGCGAAATATATATATGCAATAGCTGTGGAGAGAGGATTGTGGTGAAACCTCCAAGGGAATATAAATCAAAAAAGAATAATTAGTCGGAAAGGAAATTCTTTTGTTTTCTAACCGGATTAATGGACTTCGTCGAATGTTGTTTCATGAATTTTAGGGATGGAAATGTATAATGACCAAGAAAATGTGAAGCGGAAAGTTTTAGCGCCATTAATAATAAATATGTATGGCTCCGTTTTATTCAAATTCAATCTAACGTTTTTTTTGATCAAACAGTTAGCCGTCTTTGCCTGAATTTAAGCATAGAAGCACCTGTTGTTAAATCATTTCAGTCGATTAACAATTATTAACATTAAAAATTTATTCTTGCATTAAGATTTGCCATAAATTTAGATGAAACAAAATTACTCGCCTAATAATTACACATTAACTAGATTCTCTGGTAATCGCACCAGGAGTTAATGATCCTGCTTATATACTTATTAAGCCTGCTATATTTCATAATTAAAGTTTTTACAAATCTTATTGTGTTTGTACGATGAGTTTATTAACAACTTTTACTGTTCTTTTTTTATGGCTTCAAACATCAACACCAATCATTGTGGAAAAGTCTTTTTGTGAAGCATTATACGAAAACGACAAGGCCAGTTTGAAAATAATCCTTGACAAAAAACTGGATACGCTCGATATTAAGGGAAGTTCCAAACGACATTTCGAGTTGATCAAGGCAGAAATTGCAAAGTATGATTGTGTGTCCGCGGTTGAAATTGTTCCTGGAATGTTACGTTCCGATCCACCCATAAAAATATTTGAAGTAAAAATAAACCTCCCCGGCAAAGCAAGCAAAACACTGGAAATAGGCATCCAAGTATTTCCTGATAAGCTAAGGTTTAACTACTATTAATACCTGTAAAAATGGATTTACATAATCTATCGGAAAACCAAGACAAGCTTTTAAGCAAACTTGAAAAGGTTAAAAAAGAGCTGTCCAAAAATCCCAATGTTTTAGCTGTCGGGGTTGGTATGAAAGAAAAAAACAAACAGTTTACCGATGAAATTTCTTTTAGGGTATTCGTGGCGGAAAAAAAGAGCCTGAAATCACTGAAAGCAAATGAGGTTATACCTACCGAAATTGAAGCAATAAAAACAGATGTTTTAACGCCTTACCAGGTTTGTGACCGACCTGATGTTTGCGGGGACGAAAGAAGAGAAAACGTCAAACACAGGCCGTTGAAAGCAGGAATAGCGGTTTCTACCAAATCCAATACTTACGGTACATTAGGTTGGTTTGGCACACTGGATTCCGATGGTACGACAATCCTTTTAACCAACAAGCATGTATTATACGATTCAACCTCTAGCACGGATACCACGGTACTCCCAACGGCTCAACCTAAGTTAGGCAAGGTATCAAAATGTTGTTGCTGTGAGTGTGGCAGTGACGATGTAATCGGGGAAACCATTATCGGTATCCGTGACCTCAACCCGCCCACCAGCACTTCCGTAGATTGTGCCATCGCTAAAATCAATACTGAATTTTCCGGCGACATCTCCTTCAATATCACTAACGACTCTACCGATGAGGTGTTGACGGTATCCGGCACCGCTGCGGCAGTGGTTGGTGAAACGGTCCGTAAAATTGGGGCCCGCTCTGCTTTTACCACAGGAAGGGTTGTTCATATAGGTGACACCGCTGTTGCCGGAACCGATCCGGATGGCGGTACCATCACCATTCGTACAGGACAGGTTTTGATTATCCCCGACCCCTCGGAAACTTATCAGGTACTTGATGCAGATAGCGATACCTGCAAATTTGCTTTCTCAAACAATGGCGATTCAGGTTCTGTCATCTTAAATGCCTCTGACGAAATTGTGGCTTTACTATATGGTGGGGATGAAACAACCAACTCAGTGGATATAACATTTGCCAATAACATCGCCAATGTGCTTGCTAAATTAAGTTCAAACAGCAATGCCATAACACTGTCCACCAGTCCAAGTGGTTCTGGCCTAAGAAGCGATACGGTTACAAACACGGTTAGAAAAACAAGCACCGGGAAACCAAATGTTAAAAATATTCTTGAAAAGCTCAGGGAAGCAAATGACCATAGTCTTATTCGTAAGTTATATGATAAGCACTTTGAAGAAGTTCTGGAACTGGTTAACCATTGCCGACCAGTTACCGTGGTTTGGCAGCGACTCCAAGGGCCTGCCTATGTGGCAGCCATAGCCCGTGCGGCTCGGGTAGAAAACTACAAAATCCCTAAAGAAATTAATGGTTCAGGCCGTGAAGAGCTTCTTGTGGCCATGTATAATGCCTTGATCGAAAACGGTAGCGGTAAATTGAAACAAGAGCTTCTGGAACATGGTGAGAAATTGATACTTTCCATGATGAGTCCCGAGACTATCGAGGATTTTGCCAACGCCCTGCTAAAAGCCGGTTACCTCGACAAATTACCCATCATGTTTAACCCTGTAAAATAGATACGATGCCCTCACCCAACGAAAATACAGGAACACTCGAGGCTATCTTAATGGGATTGGCCCAAATAATGGAACCTTTAAAAGATGATTTAAAGGACAACAAGGCAATCGTCTTGCTCGCTCAGCTTGGCCTGGAATTGCCCGACGCCGTAAATGGTGTTTCGGGTTTTGCCAATGCGGCCAATAAAACATTCACCGCTGCCAGCAAGCTGCCCGATTTGGTTCAGGAAGTAGTGGATGGGATAGATGCCGGTGATTACAGCAAAATTGGCGATCTGTTGCAAGCCATTATTACAACCGTTAAGGCAATCAAGGATTTGGCAGATGCCATCAAGTCTTTATCAGGTGTGTCCGGAATCCCACAAAATGAGCTCAACGAGTTTGCAGAAAAACTGCCCCGGAGATTGTTCGACTACCTGGTGGTTCGAAACCTGGAAGGTGTACCTGTGCTACCCGAAGTGTTGGAATTTGTAGGCATCATTCAACGGGAGTTGCAAAAGATTGGCTCAGAAGGCCATGGTAATGCCGAAATCAACAAGTATATTTTCGATATCAACCAGATTGGAAAATTTATCAAATCCCCACAGGATGTTCTGAAAATTTTATATCGCTGGGGCGAGAATACCTATGGCGACAGTACCCTGCTGAACGATTTGCAATCATTGCTGGGTAAAGCAGGTGTACCTGCCGTTATCGATACCGCGCCTAATCCCGACGTGTTGGATGTACTGGCTTTTGAAATTTCGCCAAAAACAGATGTTCAACCCTGGGCACTCAAAATCAGGATGGCCGAAGATGTATCTATTGATACCTCCGGTCCGATTTCGGACGGTGGTGATTGGAAACTGGAAGCATTGGCCAAAAGCGACCTGAAAGCCAGTGCGGAAATTATCATTCATCCCGACGGAAATATCGATTTTGATTCTTCCGCCGGAATAACAGGTGAGTACGGCCTTCGTTTTACCGCCGGGAAAGCCGACAATACACCTTTCATTATTTTTGGTGAAGCCGAAGGTTCCAGACTCGAGGTGGCCAAGTTTATCGTAACGGGTTCTGCCGGGTTGAATTTTGATTTGGGCAGTTCAGCCAGTGCAGCTTTTAAAGTTCTGGGAGAAATTAAGGGCGGTAAGCTTAAAGTGGATATGTCGCAAGGCGATGGATTCCTGACCCAAATACTTTCGGGCATTAAAATAGATTCCGATTTTGAAATGGGTTTCGGCTACGACTCCAAAGAAGGATTGTTCTTTACAGGCAGTTCAACCCTCGAAATTCAACTTCCTTCACATATTGATCTGGGTCCCATTGAAATTGACGCCATCACCATAAGTATTGGCGTGGGAACAGATGGTGGTGAACTGAAAATACCTGTTGGACTAAGCGCCAACATCAAAGCCGAAATAGGCCCTATTGCTGCATCCGTTGAAGGTATCGGTTTGATCGGGAACATCAACTTCCCCGAAGATAAAACCGATAACAATCTTGGACCCGTCGATTTCGATTTGGAATTTAAACCACCTAATGGCGTGGGTTTATCACTTGATGCCGGTGTAGTTAAAGGTGGTGGTTATCTTTACTTCGACTTTGAAAGAGAGGAATATGCCGGTGCACTGGAACTGGTATTTGCCGAGTGGATTGCACTTCGTGCCATTGGCCTCATCACCACCAAAATGCCCGATGGCTCCAAAGGATTCTCCATGATATTGATTATCACCGTGGAATTTGGTAGCGGTATCCAACTGGGTTTTGGATTTACCTTGTTGGGCGTTGGAGGAATCATCGGTGTTAACCGCATCGTAAATGTTGATCCTTTAACCGAAGGCATTAAAAACGGCTCCATAGAAAGCGTGATGTTCCCGCAGGACATTATTGCCAATGCACCGCGCATTATCAGCGATTTAAGGAAATTCTTCCCAACCATGGAAGATACCTTCCTGATAGGCCCAATGGTGAAAATTGGCTGGGGAACACCAAATTTGTTGAGTGTGTCCATGGGAATCATCATCGAATTCCCCGAAGCGAACTTTACGATACTTGGTATTATTAAGGTGGTTCTGCCCGATGAAGAAGCCGATATTCTTCGCTTGCAGGTAAACTTTATGGGCAGGTTGGAACCTAACAATAAACTGTTGTGGTTCTTTGCTTACCTATACGACAGCCGTGTTTTGTTTATCACACTCGAAGGCGGAATGGGACTGTTGGTTCAATGGGGCAGTCCTGCTAATTTTGTGGTGAGCGTAGGTGGGTTCCACCCCAGATACAGTCCGCCACCACTGCCATTTGGAACTATTCCGCGCATTGCGGTTAACATATTGAACCATTCCAATGCGAAGGTTCGAATAGAAGGATACTTTGCCGTCACCTCCAATTCGGTACAATTTGGAGCAAAGGTAGAGGTATACTTTGGAGTCAGTGCCTTTAATATCGATGGTCATCTGGGATTTGACGCCCTGTTCCAATTCGATCCGTTCTTCTTCAGCTTCGGATTGTCCATGAGCCTGAGCGTGAAAGTATTTGGCGTAGGTTTATTCAGCGTAGGGTTCAGCGGGTTGTTGGAAGGTCCTACTCCCTGGCATATCGAAGGAAAAGGAAAGATATCCTTGCTATTCTTCAAAATTAAAGTACCATTCAGTAAAACATGGGGCGACGAGGAAAATACCAAACTCGATCCAATAGAGGTATTCCCGTTATTGGAGAAAGAATTGGCGGCACTAACCAACTGGGAAGCCAAACTGCCTTCAACAAGCCATGTTTCGGTTACCTTGCGTCAACTGGGCGAAAGCGATAGCGATCAGCTCGTATTGCACCCTGTTGGTAAATTGTTGATCAGCCAACGAAAAGTACCGTTGAATTTTAAAATCGACAAAGTAGGAAATCAGAAACCTACAGATACCAACAAAATGTTTGTTGATGCCCAAATTCAAGGTGGAGGACCGTTGGGAACAAGTGTGGTGAAAGAGGAATTTGCTATTGGGCAATATAAACAATTGGATGATTCCAAACGCCTGTCCAGTCCAGGTTACGAGCCTCTGGAAAGTGGATTGGAGGTAGCTGTTGAAGGAGATCAGCTTAAAACCAGCATGGCCACCAAACGTGTTATCCGGTACGAAACCAACATCATCGATAATAACTTTAAAAAATTCATCCGAAGACCATTCTACTTGTATTTCCGTATTCAGTTCACTTTGCTGTTTAAATTATTGTTTGGTCATTTTATTAAGGGCAGTGCGGTTGCACAGGCAACAGTCTCCATGCAAACAAAAAAACGCATGCAGCCTTACGATGAAAAAATAGAAATGAAAGCAAACGAATATTCAGTGGCCTTTAACGAGGACAACACTGCCGTAGATCCTGCAGTATCGTTCACCAGTCAAGCCGAGGCGGACCAATTTATGAACGATCAGATCCAAAACAACCCTGCTTTAGCCAGTCAATTACACGTGATTCCGAACACCGAATTAAACATTGTAGCATGAGTAATATAGCCACATATACTTTTATACCCTGGGTAAGGGAAGGTATCGCCAATCAAATTGGTGGACAATCGGGTGTGCGAGCAACCATTCCCGTAGAATTAAAGATCAGCGGAGATGGAGTTGACGGCAGTACGGTAAATCGTCCTTCCATTGTTAAGGACATTCAAATTTATGGACCTGGAGATATCACGGGTCTCGATCCCAGGACGATTATTAAGGTGGATCCGGAACCCAATTTGTCTAATTTTGAACCCAACTACCTGCCCTACATCGATTTTTACGATGAGGACTTGCCTTGGCGTTATTCTCCCGTCAGTCCGTCAAACCATCGCTTGACGCCCTGGATTATGCTAGTGGTTTTAAAGGATGATGAATTTAGCAATGGCAAAAACGTTAAAGACAGGCCTCTGCCTTATATACTGCCCAAAGCTGGAGCCAAACTTCCACCTCCGTCGCAACTGTGGGCATGGGCACATGTGCATATCAACAAGGATTTGCTGGGTGAGGATAGTGAAGATAACGAGATAGTACGCTCCACGGATGCGGCAGGTATTCAATCGGATTTGGTGAGTACCCTCAATTCCAATCCCGATAACGGTTTTGCCCGTATAATGTGTCCTCGCAAGCTCGAAGCCAACGTGAATTATCATGCTTTTTTGGTGCCTTCTTTCGAAAGTGGACGATTGGCTGGTGTAGGACAAGACCCAAGCACTGCCGCTTCACACGATACACCAGCATGGACCGATAGTGTTCTCCCCACCGAGTTACCATATTATCACCGTTGGGGTTTTAAAACAGGAACCAAAGGTGATTTCGAATACCTGGTCCGCCTCCTTAAACCGCAACCCATCGACAAGAGGGTAGGAACACGGGATATGGATGTTCAGAAACCAGGTGCCAACATCAAGGGAATTACTGACGCTCCCGATGCCACAGAAGAACAGAAACTGGGCGGCATACTAAAATTGGGTGGCGCCTTAAAAATCCCTGATATATTTTACGATCACGATTCCGATGAATATAAAGACATCGTAAAATACAGAAACTGGGCAACACTGAACGGAACACAGGCTTATCCTCATCCGTTCCAAAGCGACCTGGCATCGTTTATCAACCTGACCGATTCCTATGAAGAAGAAAGTGCTCTGGACGCAAATACCCATGCGAACATAACCGAGGAACAAACAGCTACAGATAAGGAAAACGAGTTTGGTTACGACCAAAACCCCGATCCGTTAATTACAGCACCATTATATGCACGCTGGCATTCGCTGAGTAAGCGATTATTAAAGACCCAGGATGGTTCTGACATCTCACCCAACGATAATTGGGTGCATGAACTTAACCTCGATCCCCGATGGCGCTCGGCTGCCGGTTTTGGAACAAAGGTGGTACAAGAAAACCAGGAAGACTATATGCAATCCGCCTGGGAACAAGTTGGTGACATCCTAAAATCCAATAAGCTCATCCAATATGCACAACTTTCAAAAGAAGTCAGCAGTGTTTGGTACGATACCCATTTGGGCTCAATTCAAAGTTCTACTCCCGACAGATGGCTCAGCGTATCCGCGCCAATGCACAAAAGGATTTTAAAAGATGTAAGCTATCATAACGGCGATCAGACTACTCTAAAAAAAGCAACCGCATTTTACGAGGTTAAGCAAAGTAATGTTCCACAGGTTACTATTTCAACATCCTTCAGGAAGTTTACCAGGCCCAGGGGGATATTGATGAAACGTTTCAACTTTGATGATACGATCAATGTAAATAATATCATCTCCCGAATAAATAAAAACGAGGTGAGTGCAGCACCTCCAAGGATTGCTCCTCCTATATTGAGTGAACATGAAAAACTGCATGAGGAAGTGCGGCCAACCAATATACCAGATATTATTCTGCAGTTGATTAAAAAATATGAATGGCTAAAATGGGTTCCTTTTGCCATCGCATTGCTGCTGATTATAATATTCTATTTTATACTGGGAACAAATGTGCCTTATTATGCCACGATAGTGGCCATTATTGGAGCTATGTTCTACTTGTTTAGATTATTGAACAAATGGGATTTAAGCGTGGATGCTTCCGAAGTGGTTCAACCGGAAAACAAGACACCCGATAGTGTGGATGACTGGCCCAGACGACCTGAATTTAAAATATCGCTGGACGGCACTTACACTTCGTCGCGAGTAGGTCTTCAGGACAGCAAGGAAGCAGAAGCATTTAAAACCGGTACGAAAGATGCCTATACCCTCGTGCAAGAATCTATTGCGGCCAGCGTTCCCACCGTGAAACCCGAACTTGATATTGCAGGTATTAATACATCGGTATACGATAGTTTACAACCTGAAACTACCATTCCAAAGTGGGTGTGGGGTAAGGTGTTGATTCCGTGGAGGATAAAAGAGCAGTTAAAAGAAACCTTTGTGCCCGCTATGGCCTATCCCGAGATAGATTTGCCTATGTACAAACCGTTGACCGAATACTCGGCAGAACTATTCTTGCCCAATATCAATTTCGTGGCGCAAAACAGTATTTCCTTGCTGGAAACTAATCAGCCATTTATTGAATCGTATATGGTAGGGTTGAACCATGAGTTTGCACGTGAGTTGTTATGGCGCGAGTACCCAACAGACCAACGGGGAAGTTATTTCAGACAGTTTTGGGAAGCCATAGGTTATTTAGATAGGGAGGGCTTAAGTGAAGAAGAATTAAAGGAGAAATTAAGAGATATTCCACCTGTTCATCTTTGGTCGAAGTATAGTGATTTAGGTGACCATGACCATCGGGAAGAACCTGGTGATAACGAAGAAGAAGTGGTATTGGTGATCAGAGGCGAGCTGCTTAAGAAATACCCTAATGCAGTTATCTATGCCCATAAGGCTGTATGGAGAGATGAAGACGGGAATCCTGTGACTGATGAAGCGGATAAGGACAAGATTGATCCAAAACAGGAAAGAGATCTGTGGCCGTTGACGGACACCGAACAAAACAACCCTCCATCAGACATTGTGAAAACGCCATTGTACGAGGCCAAGGTAAGCCCCGATATCCATTTCTTCGGATTCGACTTAACCACATGCGAAGCCAAGGGGGGTACCGGAGATGAAAGTATAGAAGTGGATCCCCGCTGCGCAAGTAATGGAATAACCTGGGACGATCCGGGTTGGTTCTTCGTCATCAAAGAACGTCCGGGAGAACCTAGATTTGGGCTTGATATTGGAGGCGATACCAGTAATGTAGAGGGCAATAAAATAGAACTTTGGAATGATCTAAGCTGGACTGATATTACACCTGCTGTCGCCGATGGAGGATTTATTCAAATTACAAATCAAACCCCGACTATTACAGCCGATCAGGATTTGGAATTACCCGAAGACGCTGAAAAAGAAGAACAGCAAAGCGAAGACATGGGAATCATTTGGAACAAGGACATGAGCTCAGCCGATTTGGCATATATCCTTTACCAGGTACCTGTTTTGGTAGCTGTGCATGCAACAGAAATGTTGCCGAATACGGATTAAAAGAGCGGAGAACGATGAGTGGAGATCATAGCGATGAGATAAGTGAGGAGAGTCGCAAGTGAGCAAAGTTCAAGAACCTCAACATGCTTATCGTATGCTGGTGTTTGTAATAGTTATTATCATTTAAAATTCGTGTAATTCGAAACATTCGTGTTAATATAAAGCAGTTTTGCTGTTTTTTAATCTGTTTAATCTGAATAACCTGCCCGTCGACTGACGGGTCTGTGGATAAAAAATAAGAAACTATGGCAGAATTTAATGAAGCCCGGGAAGCTTTGAGAGCAATACAAAACACTATTGCCACAGAGCAAAAAGTTATATTTCACGATAAGGAACGGCTCAAAAAACTCGACGAGCAAAAGAAAAATGTGGTTCGTGTCTATACCGAGCAAAGTACGCATTATAAAAAGATTGTTGCCGCCGAACGCAGCCTGAAAGCTTCTATTGCCGGTCAGCAAGCCGAACTGAATGCCATGGCCTCGGAAAAGCTGGAAGCCATCAAAGCGTTTCAGGCCTTTACCGATCCCCGAAAAAACATGGGTTTCCTAAACGACCAAACACCCATTCTTATGTTCCCTGTTCGACTGGAAACCCGTTTTAAAAAAGTGGAAGGTGACGGCGGTGAAATCCCTCAACTTTGGGTCAGGGTATTTCCCGACGAATGCTCTATCGACACCTTTGACGTAACCCTCAGCGAAAGCGAAGTGGAAAAAGCCAAAGAATACTGGATCAACATTTGGCAGGCCGGTATACCTGCCACCGAAGATCTCAACGAGTTTGTAAAAAACAAACACCGGGGTGCCTGGCAAAAACTGATGGGGCATTTTAACGCGGGCCGATCCTATTATCTGACTACCGCTTATAAACCTGTGGGCGAAGATTTAATTCCGCCAAGAGAAAGCGAATCGGACGTGATATTGGTTATTTCAACCTATAACCTTCCTTCCGAAGCGCATCAAGATGCCTTAAAAAAATATTGGGCGGCTTTTTATCTTGCCTTCGGCGATGGTGAATCCATTAAAAAAGCTTTTGATGATTTCTCTACTGAGATAGGTTCAACTGACGAAGCCGCACAACAACTCCTTACGCAATATACGCCGGCCAATATAAAGGAAAAACCAACTGTAGAAGAACCTGGCGTGGTGGTTTCGTTTATAGAATTTGAAGCCCCTCAAGATACCGACTCCAAAATAAATGCCTGGACCCAGGCGGCCGAAGTACGTACTTTTCCCGAAAGGTTTGTGTTGCTGGGCTACCAGAACGACTCCCAAACCCCGACGGTCAATCAAATCGGGAATTTGATACCCGATCCGTTAATTGTTGGGCCTGATACGCGCGACGATATTGAAGAGGTGCTCCGGGATTTTTATGGCGAAGGATTTGATGCGCTCAGCGACGACGAAAAGGCTGTTAAATATATAGAATACCTCTCGCAACAGGCAGAAACCAAATGGCTGTTTAATTTTGACGAGGCCGTGAACATGGGATTGGGATTTAAGGTGAACCTGACTCCCGATCAATATAGCAGAGGATTTAGCAGGCTTTTTGTAATTGGTATTAAAATGGGTGCCAACAGCAACGATGGGCAGCAATTGATCGAAGAATTATTTAAAAACCATCAGTTTGGCGATAATACTTTCTCTATTCTACCACAAGGAACACCTACCAACAATACCGAAGATGAAGGCTCGGGCTATTCCATTGAAGAAGATCCCGATGAGGCTTATGATCGTTACTTTGGACAGGATAAACCCGATGATCCCTACGAACGCTTAACCAGAAAAGACGGCAGGTGGCTCGCCAATATGTTGGGTATTGATGTATATAATTCCGGACTTAACCTGGCCGAAAATTATTACCATACCGATCAGTGCGAGGCCAGCGCTATGCATACCGCACTTTGGAATGCCACCATAGGTTATTATATGGAGAGCATGTTGACACCTGTGGCTTCAGACTGGGAATTGGACCGATTGCGATGGTTTCTGATACATTATGTAAGCGGAAGGGGTAAAGTGCCTTCTATCCGAATAGATGACCAACCTTACGGAATATTGCCCGTTACCACTTTCAGGGATTATAAATTTATGGAACAGCGAGACATGATTGGTCGGGCATATTCCGATGACTACCCCACCTTGCTCAATATATATAACGTACTTAAAATTGTAAAAGAGGATTGGAGAACCCATCTAAGCAAGGTGGCCCATGTGGGCAAGGATGGCGATGCGCACCAAATTCTGCTCGAAGCATTGGGTTTGCATGCCTCATCGGTGGAATACGACCGACGGGTAGCGGATAGCCTGTATGCCAACTACAATGCCATGCTCATGCACGGTCAGGAATTCGACATTGAAAAAATAGAAGGAATTTACAGGGCTTTTGGATTGCTTCACCTGAGTCATTTGGGCTACAATCACGATTATAAAAACAACCCTAAAATACCCATTCTCGAAAAATCGTTTTTGGGTGATGCCCACGATTTGGACAAGCATGTGGTGGACGATACCCCATTATCCGAGAAGAACCCGATCCGATCATATACCGAAGATGATAAAAACTACATCTACTGGCTGATTGAGAAAGCACAAAATAACCATCGGGATATCAAGGATCAAAAAGGATTTAAGGACAATGATCGTCCCATTGCCTTATTGTATGATATGTTACGACATGCCATGAACCTGGAGTTCGGAAATACCGCCCTACGGCTTTATGTGAATGCCGAACTGGTTACCCGGCAAGAAGCTTCTATAATGCGCATTGATGCCGACTTTATGGGCGTTCGGGAAAACACCAGCGTATTGGAAAGCAAATGGGACATTATTTATCGGGAGGAGCCCAATATTAACGACAATGGGGTAATGATAGCCGATCATATTTCTGAATTAGTCAGAACCGCCACTGCCGATCCTTCGGTAAGATATTTACAGGAGGTATTAAAATCATTGGACCATTTGAAAGATGTGCCCACTGCCCGATTGGAACGTCTGTTTGCAGAACATATAGATTGTTGCTCTTACCGATTGGATGCCTGGTTGATGGCCTTTGTTCACCTTCAGTTGGAATATATGCGTTTTGGTGGCGAAAGCAACGAATCCGATCCATCGGATGGAATATATATTGGCGCTTACGGATTGGTGGAGGACCTAAAGCCTGAAAACAAACAACTTAGTCCGGCCGACATTGATGAAGATCTGGTAAATATATTTGGAAGCGATTCTATGATCGACTCCGAAAATGCGGGTTATGTGCATGCCCCTTCTGTCAACCATGGATTAACAGCTGCTGTTCTGCGCAATGCCTATATATCTGCAGCAACACCCGAAAATGCCGAGACCTACAAAGTAAACCTATCATCCGAAAGGGTTCGTATGGCCTTGGGCATCATTGAAGGAATGCAGCAAGGACAATCGCTTGGTGCTTTATTGGGTTATCATCTCGAAAGAGGGTTACACGATAATAATACCGAGGAGATGGACGTGTTCATTTACGAACTTCGTAAAGTGTTTCCAATCAGTTCAAACAGACTTAACAAAACAAAGATAGAGGTTGGTAAAACATCAACAAATCCTAAAATACTTCAACGCTACAAGGAGGAAGAAGCTGAGTTTGAAGAAGACAAGGCGGTTACCAAAATAGAAGCCAACAATGTGGTGGACGGCTTGGATTTGCTCGATCATATTCGCAAAGAAGGTGTTGCTACTTACCCCTTCGGATTTCAGACCGGTGTTGGGGCCGACAAACTCAAAGCGGCTACCCCCGACGAGGCAAAAGCCATCAACGACGAGGTAAATCGCATCATGAATATTAGAGATGCAGTAGCCGATCTGGCCATCTCGGAAAGCGTTCACCAGGTGGTACAAGGAAATTACGATCGCGCTGCCGGAGCTTTGGATGCCTACAGCAAAGGAACTTACCCTCAACTACCGCATGTTATTCAGTCAAATGGTAGCGGAGTCAGTCTGACCAATCGTTTTGGCATCCATCTTCCACCTGTTACCGGCCCTGTTGGAACCCTTACCCCAAGAGGTATGTCTGCACCAAGGATTAATGCCTGGCTCAATGATATTTTCCCCGACAGGAATAATATCACCTGCGAAGTGGTTTACACCATTCCAAATTATGGCGAAGTGCCTTCAAATGCGCCCATATCGCAGTTTATTTCTTTGCAGAATATTGGTTTGATGCCTATCGACTTACTTTACACCGAAGGTATTGATAGTGACAAGAGCCTTTCCGTATTGGATGATTACATTTTACAGGCTTTATATTCCGGTGGATCTGCCCCCGCACGATTGGATGCGGAAATAGAAATTAATTATACCAAGGCCGATACGGGCACTTTCTCATTCTTTGAGACAGCAGCGATGATTTCCGATTTGCGACAACTGATTGTTTCGGCTCGTCCGCTAAATGCCGCTGACGTCGCACTTCAAAACGAGGCTACGAAAGATCAGGAAGGTTCTACATCTGTGATTGATCCAACCAGAATTTCAAATGCGGTTACGCCGTTGAGCAACGCCAGCAGTGCGTTAAAAACTGGTGTGATTGATGAACTTTCGGCGTTGGTTGATGATGAAGATTTTGAAATAAGCCTGGGAAACAGCGCACAGATCCTAGCCAAGATTGATACTGTTTCCGCATCCTTTGTTTCCATACTTAGCGATATCAGCCTGTTCGGAAAACCGCAATCAGGTTCGGGTTATGTATTCGACCGCAAAGCAGCCATCTACTCAGGTTTATACAAAAAAATACTGGATTACAAATTAAGGTGGGATGATAAATTAGACCAATACACCACTTTAACAAGTACTCCACCGCCTGTATCCGCATCCGAAGAAACCAAGATTAATTTCTGGCAAAAAGCGGAAAGTATCATAAGTACCGAAATCGACATTACCTTTACGGACAGTACCGATCTGGAATCGAAAGTGGTTGCGAAGAAAGCTCTTTTCGATGCAAAACATGGGGATATAGTGAGCTATTTGGCAACAAATCATATAGCGATCAATTCGTTTTTTACTGCTACAGATACTTTACTGGTGGGTTTGGATGCTTTTGATATTGAGGTTCCAACCACTGCCGATGATATTAAACAAGTAGTGGTGTTAGCCGAGGATATCCATCAACAAGCCGATAAACTGCGAAGTCAGTTGGAAAAAGTTATTTCCGATGTCAATCAAAAGGTGAGTGATGCGGGAACCACGGCAGATGCCAAAGGAAAGGTGAAGCTGCTGACACAAGCTGCCAAAGCGCTGTTCTCGGAAGACTTCCAGGTGTTGCCTGAGTTTACTTTCTCCACGGAACAAGCCAGCGAATTGCAAAATTGCGTAAATGCGCAAACGCAACTGTTGAGTTACCAGGTAAATGACGAAGGAGAAGATTTCCCTGTAGACAATTGGTTATACGGTATTGCCCGTGTTCGGGAAAAAATGGGTTCATGGGAAAACACGGTTCAGCTGTTTGAAGCTTTTAACCCAACCTCCCCTACCTTGGACTTGATGCCTTTGCAATTGCCATATACGGAAAACGATAGCTGGCTGGCGGTTTCATATCCCGAAGATTATGAAATAGAAAGTGACAAATTGTTATATACCGCATATAATCCGGGGTTTAATCCTACACAAGCACAGTGTGGATTATTGGTTGATGAGTGGACGGAAACCGTTCCTGCGAAAAAAGAAACAACAGGTATGACTTTCCATTACGACAGGCCAAATTGTGAACCACCGCAATCCTTGCTTTTAATGACACCTGCAGAGTTCACAGGTAACTGGAAATGGGAAGATGTGGTCAACTCGTTGCACGACATGCTGGAAATGGCCCAATTCAGGGCAATAGAACCCGACCATATCGATGAAACAGGATATGCCAAGTTCTTACCGGCCACCGTAGCCAGTGTTACCAGCCGTCCTGTTACTATGGCTCTAAACTATATGGCAACCGCAATTTTTAATAATGACTAAATCAAGACATCATGGCTATATTAAATCGCGTTCAGGAATATTATCCAACAGTCACCCTCTGGAACCGCCTCGAAGGTCGGCCCCGTGCTGAAAACTTTGACCGTGCCACAAAGGCGCAGGTTAGGGATGCGCTGTGGATGATATCAAAGCAGTGGCAAATGGGCGAGTTTATTGGCGATGATGCCGGTTCTCCCATATTGGCGAAAGTGCACATGGAAACCACACGGTTGACCAAGTACAAAGGTGGCAATGCCGATGCCGAAGAAATGGAAAACGAAATTCCGTTGGAGGTTAAAGTAGAACACCAGCCGATTGCATTTCAACAAGGCAACGCTGAAATATCTCTTGATATTCGTCTATTGATGGGACGGCAATGGATGAAATGGGTTTCAGCCATCGATACAAATTATCGTCAGGAATATATCACTCAATATGGAGTGCACAACAACGTTCAGCCCGATCCCGAAACGGAAGCAGATGCCACTATTTGTGCCAACCGGAAATCCTGGCAGCAATTTGCGGCAGTTACAGGTCGTAAAATGGATGGGTATAAGCTGTATGCTTATTTAAAAGAAGATTCCACAAGAGGTGCTTCGGATAATATTGGCCTGGCGGATACGCCTGCCAAAAAAGATGCGCTGGATCTGCTGGGACTTAAGTTTATAGCCTGGTACGAAAAGCTTTATTATCAACCCAACGAAAACCGTAAAAACGAATCGTGGAAACCCGAATACCTCGAGCACCAATTTGCAGTATCGGCTCCGCAAAAAGGTGAAGAAAAAGTATTGGTAGCCGATGAATACTATCACGGACATCTGGATTGGTATAATCTCGACATTGATCAAAGCCAGGACGGTCTGGAAACGGGTACATCTCCTGTTCAGGTAGAGGATACGGTCACACATGAGTTTGTGCCCACTTCGGTTACCTTTGGAGGTATGCCACACCCACGCTGGTGGACTTTCGAAAACTGGAAGACCAACCTGGGTTTTGTAAATCCCGATACTACCGACCTGAACAAACTTTTATTGCTTGATTTCTTCCTTACCTACTCCAACGACTGGTTTATTGTACCGTTTACTTTACCGGTAGGTAGTTTGGCCAATATCCGCGGTTTAACCGTAACCAATGTTTTTGGCGAAAAAATATGGGTTGAACCCGCAGGACAGGGCGACGATGAGGATTGGCAGCGATGGAATATGTACAACCAAACTATTAAAGGAACCGATCATGTGCCTGCCGATCTGGGAGCTGTGGTTCTGCCTGTCTCCAGAAAAGTACAGGAGGGCAAACCGCTGGAAGAAATATTCTTGCTCAAAGACGAGATTGCCAACATGGTTTGGGGTGTTGAAACAGTGGTTCCCTTGCCAACAGGAAAAGGAAACCGGGGAAAAGAAACTGGCTACGAATTCAAAGCCAAGTTACAACAGCTGATTGGCGATGAGGTTCCTCCTGATACATTGGTGGACAACAATGCCAAAATACGTTTTAGGGTGGTTAACTCTGTTCCTGAAAACTGGATTCCTTTTGTCCCTGTGCATGTGGACGGACAGATGCGCAAAATAAAATTACAACGTGCAGCCATGCCTCGCATCCTTGAAAACGACGATAAGGTCCCTAAAAAAGTGGAACCCCGTACCTCTTTATTGCGCGAAGGATTGGAAAAAAGCCCTAAGGAAACTTATTCCATTAACATGGAGGAAGTGCGGCGTTCGGGCATGCGTATACATAAAAATTTCCAACGTACCCGTTGGTATGGAGGCAAAGTATTTAACTGGGTAGGCATCAAAAAGGAAACCGGACGAGGTGAAGGCAGCAGCGGACTGGCATTTGACCAGCTGATACCAAATAAGAATAGGATTGAAGAGTAGGTTAGTTATTGGTAATCAGTGTTCGATTTTGAAAAACATTCCAAATTAAAATTTGGTGTTTTTCGGGATAAGCAGTCATTAGTTGGAGCGAAGCGACATCCCACTGCAAATAAAAAAATTCTCTTAACCCCAGCACAAATGCTGGGGTAATGCAGTATGCAAGTAGGGCTTTGGCCATGATTTTTTTGAACAATGGACGCATGAAGAATATATATATTACCAACGAAAACTCTACAATGGATAATCACGCTATTGGAATACTAAAATAGGGAGTTGAAGCTTGGAACGAATGGCGTTCCTCATATCCTGGATTAAGACCTGATCTCTCAAACGCCAACTTAATAAATACACGATTAACCCGCTCAAGACTTGTGGATGTGAACATTGAGGATGCTGTTATTCATAATTGTCAAGTATACGGAATCTCTGTGTGTAATATTACCAAAAACAAAAACACGCAAGAAAATAGGTTGAGCGTTAATGATCCTGCTTTGACATAAGAATCTCCAATTCTTGTGAATAATCTAGAAGTTGCCCAATACAATAGTCTGTTCTTAGACCCAGAAAAAGATAGGGATGTGATCAATGCCTTAACAGCTAAATTGGTGCTTATTCTGGGCCGATTTACTGAAAATAGAAAAGCGATTTTGGATAAGTTGCGAGAAGAATTAAAAAAATACGACCTTGTACCCATCATATTTGATATTGAGTTTCCCGATGGTCGTTCAATGATAGAAACCGTTAGCTTATTGGCCCGAATGTTGCGTTTTGTTATTGCTGACCTATCGGATGCTAAAATAGTAATCAACGAAATTCAGGAAATCGTACCTGCTAATCCATCCCTTCCAGTTCAACCTATCATGGACTCTACACAATCAGAACCATCTATTCTCAGAAAACATCATGATAATCCAGGTTATTTAGAACCAATTTCTTATGAAGATATCAACGACCTTACAGCTAAACAGGAAACTATTGTAAGGCTTTTGAAGAAAAGGCGGAGGAACTTAGTAAATATATGTTTAGACTAGGAATTGCTCCTCTTGACTATCAAGGGAATAATTCTTAGCTTATATATCTTAAAAATAAGGCGACGAAAATGAGGAAACAATACTTAAAGCGGCCAAAGTACTATGTAACTGCTGTACAGTTGGATTTAGATTTTAAAGGATTTGAATACGAAAAGTGGGGAGGGAAACAAAAATGCAAGGCAGGTGACTGGCTTATCAATAATAACGGTGATACCTATACCGTGGACAAAGCTTACTTCAATGATTTTTATCAATTTGTAAGCCCTGGAGTTTATAATAAAATAGGGGAAGTTTGGGTAGAAGTTGCCACAGAGAATAGTGACATTAAAACTATTGAAGGCTCAACTGAATACGCAATTGGAGATTATCTTGTATTCGACCGTCAAGAAGGAGGCGATGGATATGCTATCAAAAAGCAAGTTTTTGAGCGGATGTATGAAGAGGTAGACCTGGAGTTTAATCTAACGCTCGAACAAAAATCTTATATCGACAAGCGCATACAACCCCGAATAGATGAATTCAAAGATCTGGCAAATCAGAACCGCAATTGGTACTATATATTTCAGGTTGTAACTATTCTAGCCGCTACTATGGTTCCTGTTTTTAGCGGTTTTATTAATGAAGATAATGATCCTTTTAAATGGTTAGTCGCGATATTGGGTGGCTTATCAGCTGTAGTGGCTAGTTTGCTTTCTTTGTTTAAGTTTCAGGAGAATTGGATTCGTTTTAGAAGTACTTATCACGACCTGGATACACAACTTTCATTGTTTAAAAATGGTTCCAGAGAATATGAAAACAGAAAGCAGGCCTTTAACGTATTGGTTGATAATTGCGAGCGCATCCTGCAAGCCGAAATAGGCCAATGGGCAGAATCAAGACGGAAAAAGGAGGAAGAAAGTGATGAATAGATGATAATTGTTAAGCATGAATCCCACCGAAAATAATATCATACAGAATATAATCGACGACCTGGCCCAATTGGGCCATGCAAAACCATGGAAGTCGGTAAGTACCCTGGCAAAAAAATTCAGGGTTCAGGAAAGTTACTTAAGGCAAATTTTACTTGAATACTGTGCCAGTGCAGGCAAGCAAGATTTGAAAATTCGTTATTCGCATTATCCCAGTAAACGAAACCTGGATATGATATGGGCGCATGTAAAAAATGTTCGAGAGTTAAATGAGCTTTATGATTACTCGCGTATTGATGAATCCGATAAAAGGTTCCCGACATATCTCGGAAATTATCCGCGGTTATTCTTATCCCATAGCCATAAAAACAAAGACAGAGCACTTTATATGAGGGATTATCTCTACTGTCAGCGTATTAACATTTGGATGTCGGAATTAGATATAATCAGGGGTAATGATATTTTTGTTGCCGTCAACCAGGGCAGAAATAACTGTTCCGGTGTTCTTGCAGATGTTACAGAAGAGTCGATACAGTCTGTGTGGGTGCAGAAAGAATTCATCGCCTCTATACAAGATATACGGGTTTATATTGTTGTGGACGGCAATAACGGCCGCTTGATTGAAGCCTTAAACTCCGATACGCCGGATAATATCATGCCTTCATTGAACATAACAAGCATGTTTCCCGAATACTTTGACTATCTAAAGCATCATGTAAGCAAGACAGGACTGGTTTTTTCCTTTCCATATGTACAAGGAGAGCTTTTTAAAACCGAAATGAAGCCCCTGATGGACCTGAAAGATTATTTGACAGAACATTAAATTGAGATGAATTTTCACTCCTAATAAAAAAAACGCGTCATGTACGATGTCTTTATTTCCCATTCACGAGTCGACCGCCGGTTTGTAGATAGGCTTATAAGCTTTCTGGATAAAAAGCAACTTACCTGCTGGCTTGATAAAAAAGATCTCCCTCCTGCAGAAATCTGGCGTAGCGAACTTCAGGAAGCCATTATTGATGCTGATAATTTTGTGTTCATTATTAGTCCCAATTCTGTTGATTCAGAGTTTTGTACACAGGAAATTAACTGGGCTGTAAAGTATAATAAACGTATTATTCCCATTTTTTTAAAAGTGCTGCGACAAGATCAAAAATTAGATTCTGCGTTGTCGGAACGCCAGTGGTTAGAGATAGATACAAACAATGAGGAAAAGAGTTTTTACGATATAGTCACCGCTGTTCGAAATGAGCAAAAATGGTATAAACAAGGTACCGAATATCTTCGGGGTGCTCAAAAATGGAAAAACGGCAAGGAGGTATTCCTGGCCCGCCCCGAACTGGAGACTGCCCGTGCATGGATGGAGAAAGGGGCAAACATGAATCCCGGTCCCACTAAGCTTCAAATCAAATATATTCACGAAAGTGAATCCTATCACCTCAAAGAAGCTAAAAAGTGGGAGAAACTTTATTCCAAATCAATAGCCCGACAAATGGCGAGATCTCACACATAAACGAACACTTTATACTGGGCAAACGAGGATTACACTTATCTGCGCAGGACATACTGCCAGGTAGGGAATTAGCCTATATCTCGCATACCAAACGGTTTTGGAAAGAATGGTTTAAGGGCATCATAATGTAACGATTCATCTTCTTAATGCAGGTTAGATAGCCCAACAGGGAAATCACCACTATACCAGTTGTATATCAAAAAAAATGGATAAACATTTTGCAAATAAGAACAGTTAATGCCGATACAGAACCACAGATTGATTTTTATCAATCGTTTTAATTCGTAATCGGTATAAAAGATAAATGTAACCATAGCGGGAATTGCTTCGCAATTAAATTATTGTCCACAGATTTTTTCGGATGAACACAGATTATCTGAGGTTTGTTAGGAATTTGAAAAATTACTTAATGCCGGCAGGTATATGCGGTCACAATTGCTACCGGGTTAGAAAATCTAACATAACGTTTTTAAGTAATGTTTCGATTTTGATCATCGAATTGGCATTAAGATAAAATCTAATGACAATTTTGGGATTGTTATTTACCAACAGTTGCTTTCAGTTTATGTTTTTTAATGTAGTGTATTGTTGCCACAATAACGCCGGTACCAGCAATTACACTTAAACACAGTAACAAAATAGATACGATATACTCACTGGTAGCTTCTCTTGTAGTTTTTTCAGAGAACAAATCTTTTATCCGGATCATGATCTCGCCTTTGGCAAGTTCTTCATCTACCTTCAGAACCACCACTTCATCAAATTGATGCCAATGATATAGGTAAATAACGCCATTTTTTAAGTCGAAGATATTTGAATACAACGTTTGACTAAATATACCCTCTTGGTGCACCGAATTAAGAATGGATTTAAAGTAATCAACGGTTAATTTATTTTCGCTGTTTATTGCTCCCAGCATCTCTTCGGCTTTAGTGTATCTCCGGCATGGATATTCCAAAGCATTCTTGGGGTTTGCTTTGTTGTAGTTGGTTGAAATTAAATAATTTTCGCCTTTTTTCTTTCTCGTATATGCCAGTTCTCCGTTCTCGTCAACACTAATAACTACAGCATCTCCATTGGCATCTGCAAAGTTTAATTGATAACTTATATCTCCGGAATTAGGATACCAATTTTTTCTTTGGTACCTGTCTGCAATCTTTATGGCTTCCTGAACTGTTGCGGCCTTTCTTAAGATTAATACGGGAGCCCATATCGCATAATGCTCATGGGGGGCCTTATAATGCGGTGGAGGTATAAGTTCAGAATGTGGGTTTATTCCTGATTTGGGTAAGGCATTAGCATCAAAACAAAGTCCTTTTTCATTGATTCCACCTTGATGTGAATAATCTTTAAATCCCAAATACACACAACCATAATTTTCTTCAGTAGCGGGCTCGGTCCACAAATAGGTCTTAGGTTTGTAATAATCCTCATTGTTGCCAAATAAGACCTTATCACCAACTGATGCGGAAAAAATTGTACAAGAACCAGGAACAGGATCATGTGATATTTTTCTGTTTACCATATGATGATCTACGATCCAAAACGAAGAAAAAACTAGAATTCCGATTAATAAGAGTTTGTTTTTCATCATTTTAATTAGGTGCCAGATATACGGCTATTGTCGTTTTCGCTTTTGTTACAGGCTTATATTCATACACAGCAATAAAACCGAGGGTGTAGAAATAAAAAACATGATATATTGTAGGGGCCCATATGATTCATTGATATGAAATTGAGGAAATATAATTATTTATAATCTCTAAAAGAAGACTCTTTCCAAATGGAATCTGAACGAAATGGATTAGAACCGTCTTGCTTTATTGAAGTCTTATGGCGATCCCTAAAATCGCTTTCTTCTTTTGCGGTTATTTGTAGGGATTTCCTCCGTTTTTCAATAGCAGTTCTCATCATTCTACTGCCTTTCCAATTTAGGTTGTTAGCATTTGCATCATAAGATATAGTATGCCAATTCTTCATGTCATTTAAATAGTTTTCAAAGAGATACCACCCCTGATCTTGAACCGTGTAATTATTGCCAAATTGATTCTGGACACGTGGGGTGGGGGCTCCAGCTGGCAACTCCTGGTTAATTTTTCCTTCACGGATCACATGTTCTAAGACCTTAGACCATTCAATCCACTCCACAGAAAGTGCATAGTTTGCTTTTTTATAGAGGAGTTCTCTTTTTTCATCAGGCTTTGCATTTGCAGGTAGTTCTTCGGGATATCGCATATTTGCACGTTTGAGCGATCCCTTATTATGTGCATTATGCATCTCCCATAGAATATCTCCTCGAATCTGATCATTTGAATGAAAACTGCCTCCTTCATCTCGCACGGGAACATAAATCGTATGGCTTTCTTCATCATATGAGATATTTTGCCCGACAGTGCCATCAACTAGATTTATGGGAATATCACCGTTCATGGTAATTCGATTGGCTAAATCCTGAAATGTTGCAGAATTCATTAAGAAATTATAATGAGTGAGTAACATTGGATCGGAACCTGGGGCCGCAATGCGCTGTATTGGCAAGGCTCTGGCAGGAAATTTATCGGATTTATTCGCCCTTACAGATAAATTTGCCATTTCCTGTAAAGCGCTTAGTTGTGAAACTTGCCCACTTTTATTTGCTACCTCTTGCAGTGATCTAAGACTTATTGCCTCAGGTCGATGATCCACAAACGTAAACGATGACGCATCCCTGTACTGTTTTTGAGAAACCTTATTGGCAGCAGATTGACTTTTGTTTTCTGGTGTTCTGTCTAAATGAGTAATCATAATTTTTTCTTTTCAGTTTTTAGTCAATTGCCAACGGATTTGCAGGAGGGCAGTAGGGGATCATACACATTAAATTTTCTTACTACAATATACCGTTTTATATACTAAAACGGTTCAAGTTTGCACCTGAACCTCTATTGCTTTTATACAGTGTATGTTTTTTTCATCACTTAAACTTAATCCAATCTATTTGCAGGTAACTGCCTTTGGCACCTTTAAACACTAAATAGATATCCGTTTTTCCTTTAAATGATTTTATGCTTTTTTCAATTTGTTGTAATGATTCCGATGGTGATAATTCAAATCTACCCATGGCGGCACCAGTCGGGCTACCTGATCTTATTTCAAGCGAACCTTTCTTGCCAATCATCATAGCCTTTAGGACACATTTTTTGAACTCCTTCCCGAAAGTAACATTGGCAAACCTAATCCAATCTCCATTCTGAATATTTGTAATTACAAAGCCCTCTTCTCTATTTCCCCGTTTTTTTATTTCGCTTGATATTTCATAATACCATTCAGCTTCAATTTTATCCCATGAAGCATTGTATTGTCCTACACCATTTGAAAAATGATAGTCTAAAAACCGGGTATCCGTAACAATTTTTCCTTCATCATCAAAATGGCAATAGGTTATAATGGACTCCCGATATTTAAAACCTTGTTTTATGTAATAACACCAAATATGGTAAAACTGTCCCTTCCATTTAAAAAAACTACCATGAGCAAATTCATCCAGGTTATGGCCATGTCCAACAGCTCCCACACAAGTATATGGTCCATAAATACTATCTGAAATAGCATATTCTCTTCCCCAACTCAAATAAAATTTTTTATTTCTCTTAAAAATGTAATTTTTATCCATCCAGTGTGGTGCATTTTCCCACTCCTTCCCATTAATTATAATGGGTTTAGGTTTCTCTGCTAACGAAATCATGCTCTCGCTTAAACGTGCAATATGGAATCCTCCACCTGATTTATCGCCGTAAACGATATATGGAGTTTTCTTTTTATCATCATCTATTATTATGGTTGGATCGTGCATTGGAGACACCAAGGGTTTTCCCAAGGCATCGGTATATTTTCCCTTTGGTGAATTTGAGCTCATCACCCCAATTCCCCTTTTTCTGTCTGAAAAATAAAAGTAATATTTTCCGTTTCTGGTTGCAGCATCACTTGCCCAACAATCCGTGCTATTGTCATTCATATAATTGTCCTTGGGGCTGATTGTACTGCTATGGGTCCAATTCACCAGGTCTGTTGATGAAAATACACGCCAGTCTTTCATTATCCATGTTTTGTCATCAGGACTGAAATCATGTCCGCTGTATAGATAAATTGTATCGTTAAATATCCTAACATGGGGATCTGACATTCCTATGTCTTTAACAACAGGGTTTTGAGCAGAAATAAGATCGCCTGAAAGTAGGTAAGCTATAAAAAGTAAGAAGCTTTTGTATTTCACGTTTGTTTCTATTATTAAGTTTATAATCGTTGAGCAGTTTGCCATCTCCAAAATGTCCTGTAAAGATGGCTACATGAATAGTGGTGCATTCGAAGGGCTATGTCACTTTAACTTAACCCAAAGCTAATGCGAAGAACAAACCTACAAAAACTTTGCGATCACACCATTATTTATGGTGGTGTGTTATGACCAGGCCTTTATTCATTTATAAGATTTTCAACTTCTTTTATCAATTCCACTTTTTGTGGAAGCACGTAAGTGTACTTTGAACCAAAAACTTTATTATCAAAGCCTCCAAAATTATATTCTGCAGCAACCCCATCCTTTTCTAATATTGGGTTTTTCTCAAGAAATCCTGGAAATTTAGATACATATGGATTTTTCACGATGTCAGAAGCAGAATCAATTACCTGTCCTTTTTGTGAAAGATCTAAAACTTTTTATTTATTGTAAGCTCCTTGATGGATCGTTAGGGTTCATTCATCGGCATCCATGTCTTTTCGTTTGAATATCAGCCTGTTTAATCCCAAATAAGTGGACTTTCATCACCAATAACCTAAACTTAATATATCTCTTCTTTACAATTAAGTTAGTTCTCGTTAATTTGGATATTATGAACGGTTCAATGAAAAAAAAATGGTTAGTGGCAGAGTTTGTGCTTTTATATGTGGGAATACCACTTTTTATCTATCTGGATTATAATTTCACACATCCAACCATGGTGATTGTACCATTGGTTCTAATCATGTTACTTATTTTAAAACGATATCATTTTTTTCAGTTGAAAGACTTGGTTCAGCTAAATTTAAAACGAGTAAAACCCTGGAGTCATTTTATAACTGTTGTAATAAATGCTTGTATTTTGGTATTAAGTGTATATCTCTTTGATCATGAAAACTTGTTTAACCTAATGCGATCAAATCCGCAAATGTTGGTTCTATTGTGTATTTTATATCCCATTTATTCGGCATTTGGGCAAGAAATAATTTACCGGCTTTTTTTATTTCAGCGATACAGAACCATTTTTAAATCCAAGGTTTTACTTGTGTTGGTCAGCAGTTTGTCGTTCAGTTATATGCATATTATTTACTATAGCCATGTTTCTGTAATTCTAACTTTTATCCTTGGTGTTTATCTTTCCATTACCTATTTAAAAACACGTAGTGTATTGTTTGTATCTATTCTGCATGGTATATACGGAAACCTTATTTTTATAGTTGGCTTGGGCAATTATTTTTGGTTAGATATGCATAAGTTTATGTAAAAAAGAACAATAAGAGATTGACCGTCAATATAAACTTAAATTCCGTAAAGGATTTCCCGGGTATTTATACCGATTAACAATGACATTGAAAATGGGATTAACAATCCTTCCATCTTAAATCCGGAGATTTTTTATACAAACAAAACACCAAATATTCTTAATGTGGTTTTTCGTAATTGGTCATATATATATGCAATTGGAGTTGTGTATTCAAAATACTATCTTGTTTCCCTAAATTATTCGTGTTTAAAATTAACCTGGGGCATAGTGTATAGGATTAAGCGTATATATTTCCTTTTTCTAGTTTTGCTTTTAAATTCAGTTTATTTTATTGGATCCGGTGCTAAAATAGATAGCCTTAAGAATCTTTTATTAACTGAAAAAAACGATAAGCTACGCATTGATTTGTACAATGTATTGGGTGATGAGCTATTGTTGAAATCACATACCGAAGCCCTCGAATACTACACGAAACAGGTTGAGCTTGCCAAAAAAATAAATGATAGGGCAAAAATTGTAATAGGGTTGGTTGGTATATGCGATGTTCATTCTTTATTAGGGGAATACAAGCTTGCCATTCAATCGGTAAGCGAGGCGGTAGGCTATGCGGGGGCGGACAATGGATTGTTGGCAGATTGTTATGGAAGGTTGGCCATTGTGTATGCACATATGGGAGAGATGAAGGAAGCCCTAGAAAACGATAATCTTTGTATTAAGTATAATTCACTTACCGGCGACTCGGTACGTATTGCCAACGCCTATCATAATATGGGCAGTCACTTTCAAATGATGGGAAACCTTGATTCTGCAAGGCATCACTATCATCGATCGAACAAATTCATTAATGATTCCAATAGTATTTTAAAAGCCTATAATACCAGTAAGCTGGCCACCGTTTATGCCAAAAACAAATCTTACGTCAAATCAATGGAGGCACACACGGCAGCTTTGCGGGAATATAAAAAGAGAGGTGCAAAATACGATATTGCATTTGAGCAATTGTGCATGGCAATGGTATTTAATCAACAAAAGGAATATCATCTTGCAAAAGCATACATCGATAGTTCCTTGCAATTAAGTTTTCAGTTAAATAATTGGCAATTGCTTCATAGAAATTATCACGAGCTTAGTGATGTATACCTTAAACAAGATGATTTTAAAAATGCACTCAAATATCAATTGCTTGAAAACACGTACATAGACTCCTTAAAATCCAGAAATAATGAAAACGCGGTTAAAGCAGCCATAAATAAATATGAGTTAGATGAGCAAAAAAAAGCGCTTAATGTATCCGAGACAGATCACAAAAAACTAAATTGGCAGCGGAATATGTTAATGTTGGTCGTTGGGGTAACCATTATACTGTTGATGTTGGGGCTGTTTGTATTGTTTCAAAACCATAAAACGCATCGGAGGAATAGGGATTTGGTAAGCCAACTAAACTCAAAAAACCAATCCATAAACCGGTTGCTTACCATAATCGGACACGATTTACGGGAGTCATTAGGTCATTTAAAAGAGTTTACACAACATATGCACATGAAATTACTGGATAACAATTCGATTAACGATGCTGTAGTTGAATTTATTCCCATGGTTGATTCTGCGCATGATTTGCTGGAGTCGGTGCTGGTTTGGAGTAGAAATAACGGTGAGGAAAACAGAGCTAAAATGGAAGAGTTGAGCGCCCGGGAATTGATTGAAAGTACGATTAAGCAGCTGTCGCATTTAGCGAAAATAAAGAAGATTACTTTTGTGTGCGATGTTGAGGATGTTAGGTTTGCATGCGATAAAAATATGGTGCTAATGATATTACGGAACATCATTAGCAATGCCATTAAATTCTCTTATCCCAATGGCCATGTTACAATTCAGGCTCGTTTGAGGGAAAATATTGTATGGTTTTCAATTAGTGATCAGGGTGTAGGAATAGCCAAAAAAGATATTGCAAAGATCCTTGATGAAAAAACGAACTATACTACCCAAGGTACAAGCGGGGAACAAGGTCCAGGATTAGGATTGTCGATGTGTAACGCGGTTATTAAAAAATATAAAGGAAAATTGCATATAGAAAGTACGGAAGGGAAAGGGAGTGAAATAGCATTTGAACTTCCAAAGCGCGTTGGCACCGAATGAAATAATACGTAATTTTTATAATTACGTGTATTATACAACACTTCGTTCATCTTTTTAAAACATCAGGGTGTGAGTCAATTTTACAATTTAGTTTTGTTTTGGCAATGGGAATAGTTTTAAGCGGTCTGTAAATAAGTCTCTTATCTGTTGTGTCTGGTCTAAGTTGCTATTAATTATTAACACAATCCTAATAGTATGTCGTATTCTTGTTAAAGAAAGTATTAAATTGCAGCACACTTAAACTAATAATATTTGACTTTCATTTTTTATAAAATATTCGCATTTCAACAGGTACGATCAGGCCTTTTTTGTTTGCTATTGTTTGTTTATATGTTCCCCAAAAATGTAAGGGCAAACCAAAAAACAGATAGTTTGCGAAACGTATTATCCAAAGATGTAAGCGATATTGAAAAGGGGAGAGTTTATTATGATTTAGGCCAGGAACTTCTGCAGGAATCATTATCCGAATCTTTGGAATGTTTTTATCAGTCGAAACAATTCGCAGAAACCAACCAAGACACTTCTTTGATTGTGGACAATCTGTTAGGTATTTGCGATGTTCACATTATTTTGGGAGAAGTGAGGCAAGCACTGGACTTTATTGCTGAAGCAATGGTTATTTCCAATGGCAATTATGCATTGATGGCCGACTGCCATACCGCCATGTCAAACTGTTATGCCCAGTTGGGAGAATATGATCTTTCCATCCAGAACGACAAGCAGTCGTTAAAGTATCATACCTTGTTAAAAGATACTTTAAATATTGCATACGATTATCATAATATCGGCTCGTATTATTTAATGGTTTATGAATTAGATACTGCGATATCATACTATCATCTTTCTAATAAATGTTTGAGCGATGATCAGGATATTCTCTGGGCATATAATCATACACGACTGGGATTTGCCTACACGCATAAAAAAGATTATCTAGCGGCTATTGATAACCATTTTGAGGCTTTAAAGTGGTATTCGAAGGATAGCATGTTGTACGAAATGGCATTGGAAGAAAACTTTATTGCCACGGTGTTATTTAATAATCGGGAATTGACCAAAGCGGGCACGCATGCCGCAAAAGCTTTAGATTACAGCCTTCGATTAAATCACTTCGAATTAATTAAAACGACTTATAATCTTTTATATGACATTTATAATGAAAAAGAGGATTATAAGAACGCATTGAGATATTCGGTTCTTGAGCACGCTTATGCTGATTCGTTGGAGGAGGAAAACAAAGAAAGTATTATTAATTCCATTAAGATAAAACATAGTTTCAACGAACAAAAGCGGATGCTGGAAAGTACCAGGGAAAGTAATACAGAATTAGCCAAACAAGGTAAGATGTTAGCCATATTTAGTGTCATATCATTGCTTCTGCTGGTGAGTTGTATTATTATTTTGTTACAACGGCAAAAAAAGCATAAAAAAAATAAGGGATTGGTGCTACAGCTAGACCGTATTAATCAATCCTCCAGAAAACTGCTTTCAATAATAGGCCATGATTTAAGGGACTCCGTGGGCAACCTAAAAAACTTCACGCAGTTGATGCACCACCAATTGCTCGACAACAAATCTATAGAAACCATGGTAACTAAATTTGTTCCTATGGTAGATTCTACTTACGGTCTGTTGGACACATTACTCATTTGGTCGCAAAATAATGATGAGAAATTTGTACCTAAGCTTGAACCTTTGAATACCAGGAATATTGTGGACTTGTCGATTAGCCATTTGTCGCATTTGGCCAAAGCAAAAAATATCATCATTAAACAAGATCTGGAGGAGTCCACGTTTCATGCGGATAAAAACATGATGCTTACCGTAATGCGCAACCTAATTAGCAATTCTATCAAGTTTTCAGAAGCCAATTCAACCATTACTATAAAATCGATAGTAAGAGGATCGAGCATTGAATTCTCGGTAAAAGATGAAGGTGTTGGCATGACTCCCGAGCAAATTAATAAGGTGCTGAACCAAGATGAAAATCACCACTCCGAAGGTACCAGAGGCGAACGAGGGTCCGGTTTGGGAATTTCGTTATGTAACTCCTTTATTGCGAAGCATGGCGGTAAGCTTTCCGTTGACAGTAAAATGGGTTGCGGAAGCACGTTTAAATTCTCGGTACCCAAAAAGTAAATTGGTAATGAATCATTCGTGTTGATGGTTTTAACCTGCCATATGCCTTAGAAATCCTGTTACGCAAATCAACTACTTCAAAACAAGGCGTTTCACTGAGTTACTTCAACTCACCGGAGCGGTGCTCTCGAAAGTAATCGGGACAAGTTATGCCTCGTTTCAGTAATGCCTTGTTTTAATGTACCTGCAATGCTCATGACGAACCTCCAATACATAATCCGGGTTAAATGCTCATTACGTATCTCTAATAACCCGGGTTTAAATGATATTGCCAATAAGCTGAAACTAATCAAAAATATTAGCAATCAGTATTTGGAACTGTTCTCCGTTGACTATTGTCCAATGATAAATACAGTAATTGAATTCACTCGTACTCCTGAACAATACTACCTACCATCCGTAACAGTGCGGTATGAGTATCAATGTAATTATATATAGCCTCTAATTGGAGTTGAGAAGCATTGAGATATATATTCTGAACATCTCTATAATTAAAGGAGTTAATGGCTCCTGTATTAAATTTATCCTGGGATATTTGAAGATTAAGTTTGGCTGCCTCTAAATTTTCTTTGGCTACATGCAACAGTTCTTTACGCACCAGGAACATCTCATATAAATTAGCCAGGCTGTTGTTTAAATCATGCTGCATATCTTCCAATTCAATTGCACCGACTTCCTCGTCAATCCTTGCTATTTGTAGCGCCCTTTTTTTGCTGCCGCCACTAAACAAGTTAAAGCTAAGTGTAAAGTTGCCATAAAAATTGGTGGCGCTATAGTCTGTGTTATCGCTCGTGTCATAATCGGTCATCGTAGATGTATAAGTGGCTCCACCCTGGAACCCGAGCTTAGGGGAATAGTTGCTTTTTGCGACAGCTACCGCATTCTCCAGCAAACGTTGATTGATGTACTGGTTTTGCAACGTCTTGTTATTATTGGTCATTTGGGCCTGTAAATCAGTTAGGTTATAATGGACTGAAATGGCCTTGAAATCTTCGGTTAATATATACGAAGGGTTGTTTTTTTCTGCCATAAGATAGTTTAAATCGCGCATGGAATTTTTATACCTTACTTCCTGCAACAAGTAGTTAGAACGATCTGATAAATACGAGTTTTGCGCTTGCAACAAATCGTAGGTTACCGCGGTGCCCAACTCTTTCTGGACCTCCACCTTTTTGTATCTGTCTTCCGATAACGACATTACCTCCTCGAAGGTCTTTAGCTTTTCTTTTTGCAAAAGCGCATCGTAATAAGACAAAACCACCGATTGAATGGTGCTTTCAACCATAATAGCCGTATTTTGTAGCGACAGTTTCTCCAATTCCTCAAAGCGTTGTTTGTTAATCTTAACGGCAAAACCATCGAATATAGTCCAACTCAAGTTGGCATTACCAATGAATTGTGTTTTTACATAATCCTCGGTGTCATTTATATCTTTCGAATTGTTACTGTAGGCATTTAGATCAACGTAAGGGTATCGGCCTGCCGATCCCCAGGAGTTATTAATTTTAGCCGCCTGTTGGCTGGTTTTGCTAATTTTAATGCCATAATTATTTTCCAGTGCTTTACTTATGGCATCAGCCAAAGCCAGATTCTCCTGCGCCATGGTAAATAAGCTAAAGCATAAAATTATAATAGTTAATTGTATCTTTTTCATTCTAAAATATCGTAATCAGTCGTTAAAATCTTCTTCCCCGGTATTGCTTTTACGCTGTTCGTTCTGCCATGCAATTTCTACATGTTCGGGCTGAATTTTTTTATCGTACCACCATTCTCTTATCACTCTTCTAATATCGTTTAAAATCATGATTAAGGCAGGGAAAAACAACAAGATAAACATGGTTCCGAAGGCTACGCCATAAACGAGTGAAATAGCCATTGGGATTAGGAACTGAGCCTGAAAGCTTTTCTCCAATATCAACGGATATAAGCCGAAGGATGTTGTTAAGGTCGTCAGAATGATTGGTCGTAACCTCGATTTGCCAGCCTCAACAATGGCTTGTTTTATTTTTTTACCTTCCACAATCAGCGAATTGTATTTGGCCAATAATACCACAGCATCATTCACAATCACCCCGGTTAAGGCCACTATTCCCCACAAACTTAAAATGGAAAGCGGTTTGCCATGTATACCGTGTCCCCAAATTGCTCCCAATATCGAAATTGGAATCATCATTAATATGATGAGTGGTTGTTCAAAAGATTTAAAACTAATCATGAGGATGATGATAATGGCTAAGAAAGCCATTGGAAATAGAAACATCAAATCCTTCATGTTGCGTTGGCTTTCCTTTTGCTGACCCTGAAATTCAACAGAAATACCCGGATAAAGTATCTTAAGCTCAGGAATTACTTCCGTATTTATCTGTTCCAACACTTCTGTCACTGAAGCATCCGGGTCAACCAAATCGGCATTTACCCTTATTTCGCGCTTGCCGTTAAAGCGGTTAATGTTAACAGGGCCACGCTTAATTTCGTACTCCACCAATTCGGTCAGAGGATATTCACCCTGCGTGGTTACAATCTTCATGGTTTCCAATTGACCTATGTTTTCCCTTCCCTCGGAAGGATATCTGACCCAAACCCTGAGTTCGTCGCGGCCGACCTGTAAACGCTGTGCCTGCCCCCCATAAAAGGCCTGTCGGACCTGGTTGGCTATATACGCTTCGTTCAACCCCATCATATAGGCTTGCGGTTTTAGGTTGAGAAGTATTTCCTGTTTACCCATTGCATTGGTAGTCACCACATCTTTTAGTTGTGCGTATTCCTCAAGCTTGGACATTAAAAAGTCTCTTCCCAGTTCAAGTTCATCTATGTTTCGGGATAACAGCCCGATGGAAACGGGATCGCCAAAGCGGCTTCGCGCTCCCATGGAATATTTGTCGGCTTCCGGAATGGGCCCAACTTTTTCCCTAATTCTATTGATAATTTCGTACGAACTGATTCCTGTGTCCTCCGAGTTTCGGGGCGAAACATCCACGCTGCCTGTATGAGAGCCGCTCTCTGAACCGTCAAAAGCCGATCCCAAAATAATAATGCTATTTTCAATGATGGGAACGGTATCGTTATATTCGTCCATTAATTCCTCGTTAACCACCCACACCACACTATCGAATCGCTCGAGGTATTGCATGGTTTTATCCTCGCCCGATCCTGGCGTAAAAGCAATGTTGATGTTGAATGAATCAAACTCCATGCGTGGGAAAAAAGTGGTTTTGATGATATGCCCGCCAATCAACCCCCCTGTAATAATCATCATGGCCACGGGAATGCCCAGGGTAATATAACGCCATTCCACAGATAGCTTAATCACTCTGTCGTAGGCATAATCGCGCAGCCAGGTAAAAAAACCTTCGGTGTATTTTCTAAATCCTTTATTTCTGTCAGAAAGCACTTTGCGGTTTAATACATGCTTGTTTCCCAGGTGAGCCGGAAGTACCAAAAATGCCTCAAAAAGTGAAACGAACAGACTGAATATGACAATGACGGCCATTTCGAACATCATCTCCATACGGCCAGTGATAAAAATCAAAGGCGAAAAAGCGACCATGGTAGTGGCAACCGAAGCTACTACCGCCGGAACTACTTCAACGGTACCGTCAACAGCAGCCTGAATGGGGGTTTTACCCTTTTCGAAGTGTTGGAATATATTTTCGCCAATCACGATTCCATCATCTACCAAAATACCGATCACCAAAATCATCCCGAAAAGGGAAATCATGTTAATGGTAACGCCCATTAAATTTACGATGATAAACATGCCCAAAAATGATGCGGGGATACCCCATGCAACCCACAGCGAAAGACGGACACTGAGCATGATGCCCAAAATAAGCAGCACCAAAATAAGTCCTTGACCACCATTGAAGTACAGGAGGTCGAGCCTCATTTTTAAGATGTCCAAAAAGGAACGCGACAGTTGCAGGCTTACACCAAGATCCTTGTCATTGAACTCTTTCACATATTTTTTGATATAGGTATCTATCTCGTCCAGATCCTCTGTGATCAGTTTGTTGATTTGAAGGCTGATAACGGGATTATTGTTTTCCAATGCTTTATCCGATACATCGGCAAACTTTAGCTTTACCGATGCTATATCTCTCATTCGGATAACGCTGCCATCCGGATTTGCCCGCAGGATGATGTTGCCTATTTTATTGGGGTCCGCGCTTCTGGAACGCAGACGGATAAGAAGTTCCTCTTTTTTTGAGCGAAGCTGACCTCCAGATACATCTTTGTTGTTTTGTGAGATGGCATCCTGTAAGTCGTTAAACGTAAGTCCGTAGCGTAGGAGGGTTTCCTCCTTGGCTTCAACCGATATTTCAAGAGCGGGAAATCCCTCGATACCCACCTGGCTGATAAATCCTGAAGCCAAAAAATCCTCCTCAACCTGTTGGGCATAACTTTTTAATGTTAGCAAATCCACGTCGCCAGTCACCAATAAGCGGGCGGCAGGAGAGGTGGTGCGCGTCTTGGAAACGATGGGGCGTTCGGCCGCCGTGGGTAAGGAGGATATACCGTCCACCGCGTTTTTTACCTCAATCAGGGCTTCGTCGATATCGTAATTGGGTTCAATCTCAATGGTGACACTTGAGCTATTTTCGGACGACACGGAATTTATTTCGTAAATACCGGGAATAGCCCTGACAGCTTCTTCGATACGCGACGTGACTCCTTCTTCCATTTCTACTGGTGATGCACCCGGATAATAAACGCTTACCCTCAAAATGTGAGATTGTCTTTCAGGGAAGAAGGACTTTTTCATATAAGCCAAACTGATTCCGCCCACAATCACCAGAACCAATATAATAAGGTTGGCGTAAAATGGAAATCTAACAAACAATTCTACTATTCTTCTCATGATTTGGCTCCTTTGTTTTGTCCATTTTCCATGGTTCCTTTCTCTTGTGTTTTTCCCGATTTCGACCCTTTTTCCAATGACGGTTTATCAATTCCCATTATACCAACGGGACTGTTTTCTTTAACGTTGATGAGCGGTTCAGTAACGATCATTTGCCCAGGTTCGATACCGTTAAAAATTAGGGTGGTTTCATCCCATTTTAAGATGTTGATTTGGCGTTTCTTCAACTTTCCATCTGCTACAATAAATACTTCGTTGGAGTTAAATATTGCATTACGAGGAAGTTGCATCGCTTTGTTAATTTGCTGACCGGGGAATTGCACAATTTTGTATTCGCCTGCCAGTAATTCATCATTATTAGTGTTAGGTACTTTTACAAAAATGCTCCTCGATTGCGTGTCAGCGTCAATAAAGTCTGATTTACGAACCACAATACCCGATTTAACCGATTTTTTGTTAGTGGTAAATACCTGTACCCGGTCACCAATGTTTATCCATTTACTATGTTCGTTTTTTACGGGTACTTCCACTTCCAACTGGTCTGTGCGTATCATTCGTGCAATTTGACCGCCCGTGTTCACATATCCACCCACCTCGAAATTTACCTGGAGATAAGTCCCGTTAAATGGGGCGTATAGCTCATGGCGACTCAGCTTTTTTTCGTCCTGCAAAATTCCATAGTATTCACTCATGAAATTTCTGCTGGCTAAAAAAATCTTTAGTTTGGCATTGGAAATTTGGGGTAGGGGGGGTAGTTCTTTTTCAATTTCGATGGTATTAAAAAAGTTCAGGTAAGCGTTATACTGTTCAGGGTAGTCCACTTTAATATCAGGCAAAATAGTGGTTATGGTGGTAAGGAATTGGCTCTTTCTGGCTTGTAGTGCCAGCTCAACTTCATCTTTATATATTTCGGCCAGAAGTTGTCCTTTTTTAAATGAGGTACCTTTGCGAAGCGATACTGCACCAGGTAGGATTTTTCCGGCAGCTTCCGATACCAGCATTACTTCGCTGCTGGATACTACACGTCCTTCTGCCGAAAGAGGCGAGGTAATTTGAGAATAGCTAACGGGTTCCGCCTTTACGAAACGTTTAATGTTAAAATCAGGTTTGCGCTTACTATCCGGTTTCATAGAAAGAAACAAATTGGAAAGAAGGTAGGAACCTCCTAATAATACGGTCAGGGCAACTACAACAAAAATGATTTTTCTTCGACTCATGACGAATATATTATGCTTTATAATGTAAATACAAAAAAAAGGAAATTAAAGTATAAAAATCCTCAATTATCCAGAATAAAAAAATGTTTTGCCTGATAATTGAGGTTTTTTATGATAATTTTATATTTATGATAATTTCATTCTTATGTCAATGAAATCATTATGTAAACAAAGTCGGCAATACTTATGGTGTTTTCTTGCGGGTTACAACAGGTGTCTTGTCATTCTTAGTGGTTGATATGATTTACATTATATAAACAAAATTTGTAATAAATTTTAGCTTAAATATAATTATTGCCTAAACAAGTTTATTGTCGATCAGTTGCTGGAACATGTCGTTAATTGTTTCCGATAATGGACGGTAGGTAGCTCCTAATTCCCTTTTGCTCTTCGAATTATCGGCTTTCCAAGCGAAACCCATATTTCGAGATACAAACTTTCGGGTAATCGCTTTGTTAATCATGGGGCCCATAAGCCAGATGAGCCATTTAGGCATTTCTTTTTTGGGGATTGGGTATTGGTCGCCATATTTTGGTTGAAGTACTTTGGCCAATTCAGCAAACCAGGTATTATGGCCCGATGCAATATGGCGTCCTTTAGCTTCGGGCACAAACCCGGCCTGGAAGTGAATAAATGCTAAATCTCTTACGTCAACAATGCCCCAACCCATTTTAGGGACACCTGCTTTTAAGGTCCCATCGCCTAATTGCTTCATCAGGTTAAAACTTTCCGAGGTTACCGAGTGTGGATTAACCGCCGGACCCATCACCAAACTGGGATTGACAACCACTAAATCCCAACGGTCTTGTTTTTTATTGATTTCCCAGGCTTCTTTTTCGGCCAGTGTTTTGGAGTAAGAATAAGCGCCATGTTCAATATTGGAGCTGGTATTCCATATCTCCTCAGTAAAAATTCCGTTTGGAGTGGCTTTAAGGTCGATGTTGTCTCCATATATAGCTGCGCAACTGCTGGTTACCACTATTCTTTTTACTGATGCTGTTCGGTTTGCTGATTCTAAAACGTTACGGGTACCCAGTTTAGCCGGGTCAATCAATTCTTTTTGTGGGTCTTTAATATCCATGGTGAAAGGAGAGGCGGTGTGATAAACCAGCTCACAACCGTTCATGGCTTCGTCGTACGAGCTTTCTGTTAGAAGGTCGCTTTTGAAATATTTGATTTCCCCTTTCGAGTTGGCTGCCAAATCGTCCAGGAACTTGAGTTTTTCCGTGTAGTTAGGATCTCGAACTGCCGCATGAACGGTAATACCTTCATCTAAAAGCTTTTTCACTAACCATCCTGCAACATACCCTGTTGCTCCTGTCACCATTACTGGTTTTGATTTGTCAATTGTGGTCATTGTTTTATGTTTTGTTTATTATTTAAATGTCTTTAATAAACTAATATACAACCTTTACTTAGTTAAAAGCAATGTCTCACTTGCTTCCTTCAACTTTTCCCTGATAGGAATATGCTGAGGACAGTGCTCTTCACATTTTCCGCATTCCACGCAGGCGCTTGCTTTTTCTTTATCGGATAACAACCTGGAGTACATGATCCGGGTGTGCGATTTTGTCTGTTTATCGTCAAAACGATAAAAATCGTTTAAGTACGAGAAGTTCTGGGGAATATGAACACCGACCGGGCAAGGCATGCAATATCCGCATGACGTGCAACCTACCCTTACTTTTTCGTGGAGTATGGATTTTACATTTTCAATGGTTTCCAGTTCTTTTCCCGGCATTTCGTTTGCCTTGGCATCATTTGCCGATTTAATATTTTGCTGAAGATGCGCCATGGTATTCATCCCACTTAAAATAACCGTAACCTCGGGGTGGTTCCACAGCCATCGCAGAGACCATTCCGCCGGTGTTCTTTCGGGTTTGACCTCTTGAAAAGCTTGTACCGCAGCATCGGGCAGTTTGGTTGCCAAGCTTCCACCTCTTAGCGGTTCCATGACAACGACACCCATTCCCTTGTTGGCGGCATATTGCATACCTTCTTTGCCCGCCTGATAATGTTCATCCAAATAATTATATTGAATCTGGCATAAAGTCCAGTCGTAGGCATCTACAATTTCTTTAAATAAGGTTTTACTGTTGTCGTGAAAAGAAAAACCGGCGTGTTTTATTTTACCGTCCTTAATGGCTTGATCCAGAAAATCGGTAACTCCAAGCTTCTTTAAATTGGCCCAAAAATCAACACTCAAAGTGTGGAGCAGGTAATAATCGATGCAATCGGTATCCAGACGTTTCAATTGCAGGTTCAGATATTTGTCCATATCCTTGCGGGATTGGATTGACCAGCTTGGTAGCTTGCTGGCCAGCTTAATTTTTTTGCGATAACTCCCTTTCAGTGCTTTGCCCAAAAATGGTTCGCTGTTACCGGGTTCGCCCATGCCGGTGCCATGGTACGGGAAAGCGGTGTCGAGATAGTTTACGCCCTGTTCGATCGCATAATGCAGCATTTCAGTTGCTTTACTCTCATCTATTTTTGAAGGATCCTGATCTAAAACCGGAAAGCGCATACATCCGAATCCGAGTGCCGATATTTTATCACCCGACTTTGGCATTTTTCTGTACAGCATATGTAATCGTTTAGTTTTTTGTATGTAAGCAAATTTAATAAGAATATGGATAGGTTTCGATTTTATAAAATATCTTCTGAATATTTTACTTTCCTCTTGGTAATTCCGTAAATTAGTACTTTAATTGACTGGGGCCGGGTAGCGTTTTATCGATAAAATTTTAAACAAAATCAATAATTATGAAAGCTGCCAATTTGAATTCTATTCTTTGCCATTTGATGATATTGTCATTGTTTATTGGCTTTATCACGCCAGCGAATGCTCAGTTTTTAAAAAAATTGAAGAAGAAAGTCGAATCCAGGGTTGAGGAGGCCGTCGCAGAAAAGGTGGCCGACAAAGCTGAAGAGAAAACCAATAAAACCCTGGATAAGATGTTTGAGCCTCAAATGCCTGAAGGCATGACCGGAAATATGCCTATGATGACCGGCATGAACACTGTCAGTTTTGATGAAGTGCCGGATTCCTATGATTTCGACTGGAATTACGCATTGCAGATTGAAACAGCACGAACAGGAGAAAAGGTTTCCGTTGATTATTATTTTAAAAAAGGTGCGGAATATTGGGGTGCTCGATTCAATCAGGGAATGAGCATGTTTATGGTCTACGATATAAGCAATAAATTAAACGTGATGTTTATGAAGGATGGCGAACAGTCGTTGGCAAGTGCGATGAGAATGGTCGAAATCCATAGTGGTGAAGAAGTTTCGGAATCAGAAAGCGAAGATGGTGAGGAAGAGGAGGTTGGGAAATTTACTTTTAAGCCAATACCCGGTAAAATTGTTTTGGGACACAAATGTCAAGGTTATTTAATGGAAAACGACGAATATAAGTTAACCATTTTCAGTGCACACGATACCGAGGTGAGTTTTGGCAAGATTTATTCCGAAACGGAACGGTTCCCAAATTGGTTTCAAACAGCATGGTTGAATAGGGAAGAGGCTAATGGTTTAATGATGGAGATGATCATGCTGGATAAAAAAGATGAAAACAACAACATGCAAATGAAGTGTGTAAAGCTTGAGAAACACAATTTGGTGATCAATAAGTCTGATTATCAATCCTTCTGATTTTAATTGGACTATGGGATAGGAACCATGGGAGGTGCAGGCCCTGGTGGTGGGGGTAATTTTATCTTATAAACAGAACATGTTCTGTTGTGATAGAAAGAATTGCCATTACACACATATGACATTCCAGCCGAATCTCCCAGTGAATTACAAACAAACGCATCCCGAATTGTTTTAACCCGGATTATGTATTGGGGGTTCGTCATGAGCATTGCAAGTACAATAAAACAAGGCATTACAGAAACGAGGCATCACTTGCCCCGATTACTTTAGGGAGCATCGTTCTGGTGAGTTGAAGTGATGCAACGAAGTGTCTTGTTTTAAAGTAATTTCAATGTGTAATAGAATCTCTAATGCATATTGCGGGTTTAAGTCACCCATGAAACCACATTGGCCTTGTTGGTAAAAGAAATTCGGACACGAATCAGAGCTTTGGTTACAAGCTGGGATACATAGTGCCACTGCACGAATTACCATCCAATTAGTATTACATTTCATGATTCTTGACCAGTAAGCATACTAATCAAGGCCAGATTATTTAATGAAAAAAGCTTAATGGGCTAATTTTCGGTTTTGTTCAAATAGTAAAGGTTAACGTTACCTGATATATCTCATGTAACTAGGTTCACCCTGTTTTAAGATTTGGTTGTCTTGATTACAGAAAGCGGTAAATGATTACCAAAATAATCATCTGCTGAATAAATAATCTAAAAACTAATTGTATGTCCCCTTGTCAACAAAATCAAATCAGTAATTTATCATGCTTAATTGGAAATACCCCTTTATTAGCTATAGAATTTGAATTTAAAGGTACTACTCGAAAAATTTATGCCAAAGCAGAATACTTCAATATGACCGGAAGCATTAAGGACCGCATGGCTTTTCATATATTAAACAAGGCATATGAGCACGGTTATCTGAAAGCTGGAGTTCCAATTATTGAGGCAACCAGCGGTAACACAGGAATTGCTTTTGCGGGTGTGGGCAGAGCTTTAGGTCATCCGGTGACCATTTTTATGCCGGATTGGATGAGCGATGAAAGAAAAAACCTGATCAGAAGTTATGGAGCGGAAATTAAGCTGGTAAGTGCGCAACAAGGTGGGTTTTTAGGAAGTATTGAAATGGCCGATAATTTGGCGGCTTCTTTAGATGGAGCCTTTCGCCCTCAACAGTTTTCCAATGGCGATAATTGTGAAGCGCATTATCTGACCACCGGAAAAGAATTATACTGGCAGTTGGCATTTCGAAACTTAACTCCCGATGCTTTTGTTGCCGGAGTTGGCACAGGAGGCACCGTAATGGGAGTTGGAAAATATTTAAGAGAAAAAGTTCCGGGCATAAGTATCCACCCGTTGGAACCTGGCAATTCACCAACACTTTCAACCGGTTACAAAGTGGGAAAGCACCGTATTCAGGGTATTTCCGATGAGTTTATTCCGTCTATTGTTAAGCTTGATGAATTGGATTCCATTGTTGAGGTAGATGATAGCGATGCAATAATTATGGCACAAAAACTATCCAGGGAATTGGGTATTGGCGTGGGGATTTCTTCGGGAGCTAATTTTATTGGAGCCCTAATGCTTCAGGAAAAGATTGGGCCGGAAGCTGTTGTAGCCACTATCTTTTCCGATGATAATAAAAAATATCTGAGTACTGACTTGATGAAAGAAGAGCCTGTAAAAGCATGTTTGTTGGCACCTGATGTGAAGTTAAAAAGGTATAGTGCATTCAAGCGAGTGTGCCATACCTGCTGCGATCCGGACAGTTGCTTAGAGGCCCGTTTTAGGGACGGTAACAACATGACCGATTGGCCTGAATGCCCACACAAAGGCCAAGAAAGAAATGCACAGGTTTTCGTAAATAATTAGTAATGAAACAGAGGGTGCCGCCACATCAAGGACACCCTCGTTTTTCGTAAAGTAGTTAGTTGATGGTGATAAGGTTTACAGATTTAAGCTGATGTTAATACCTGCTTTGATCCACCTGCCAGGCTGATACAACTGACCAATATCGGTGTATTTCTTATCGAACAAATTGGTAGCTTCGGCAAAAACGGTATAAGTTGGTTTGCGCCAGCTTAGCTTTACATCGACAACAGTGAATGGGTTGTAATCTTTGGGCGATTCGGTGTTGCTTGCCCTATCATACTCGCTATAACCTCCTAGCCTGTCCTGGTAAAGTAGAGACCAGGATGCACTTAGATGAGAAATAATACTATGCTGCAGGCTACCCGAGAATTTATGCTTCAAATAATCGAAAATATAACTGGAATCATAGCCAATAGGTAATGATTTATCCTGGTTTAACCAGGAATAAGTCAGGTTTATATTTTGCAGAAAACGTTGTGCCTGAATGAACTGTTGAAGATTTATATTCAAAACGGATTCAATTCCAACCGTATTGATATCACTTATATTTGAGGTAGTCCACCGGGTTCCATCAGGAGAATCCGAAGGTCTTCCCCAATCGATCATGTTTTTTCCATTACGATAAAAAGAGGAAACATTAATACTGATGCCTTTATTATTCTTGTATTTGAGGCCTCCCTCGTATGTGGTTGCTTCTTCTGGTTTCAGATTAGGATTACCATAATTAGTTGGGCCAGAATAAAACAAGTCGGTGTAGGTAGGCATGCGCAATGATTTATTAATACTACCATAAATTTTTAAACCATTGTTTATCCAGTAGCTGACATCAAATCCAGGGAAGATATCAAATTCCCAACCTAAATCGCTGTTTAGGTTAGCCATTATACCTGCCGAGACTGATATACGGTTGTAGGTATAACTATGCTCAACAAAAAAAGAAGTGTTGGTTCTGTTGTAATTTTTAGTAAAAAAACCGACTTCTTCCCCGGGAATATTCAACAAAGTATCTGTGAGTGCGGTTCCCAAAACGTTACTCCAAATACTTTCGGAACGAAGGTCGGCTCCAATTGCCGTTTTACCTATTGACGAGTTAATAACAGTGTTGATGTTTGCACCGACCACATCGGTTAAATGGTAGTTGTGGTTGGTGTACCACGAAGCTGCATCTTCATTATTACGGTATAGTTCAAAGCGGTCTTGGTGCCGGCGCCAATATACAGAAGATTTTAAAGGATTTTTGCTTTTCGATGAAAAGCTCAGACTTGCAAAGGTGGTTTTGGTCTGTTCATATTGGTTGGGGTATCGTGCCGTATAAAAGGAGTTGGCCCCGAATCCTTTATTGGTATACCCAATCTGTAATTCCAGCTTTTCTTTTTCGAGATTTAGTTGCCCCTGGTAAAACAGGTTGTAAATCTCAAAATCAGTATTGTCGATGTAACCATCACTGGCACTTTTATTGGCGGAAACAAAGCTCTTAAAATTTCCTTTAACAATATTTCCACTGGCTCCGGCGTTATATAAGCCATGATCACCCGCCATTACATTGGCTTTGATATTTGAGTTGTCTGTGGAGCCCGTAATGAAGTTAATGGCACCGCTAAAGGCATTGGACCCATGGACACGGGCTCCGGGACCCTCCAGGATTTCTACCCGCTCTATACTCAAAAAATCTACGGGTAAGTTTAAACTATGGTGACCCGTCTGCGGATCGGTAATATTAATGCCGTTGAGCAAAATCATTACCTGGTCAAAAGAACCACCCCGCACACTCACGTCAGACTGAACTCCCAGGGGACCACGCTGCCGTACATCAACATGAGCCACATACTCCAGCAACTGATCCACCGATTGAACAGGCAAGGCCTCAATTTCTTTTTTGCTGATGACCGTGACCACTCGTCCTATCTCGGAGTAAATGGCCGGTGTTCGGCGTGCCGAGACTTCGATCTCTTCCAGGTTGATTTTTTTATTGGTTATGGTCGTATCGGTCTGGGCTAGCGCCTGCCCATAATCAAACAAAGTTAGGTACATGGCCGATAGCATACCTATTCGGATACATTTTTTAAGGGAACAGAAAGCAGCATAATTAGTTCCTTGCCATTTTTTAAACATAATCTCAAATCCCTTTTTTGTAAAATTAATTCTTTTCATCTTTTATAATAATTTGTTCTGGATACACCAGTTTTTAAATAAGGCGCAAAACTAATAAAATATGGGTTAGTACATGATTGCAGGGGGAATAAAAAGACATTGGAGTCTTAATAATTTATTGTATTGCAGTTGGAGATACATGTATGGAATTATAATTACGGTTTTGAACTTCACCCCGTTGGTGCCCATTTGCATCTAGTAAAATTCCAGCTTCCTCGATTCGAAATTTTTGGAACTGCCGAATGATGGCTGATTTTTAATGCTCCACATTTACCTCGCTAAACACTCTGTTGTACAGTTTTTTGTATTCCGATGGGTTTAAGCCAACCGTCTTTTTAAACGTTTTTCGGAACGAAGCAAAATCATTATAGCCCACTTGAATACTAATTTCCTCTATGCTTTTGGCACCTCCCTCTAATAATTTCTTGGCCTTTTCAACCCTTACTTTTTGTATATAGGCATTGGGAGTATCTCCAGTTGCTTTTTTAAAATTACGCATAAAGGTGCGTAATGACATATGGGCTTTTGCTGCGATTTCTTCAACCGGAAATTGTTCTTCAATATGCTCTTCTATATAGTTTTGTATTTCTTGAATCGCTTTGTTTTTGTGGTTTTTTTGAAGTCCAAGTATCTTATAGCCGCTTTGTTTGGAATCGTGAATATGTACCAGAAATACCTTTGACATCAGAATGGCCACTTCGTTGCCAAAGTATTTATCCATTAAATAAATTATCAGCGAGGTAAACGAAAAAGCGCCACCACTGGTGTAAATCCGTTGAAAATCGGTAATAAATTTATCGTCCACCAGTTTAACCTGTGGATACTTCTCTTTAAAAATTCCTGCACCCAGCCAATGCGTGGTTGCGCTGGAATTATTTAACAAACCTGATTCCGCCAAAAGGAACGCACCCATGCACACCGAAGCAATTTCGCAGCCTTGTTGGTATTGTTGATGTAACCAAGGAATAAGGTGTTGGTTGCTGGCAATTACCGATTCTATTTCAGCAAACTGCATGGCCGGAATAATGACCAGATCAAACTTGTCGGTTTCCATAACTTGATTTGATAGTAATATGGATACATCCAGGGTTGGGATTTTAATGTCAGGCCTAAATGCAGAAACCATCCCATTTACCTGGCTGAACATATCGTAAGGGCCGTGAACACTGCTCAATATGGCGTGTGGATAGTTTAATACCGCTATCTTCATACTGTAAAATTTATAAATGTTTTATACATCGTGTTTTCTGATGATTTCAATAGCACAGAGTTGTGCCAGTTTGCTATAGTTGTTCCGATGGCAAATATACCCATATTAAATGTCGTTATTGCCATTTTTTTTTAATGAATATCGCCATAAATTTGTTTTAGAATTAATCACTAAATATTTTAAAACGATGGAAAGAAACGTAGTCGGCTGGTTTGAAATACCGGTAAAAGATTTTAACAGAGCCAAGGATTTTTATTCGTTATTGTTTGACTTGTCTATGGAAGACCTGCCCATGCCAGATAGCCAGATGGCCGCGTTCCCAATGAAAGAAGCCGAGGGGGCTGCCGGCGCTATTGTTAGGGCGGAAGGTTACGAGCCTGCTAAAACGGGCACTATAGTTTATTTTTCTTGCGTGGATGTAGAAGTTAGCCTGGCCAAGGCTGTTGAATTAGGAGCCGAGGTGGTAATTCCTAAAACATCCATTGGCGAACACGGTTTTATTGGTCATTTTTTCGATTTGGAAGGAAACAGGGTAGCGCTTCATTCCTTGAAGTGATAGTTATGCAACCAGGCTATTTGAAGCGCTAAGGTGCGCTAAGTCTTTTTTAAAAGGCTCGGAACTTTGACGTTCAGTGTTAACAGCGTCATGAACAACGAAAATTGTTTACATCCTGGTTTTTTGCTCGTCACAATAACCATGTGATTGGTAAACAGTAAATTATAGACATAAAAAATAAAATAATGAACTACTTATTATTGGGAGCTGGCATTATATCGTTGTCGGCAGTTGCTGGCCATTTTGCCATGGGAGGCAAAGAATATTTAAAACCTATTATGAATTCTAATGCAGGTCCTATTCCTCGTTATGTGATGAAAAGTTTGTTTCATTATCTATCCGTATTTCAGGTACTGGCAACCTTACTTTTGTTCTTGGCAGCTATTGACTTTAATTGTCGGCTATTTGAGCTGAATTCAGTTGCCAGGTTATTGGGGGTGATGTATGTTGGCTTTGGAATTTCTCAAATTGTTGTTGCAGCCAATTCTTCCGTCAAAGGTGGAGTATTCAAGATGTTTCAGTGGATCTTTTGGTTGCTGATTGGCGTATTGGCTATATTGGGAAGCTAATATATCAGAGGGTAATTCTTATCAGTTGATAAAATACTAATGCAATTAATGGAAAATACAGAAATATATTAGAATGTTATTTTTTATTGAAGGCAAAAGAACAAGAAATATTAAAGTTGTTTTTAAGAATGCTGTCTGATTTTAACCAGGCTACATCAACTGAAATTCCTCTGAAATGCACCCCTCCCCCAAATGTAAACCCATTCACTCCTATGGCATCGTCAAAATGGCCATAGCCTGAACGGAGCGCCAATAAGTTGTTGTATTGATACTGGAGCCCTATGCCGGAATAAAGGCCAGAATGTTCGTGATTGGTTAAATAAGACAAATCAAGGCTGGTAGATAACAAGTGCTTAGGAGATAATTCTATGGGATATGTTATACCACCTCCAATGTTAAGAGGTAAAATACTGGATTCCTGATCGAATTCCAGTTTTGGCCCCAGGTTACGGATCATCAATCCATAGTCTATTTTTTTGTAGGAGCTTTTAAAACCGAGATCCAAATAAAAAGTATTCGAAGAATAATCGACTCCCAAATTTGACTCCAGATAATTGAATGAAACAGAAATTGCCGATTTCTGTGACACATTTATAACATATCCCAAACCCAAAGAAAATTCAGATGGTTCATATGTTCCTTTATAATTTCCGTTCTCATCAGTGATGTTATAATTAGGCATGTTATATTTTTTAAATCCAATAGCAACGCCGTTATTGTTGTTGATGGAATAAAAACCGGAAAAACCGTATAGAAGGTAATCAAGGGAAGCTTCGTTTTGCCAGGGGCGATAATTGAAGTCTACTTCAAACTTTTTGTCGCCGAAATTAGCAGCCGCAAGATTGGAATAAATAGATGCGTTGCTTTCACCGGCAATAAAGGTATTGCCCTTCGCAGTTGTTTTGGCATCCAATGGTATGGTGCTAAAAGAACCTGCTTGCGAAAAGCACTTAAGGGGTAAAAGGATAAGTGCTGATATTATCGATATCTTTCTAATCATAGCTTTACGATGTTTCTTTCGAATTCCAGGTTGTTGTATTTAATTTTTAACAGATACTGACCAGTCGTCATATCGGAAATACTGCCTTGGGCAGGAGAGAAGGTGGAGATAGGAATAGATAATTCTTTCACCATAACTGCATTATCATTATAAAACGCTATTTCAATATACCCATCGACATCTTCTCCCATCCTGAAATTGATTACATCGGTTACCGGATTTGGATATATATCTATCTCATTTGAATTATCGCGAACCATGACCTCAAAGGATGAAGTGGCATTTTCGCCTCTGGCATCCGACGATGTGACCTCAAATGTTGAAAGGCCGTTTGATTGCGGGGCTATGGTTAGTATATCCCCAGAAACGGAACCTGTTACAAAAGAGGAGGAATAACTGATGTCATATTCCAATTCTTCACCGTCTTCATCAAAAAATACTTCTGTAAGATCAATGGTGATAGAATTATTCGGATCGCCAATGTATGTGTTTTCAATGGCGGTATTTACAAAAGGAGCATGGTTTTCCAGTATTGTATAATCAAAAACAAATTCGGAAGAAGCCCCAAATTCATCTTCAACCAACAAGGAGGCTTGATAAGTTCCTGCATCGGCATATAAACCATTTATGGTGATTTTTACTTCAGAGTCGTTTTCATTAGTTGTTATATTACCGGAGGTATCAATTAAACTCCAGGAATAGGAATCTTGATCCGGATCATTTATTGAACAGGTAAACGTTATGTTTTCATGAGCTTTTACCTCAAAACTGTTTCCACTGGTTGAGGTAATTTCAGGTGGATGGTTTTCATTGGTGGTTGCCAAAACGGATTCGGAATAATCAGAGAACGTGCCCAATACATCATAACCTGCAATGCTGAAATAGTAGTTGGATGAATATTCCAGGTTGTAAATTGTATGGCTCATCAGGTCGCCCACATTTTTAAGTCTCACCAATTCAACTGCCGAGGACAAGGATGAGTTGGTGGAGCTAATATCAGAGTTAGGAAATGGGTTTTTTGAATAATATATTTTGTAACCGGTAGGCTTAACATCTTCGGCATCGCCTGTTACGGTCCATGATAAGGTTACATCGTTACCGGAAATGGAAGCAGCAAGGTCCGTAACCACATCAGGTGGAGTGCTGTTTAGTTCCGAAAGTGTACCGGCAGCGTTAATCAATCCTTCGCCTAACATGCTCTGATAGCTGCTGTTAAAACCATCTACATTAATGGCGCCATAATAAAGCCTTTCTTTTAACATATCTGGAGTAAACCCTTGGTCCCCATATTCAGATACAATTAGAGCGGCTACACCCGAAACATGGGGGCAGGCCATTGAGGTTCCTATCAGGTAAGCATATTTGTTGTCGGTGATGGTACTGGCTATCCAGTTGTCGTAATAATCTTCGGAGCTATCAACTCCGCCGGGTGCTGTAATATCAACCCAGCTTCCATAATTGGAATAGTAGGGCATGGTATAATCTGCGGATAAGGCTGCCACAGAAACTACCTGGTCGTACATGGCAGGGTATGAATGGATGGAGGTGCTTTCATTGCCTGAAGCAAAAATAACTACACCGCCGTTCATGGGACCTGTTTGTATCCCGTTTTCATCCATACCGGCATACTCAATAAAGTAATCTATGGCATCCTTCATGGATTCAGGAAGGTAAGTGGCGTCATCGTACCCCCAGCTGTTCTGACAGATTACTGCCCCATTATCCGCGGCATATTTAATGGCTTCTGCAAAGTTCTCGGCACTTGTTTCATTGCCCATTGCATCGGTCTCAAAAACCTGGCACGACATCAGCCTAACCCCCGGAATACCAGCATCACCTCCTGCAATGCCACAGACACCAATGCTGTTTCCGTTAACCGCTCCAATAGTGCCAGCAACGTGTGTGCCATGATCACCAGGCTCAATGGTACCATTGTTGTTCACAAAATTATATCCGTAAATATCATCCGTATAACCGTTATTGTCATCATCAGAAACTAAGCCTCCATTGTTTTCATCTTCATTAATCCAAATGTTATCCGCTAAGTCTTCATGTGTAATATCAATCCCTCCATCAACCACCGCAACTATTACGTCCTGACTTCCCTTTTGCTTGAGCCATGCGTTAAAAAGGTTTATATCGCAACCTTCAATCGCATCGGTTACTGTTCCATCGTTGTAATAATGCCATTGATAACTTAAAAAAGTATCATTAAAAGGATAATCGTTGGTTGATAAAGTGGTGCTTTTCAATGTTTGGGTAATGGGAACAGGATCAAATTTCTTGATGCTATATGCCGGGCTGATAATCTTTCTGATAGGTTCTGTAATTTCAACTTCGGTTAAGTTTACAAAATTGTTAAGTACATTAACCAAAGATACCTGACATGTATCGTAATTGATATCGTACCATAGATGCATTCCATTCTCAATGGTTCGATCTTCATATTTTCCGGAATAAGGAAAAGTCCTTTTAAAACTTATGGCCCCAATGGCATTTAAAATACTGTCTATATTACTAATCTTTGAGCTTAAGGTCCCTGACTTTAACGAAATGGATAGATCATCTATTCTTTCTTTATTGAATTTTATGCGTACCATTCCTTCCACAGAGTTCGAAACTTCCGTTTCAGTGTACGCTTCTGTAATTATATTATCTTCCAATATAGATTCATCCTGACAAGAAAAGAGAGTCATGATGAAAAGGATAAAGAATATAAAAGGTAATGGATACTTATGTTTAGTCATCGAAAAAGTCTTATTGGAATGTTTTACTCGGCGTAAACTTAATTTTTTTTAGTGGATAGCTATAATAAAGTATGCAAACACCAAGTTTTTATCGGCGAACGCGCACTGAATGCACAATACTTCTTGCCACTTTCACAACTTTCCCTGGTTATTGTACTATGGTTTGATGTGGGCATGTGGGAACCTATGACCACCGGTGAAATATTAAGAATTATGGTTGACCATGTTATTTTTTTTATTTTTTCTTCGCATAAAGTATTGACAAGTGTGGATTTAAGCCTTATCTTGTAAGTTCGTGCGAAAAAAGATTAGATATAAGTTTGGTAAATCCGAATAAAGAGTCTTTCTTTGCAGCCGCTTTGAAAAACACGGATGGGTTAACGGGCCCGTTTTTCAAGCCTTCCCTTGCGGGTCGCCCTTTAGAAAAGGCGAGGAGTGGGGGCGGGCAGGAAGAGGCAAGGTATACTGACATGATGAGTGACGCCAATGGCCGGCGACCGGAAATAGGACCGGTTTTGAAGG